>JAFGXN010000091.1 GCA_016936615.1 Spirochaetales bacterium | reverse complement strand
CGGATTGATAGGGAGAAGAAGGTCTCACACGAAGGCATAAAGAAGAGGAAGAGTCTCGCACGAAGGGCACGAAGACACGAAGAGGTTGAGGTACACCTCAACCCCTGCGAGGGCAATGCGTAGCATTGCCAGCAGGTACTGCTAAGCAGGACAATCGGGATTAGTTCAGAATGAACTAATCCGTCCGACGTGGGCAGTGCGAGATAAATTAATAACGTAGAAAAAAAGTAAAATAGATTGAACAATGCAGTGCACTGCCAGGAGGACAAGCAGATAAGAAATAAATGACCATGATACGCTATTCATATAGAGTTGCTTTTCGTAAACAATACACTAAGATTGATTTTCTTATAGGCAACAATATTGCACAGCGCAAGACAGCAAGCAAATATCTAGCTCAGCTCGAAGAAATAGGCATACTTTAATCAAAGTTTCCATGAAAAGAAAAGATTTTCATCAACAAAAAACTATATGATTTGCTGTAGAAAGATTAAAAAAAGCTCCAGCACGAAGCCAGAGCCTGAATTACTAAGAAAAAATTTTACGGGGTCCTAAAAAGACGGAAACCGAAGTAGTTGTCCACGAAGACGGGGATAATGGTGTAAACGTAGCCTATCTGCAAGAGGATGCCGTTGCTGTTCCAGCTACCACCGCATAGCTGACGGGAAGAACCGCTCTTAGTAAACGACAACTCAAAAACATTTCCTGACATATCATATATTCCCAAACAATTGGCTTGCTTTGTCGCTACTGGCTGAGTACTATCGCTACTATTATCCATAAACCAAGCTACTTCACCATTTGCTGAGGAATCTTCATTATTCGCGGTCGCCCCACTTGATGAATCGCCCTTAGTGAACCATGGATTACTATAACCTGATACTGTATTTGTACTATTAGTTCGCCACCTTGCGACTAACTCCCACTCCTCGAAGGTTGGTAACCTGAAGCCATTATTGTTGGTAGCAACTACATTATCACAAGCGGTAAAATTTGCTCCTCTTGAATCTCTGACTATATTACCATTATATCTATACACAGGTTCTAAATTAGACCCAGTCATTACATTATACCACTCTGTTACTGCATTACACCACACCATACTATCTCGCCACGACACTCTAGTTACTGGATGTAGCTCTGTCATGTATTGCAACTCTTCTCCAGAATCATGAGATCCCATTCTTCCTGGATTTTGGAAATGATACATATCAGTTCCCCTATCACTACTTGTTGCCCAATCATAGACACTCTTCCACAGCTTCCATGTAACTAGAGTCTCCCCTACTTGATAGACATAATCCACACTTGCTGTACCATTATCAGAAATCCCTGTTGGGAAGGTTATCCCGCCACTTGGTACTGGCACTAATTTCATATTAAATGATAAATCAGAACCTGTGAAAGTTTGGGTTGTCGACCATAAAGCCTTCACAGTGATATCACTTGTTATATTTGTAAATTCCTTATCCCATGTATCAAAGCTGTAACCACTCCTAGTAACCACAGGTGCTACAGCACTTTCGCCATGCTCTATCGTCTGAGTTAACTCACCGCCACCAGTTCTAACTCCACCATCAAGTTTAAACTCAACAGTATATGTAGTTTTTTTCAATAAATCATCAGGATCACATCCCGACAAAGCAATAACAAGAATAGCCACTGCTACAACAAAAATTTTCCGCATAGAATCCTTAAACATAATATCTCCTAATTTTTCTATAAATATACTACTAAAATATGAACAAATATTCAAGTAAATTACTGGAGAATGGTGTAGATTCTTTTTTTCCTACTATTATTAAGGATTGTCACGAATCTTTCTAGTAATATTCTTGACGATAAACTTGAATTTTGCGAAAGCAAGACGAAAACAATATAAAAATATGATAATTTTATGGTATAATATTGATAGTGGAAAAAGCAGTGATGTAAAAAAGTTCTGGGTGAGGTTCAAAATGGATAAAAATCTTGAACGACAAAGGGTAAATATCTCGTTTGACGAAGAGGCGAATTTTGAAATTGAGTTTGAAAATTTAGAGTTAGAGATTTTGAACAAAAGATTTGAGAAGGTCGGAAAAGAATTAACAAAAGAAAAACTACTATTACTGAAACTTATAAAAGAAGAAAATAATAAGATATATCCGACAAATGGGCTTTTAATCTTACTTGGCATGACAGAAAACGCTGTCGCGATGTGTAGTAGGTTTAAAGGGAAAAACATGAATATTTTCATTGACAAAAAAGAATATTCAGGGAATTTATTTACTCAACTTGAAAATATAGAGGGATTTATACAAAACCATACAAACTTAAGAGGAGAAATTATAGGACTGCAAAGAATTGATACCTATGAGATCCCGCAAGTTGCAATCAGGGAAGCCTTAGTAAATGCATTTGTCCACAGGGATTATTCTAATCTTGGAAGAAATATTAAAATCGCAATATATGATGATAGATTGGAAATCGTATCGCCTGGAGGTTTGCCAAATGGACTAACAAATGAAGACCTTTTTAGTGGCAAGTCTGAAATTAGAAATAGAGTTATTGCTAGGGTCTTTAAAGAACTCAGTTATATTGAACAATGGGGAAGCGGAATAAATAAAATAAAATCAGCGTGCCTAGAACAAGATCTGGAAGAACCAATCATTGAAGAGAGTGGCGATTTCGTTGGAGTAAGATTTTTTAGAGATTGTGTTTTGGAGAACGACACAATAGCAGAAAACATAGGAAAGTATCGGAAAGTATCGGAAAGTATCGGAAAGTATCGGAAAGTATCGGAAAGTATCGGAAAAACACAATAAATGTATCGGAACAAGAAAGAATAATTATCGAATACATAGAAAAGCACAATAAAATTGTTTCACGGAAAGTAGAAAAATTGTTAGAAGTGAAAGAAGCAAGGGCAAGAAGAATCTTAAAAGAGATGGTTGAAAAAAATTACATTCAGAAAAAAGACCAGGGAAGAAACACTTATTATGTAATTGCAAGGTGACCCTTGAGCCTACAGAGACCCCTTCTACGATTCGAAGAAGCTAAAAAAATCTTCATTTTTTTAGGAAAAGTTGCCTAGCTTCGTCTAAAAGATTTTCTTCCATTTGACATTCTAGCTCCCTGAATTGCTTTATCCGCGAAAGTCGGTCAAGAATTAGAGGAGAAAGAGATTCTGGGCTGCTTTTACAAATCCTACTCAATTCTTCTAGTTGAAATTTTTTTATCCGAATATTATTAGCAAGTACAGCCTCGATATGGCTCTCGTTTACAACATAATAATCCATACGGTCACTTGACCGCGGAAGCTTTCGACAGTATCCCATGCGAAGAAGAATTCGAATTTGAACACTTATTGCAGCCTTCGAAAGATTTAGCTCCTTTGCAACGTTAGAAAGGGAGATAGGCGCCTCTCGTGTAAGCAGAATTCCAAAAATCTCTCCTAGCAAGGGATTTAAACCATTTCGAGAGAAATAATCAGAATAAAAATTTCTAATTTGATTTATCATTATATCTATTATTAACCCTACTTTGTAAAAAATTCAAGATATAATTTTCTTTTAATAAGTAAAAATTCAAAATAACATCTTTTTTCAATTTTTAACCTTTATATCCTCAGAAAATATAATATAATATTGAAGAGGAATAGAATGGAAGTATCAGGAATTACTATATTATCGTTTAAAATAGCTTGTGTTAATCTTAATTTTTTTGGAAACAAAGATGATATAAGCCAAACAGAGCAGATTGACCCTCAAGGATGGTATCCCTACCAGTTGTTTAAAAATCTTGAAGAAACAATCTACAAAAACTTTGACAATCCAGCTCCTGTCTTTGAAATGATTGGAGAGGAAATGATAAAGTTCTGGATAGAGAATGAAAGTGGAAAATCTGTAATTAAATCAGGAATTGATTATTTAAATTTTCAAAAAGATTCAAACGGCTACTCAAACATGGTCAGGGGAGAGTCTGATACTTGCGGAGAATTTAAGCTTACAGAACTTGACTTAAACAAAGGAAAAGCAATCATACACAGTACAACCCCTTTTTCTAGAGATATGGAAAAAGGAACAATCTATGGAGGACTAACCACGCCAGGTGATCTCTCCCTTGTGAGAGTTGAGTACTCCGACAACAATTTTTTCATCTCATTTAAATAGCCAGACCTTCAGCTGAGTAGAGACGCCGCGCGAAGATATCTCTATACTCTTTTGGGGAAAAAGCTGTATCTTTTTTAAAAGATGTAGCAAAAGCCCCAGGGTTAGAGTAACCAGACCGGAAAGCAATCTCAGTAATCGAAAGATCTGAGAATGTCAATAATCTTTTAGCCTGATCAAAGCGATATCGCTTCAGATATTCATAAATTGGTAAGCCAAATATCTGTTTAAATGCTTTTTTAAGTTTAAAATCATTCATTCCGGCAATCTTAGAAAGCTCCATTATCGATGGAGGATTCTCAAAATCTAGGAGAAGTTGCTCTCGCGCAAAATGTAACCGCTCTATCTCATCTTTTGTTAACTTTAGTTCCGAACCTTCCCTTGTTGAAAAATAGTTTAACCCACTAGCAAGTATATTCAGCAACGCAGACTCCATCAACAACCAATCTGCAGGAGTATTCAGTGGCAACTCCAAAATCTGCTCTAAGGCCTTGTTTGCGTGAATAGGAATCCTTCCCGTAGAGTGAATACCATGATATTGTCCAGAGAAAACCTTAAGCAGCTGGTTATCTGAAAATTTTTCCGTTAGGAACTCATACTCTCTAAAAAAAGACTCTGAAACAGAGATATACAAAATGCTCAGGCTTTTTTCTCGAGGAAAAAACGAAGCACAACTCTCGTTAGGGACATTCCCCCAAAAAACTGTATTTGATTTATGAATCAAATCTGTTTTTATATCATAAAGCTTAGACTCTGAAGTCCCTTGAAGCGAAATCGCTCCAACAGTAGTCTCAGAAGGAAGAGGGTTGTTATAATTAACCAAAAGATCCTCTCTACAGATAAGCCTTCTATTTATAACCTTTACTCCTCGCTTCAGGTTTATTATCTTCGTAAAACCCCTATAACCTGGAGTATCAAATCTCTCCAAAGTCGAATAATTTGAATTGTCTACCGAAAAAGATAGATCCTCAAGTATATATTTTTCCACAAATCCCCCTACAAAACGCATCGTTAACAACATTCTTAACGATACAAATATAAGTTACACGCTTTTTTTCCTCTAGGCAAGCACCAGAGAAGTATTTTAAGAAAAAATTAATCCTTTTTGAAAAATAATAACTCCTGATTGCAAAAGTATTTTTTAGAAGACATCTTTATATTTAAACTGTTCGTACTTTGGAGGTAAAATGAATAAAATTAAACTTTACACACTTATTGCACTAGCGAGTATATCTACGATTCTCGGTTGCAAAGATCCGCTATCTGTAATAACTGACAATGGTCTTAATATCTCAGCAGGAGATATAGTTATCAAAACAGGGGAAGCATCAGGCCTAGAGATAAATATTGATGAGATTGATTCGCTAGAAGGCGAAATCACATGGAGTAGCTCAGATGAAACGATTGCAACAGTCTCCCAGGATGGCACAGTTACTGGAGTTGCTCCAGGTATTGCAGAAATAAAGGCAACCTACACAGACAATGTGCTTTGTGCTTCATGGAAGATAAAAGTAAACCCGACACACTTGATTATGTTTGCGACAGAAAGAGTTCTTCCTGATTTTGGAAGTAGAAAAAATGTTGATGGGCTCGTAACTAAAGGCGCTCCCACCGGCCTCTACAATATTCATGCACTAATCTCTTTTGACAAGAAAGATTGCATAAAGAATATGGTTAAAAACTACAACTACCCTAGTGATATTCCAATTTTTGCTCAAGCCAAAGATGATTCAGGGAAAACAGTTCTATACAAGGTTGCTGATAACTGGGGAGATTTTATCGATGGCTTAAATATAAATCTACAGGAAGTATCAGTGCCTGTCATACCATACGGACCAGGAGGAACATTTTGGAGTGGAAGTGATGCATTTGGCCGTGTAAGCAATGCTACAGGAAAAAGCTGGACATCGAACACAGATGAAGAAAAGGCAACAATCGGAAGCCTTTATGGATTTGAAAAAGCTTGGCTAAATGAAACAGAGCAAAGATGCTCAGCTAAAAACTCACTTCTCGGACTGGGTATCTCAAAAGATCTATACCCAAACTACTCAGAAGTAACAGGATTCGCACTAGACAAGACAGAAATTGTTCTAACAAAAGATAATATGAGCACTGTGTTAAATGTAAATTTCACACCATCAAATGCGACAATCAAAGAAGTGCGATGGAAAGCTGGAATAACTGGGCTAGGTGTTACTGATTGGTGCCAGCTTAGCGATGCACGAGTCTCTCAATATATAAAATGCACTGTAAACGACTCTTCGCTGATTATAGAAAGCGCCAACAATAGAACCACAAATATACCTATAATAATCAGAGCAATCTCGGCAGAAGGTGAAATTGTAGCAGAAGCAACTGTTGAAGTGAAAAATATAAAATCAATAATAATGTTCATATCTTCACAGACATACCTCTCTAACTTTGCAAAAGACAAACCAGACACAATTTCAACTAGAGATTTCATCGATAACATGCTTAGAAATGACCCGAATATGCCGGAAGGATACAATAATGTTCGAGCATTCCTCTCTATTACTGAAGAAGATTGCATAGCAAACATGAAATCAAATTTCAATATCCCCACAGATTTAAAGGTAACAGTAAGAACAGGTCATGTAATTGCAGATAGCTTCACAAACTTTACTGCATCAAAGCTTCGCACATCATATAGCTCAGTTGCAAATGATGCAGAAGAAACTGAGAATTTTTGGAGTGCATCATATAGTTCAGGAACTCTTAATTCTTACAATGCATCAGAATGGACTGTCTATAACGACGAAACATATGTAGCTTATGGATTATTATGGACAACCGATCCATATAACTTCATTGTAACAAATACAACGAACAAAAGCAAATGTTACATTGTAGGAGTAGCATGGTAAATGCTTTAAAATATTTCTAGAAAATTGAACAAACTGTAACTAGCCTCTCAAACACAGAGAGGCTAGTTCTGTTTTAGCTAATATGCATATTTTCTATATTTTTCAAGAAGCTCTTTCGACGCAGCAACCGGGTTACTGTAGGGTTTTGAGCTGTTTTTCCAAACTGAATTTATCCAATTCTCCTCCCAACTCAAAATGTCAAATTTCTGCCACTTTTTTCTAGACTGGGCATCGTTCAAAAGTCTAGCTGCATAATAATCTTTGACCAACCCTGACCACAACTTCGCAGCATACTCATTAACTCCTGGTCCCCAAGTTGTGATTAATCGCTTCGCATCTGACTCATAGTAGGCTTTCTCCTGCTCACTATCTCCCCAAGCCCTAGCAAAGGAGACCCACCTCTGTAACTGCAAATTAGGATGCGATGCAAGCAGAGCATCTATCTCACACAGAAGAGTATAAATTTCATTGTAAGCCTCAAGCCTAGATCGTCCAATCTTTCGATTTGCATCTTTTATCATATTATCAGCTACAAGACCGAGATATTGTGCAGTCATCTCAACTAGATCATTCTGATAGAGTTGCGAATCACAAGAATCACTCGCCGCAGCGAATTTCTCAACAGCCTCGAAAAACTCACGAGATCTGTGCGCTGAAGCTTGAGATCGCTTAGACGGTCTGAACTGGAACCAGAATCTCGGATGATCAGTAAAGTCACCATAACAAGATCTCTGAAACAGATCCATCGCAGCTTTCATCTCCTCGCCATAATAACCATATTTCTGTAAACAATATTTTTCAATCCATTCATCAAGATCTATCGCATCAGAATCCCATGCCGCATCAAAAATTAACTCATAAACAATCTCATTATTCTCAACACCCTCAGGCGCAGAGCCATAACCAATCAGATTTCCTTTTTTCTCATAGCTAAGAACCTCAGCCACACCCTTTGCATAAAAATCTAATACACCAATATATGAAACCTTTCCACCCATATTTGGAATTGTAGAGTAAATCCAAGATTTTCCAAAAAAACCACTATAAGTATGCCAAGAATAAGGAATTTTCTAAAAATGTGCATTATAATCATTGGCCAAATCAAGAAACATTACCTTATCATCGGGGATTGAGCTAACAAATGAAGACAATCGCTCAGGAGTCCATACAACTCGTCCCAAATCATCTTTATGAAAAGGAAAGGTCCACCCCTGCATAGTCCACACCGCATTAGGATTTGCTGCTGAAATTGACTTATAGATTGTATTTCCATACTCATTCATCTGTTGCAAAGCCTCAGCCTCATTTGAAGATAAAGGAACATCCATCTCATTAAATGTATCTGATAAATAGTATTTATTAATCCCGAACTCCTTCTCCCACTCAGAGATGTAAAGATTACCAATCTTTATAAACAACTCCTGATTCTGCTTTGTACTCGGAAGAATAAGAGCTGCTTGATTTTCTTTTGAAAAATTTGCCCATTTTAATTTTGTAACCGTCGCTGGATAATATTTATTGATTGAATCTGGAACAAACCCTGCAAAGGCTGGAATAATCGGAGTCATCCCAAGCTCTCTCAATCTGTCTAG
The DNA here is from genome assembly GCA_016936615.1 of Spirochaetales bacterium. Classification (GTDB taxonomy): domain Bacteria; phylum Spirochaetota; class Spirochaetia; order JAFGXN01; family JAFGXN01; genus JAFGXN01. Next base: position 12,043 of record JAFGXN010000091.1, on the reverse strand, counting down.
GATTTTATGTGTCAACTCAACCTGTTTCTGAAAATAGGAATCTGGCATCTGATTATTCCACCCAGCAATATTACCCATCCTATTCCATGGAAAATATGCAGGACCAGTAAAGAACCCCTTAGCCTCAGACTCCGAGAACCCAAGTTCAAGAAATGTCCGGTACAAAATAGCCTCTGTAGCTCCTGGCAACAATGGCATATTTATTCCATGCAAAGCCATCCAGTCAATCTCTTGCTCCCATCTCTCCCAGGTCCAATATGGCGTGGTATACCCGTGAGTTACAACGTTAAAATAATATCGATAGATAAAAGGTGAACTTCCCTCTTTTGAAAGACCAGTTATACTCTTCAGCTTCTGACGATTAACCGTAACACCACTCCAAGTGTAGATGCCATCAGCACAATCTTTAAGAAAATCATAAGCACCACGGCACATTGCCACTGGGGAATTCCCTTTTACAATAACTTGCCCGCCGACAACACTCAAACTATAGGCATCATTTCCTTGCAAAGTAGCATCATATTCAAAATCAAAGACCTCAGCAACCTCGCTACCAAAGACTCTTTGAACAACCCCATTTGCAAAATCATTACTCTGATATGCAAATAATAAATTTGTAAAAAATATAAAATAAACAATTAAAGATAATTTTTTCATATTGACCTCCATCTGTATTTTAATATGGAAGATAGAAATTGCCAAGAATAAATAAAACGATTAATATTTTAAAATAAGATTTTTTTTCCTTTTTTTAAGAAAAAGATTAAGACAATTCTAGCCTATCAGCTTATAATGATAAAAAAAATATAGGAGTTAAAATGGATAAAATTATTGATTTTCTAAAAACTAATTTAAAAAACCCTCGTGTTGTTTTCTCTTTACTATTAGTTGTTGGTTTTTTTCTGCCATGGATTAGCCTTGGATGGATGAAAACATTTTCAGGATACAATATCCCAGAAGCAGTAAAGAATTTTACATCAGGTGTGGACATGGCAAATGCCTTTCTTGGCGGTGGCTCAAAGGCGAAGCTTCCCGCAAAATACTACCTTTCATTTTTATTGTATCTGATTCCACTTGCTGGGCTGGCAAATATGATAATCTATGTATCTGTAAAAAAGATAGACACTCGAATTTTCTCTTTCATCACTGGTCTAATACCCTTCGCTTTCTTAATCTACGCATTAATTGATGTAGGCAATGTACTAGCAGGTGCTGGAATCGGATTTTACCTTTGCATCTTTTCTGGATTATTCCTTATTTTATCAGCATTTGGAATAGACACTACACTTAAATTTGAGAAAATCGCTTACAAGAAACCTGATGCTAGGGCAAAAAAGGCAACAACTTCAAAAGCTAAAACTACGAAGAGTTCGGAGAGTAAAAAAACCCCTGCAACATCTAAAGCTAACAGTAAAAAAACAACTCTATCAAATAGCGAGCTTAAACCTCACAGAGATCAGACAGTGTTAATACTTGGAATTCTTGCCTTCTTTGTTCCATTAACAGGTCTAATCGCCTGGATTCTAGGAGCAAATGATCTAAAGAAGATGAAAAAGAACATCATGGATCCTTCTGGACGAAGCAAGACAAGGACTGGAATGATTCTCGGAATGGTTGTAACAATTCTTCAAATAATTGGTATCGCCATAGGAATTGCAATAATAGTCCTACTAGGTGCTATAACTGTATCAGCATCAAAAAATCCCGAAGCAGTAATGGATATGTACGACTGGTAAGATAAATCAATATATTTATCAAAATTGCAAGGATATTCCTTTTACAGAATATCCTTGTAACAATCCTCCGCGAAGACGTTATCTTCATCTTCGCTGTGGGAATTGTACCAGATCTGCGCGTAGAAAGGAATCTTCTTTGCTAAGCGATCAAAATCCCACGGTGAAGGCTGGCAGCACTCAGGACACCAGAAACCAGCCTTAAGGACTGCATAGGGTGATGCCATAAATTTATGACCATCATGACACTCCCACTCAAGCTTTGTGTAAAGGTCGCCAGCCACCATTGTCGAAGAGGTTAATCTCCCTCCACGGAATGCTGCTGCAGATTGCATATCCTCCAGCCCTAGCTGACTATCCGCCTTGCTCTCATCATATCCATGGCTGAATATTACAGCACGATTCTGACCGTCAAACTCATTATTTCTGATAAAAGCAATATCACTAGCAGAGATTTCAGTTTTTCCACGTAAATCCAGCAACTGAGCAGAGCTTATATCTCTAAGAGAAGCTGACTCGATCAACTTATAATCTTTCCAGCAGCGAGGAATATTCTGGTAATCTTCCCATGATTTGTAAAATGCATTAATCCGCCCATCAATATTTTTGCTAACCCAATACATTGGCGCATTAGAATCATGAAAAAGTCTCTGTATAGCTAGCCTACTTATAGTCTTAGGGAAAGGCTTGCCCAGCTTAAAATACCAGAATTTCTTTGTCAAATGGTCAAACAAAGCTTCGAAGCTCTCACTCCTAAAGCCGAGATAATCATTCAACTTATCAGAATCAAGATACCAGAAGCAGTGAAAATTCCTAGTGGCGTTCCATTGTGGTTTAAAGATATCCTTTGCACTTCGCCCCATCATATTCATCCCTCGATCAAGAGTCTCAAATCCTGTGACGCGAGCCTCCTCGCCATTGCCAATATTATAACACTTTCTCCAGAAATCAGGAGCAAGCATCTCAGTCGAGTCAAGCACCAACAAATTACGAATAAGTCGCCCACTATCACGAGCAGTTGCCCACTCGATAAAGCAATTCCAAGGGGTGTGAAACATCAGCCCATCATTCATATTATGAAAAAGTATATCATCATACAAGATACCTGACTGTCGCAGCGAGACCCAATACTCAAGCCCAGACTCAACCACGTGACGTTCAGCTTTAACCTTTGTCGTAGCATAAAAATCATAAGCCGAAACTAACAAAGGATCTCCAACCCTGCCCCAATGTGCAGGATAACTTCGATGACCATACTCGGCAACCGAACCAATATTGATAAACTTAATATTCTCTGAATTTTTACTCGCCTTCGCAGCATTCACTAGATTACGAGTACCTCCCAAATTTGAGGAAAGAGCCAAATCAGGATTGTGATCTGAGACTGGAGGAATAATTGCTGCACAATGAACAACATAATCAACACCATCAACTACAGCCATGCAATCATCATAATTTGACAAGTCTCCAAAGACAATCTCAATAGAAGAGTGATATTTTCTTGTTAAAATCCTAGCTAACCGCTCATTTACTCTTTTACGCCGTAGCAAAACAACAACTTCAAAGCCCTTATCTGAAAGGATAGCCTCTAGAACAGCACTTCCCATCGAACCAGAGGCTCCAGTAAGTAAGACTCTTTTTTTCACATACATCTCCGTATAATTATTTTGGCATCCAAACCTTATCGATTACAGCTAAATCATCTGCAAACTGGGCTGCAGGATCTGAACCAGGAAATCGCTCGGGATAACAAGCCTTCATTGTCGAGACAATTCCCTCTTCGACACTTGGCACCGGCTCGAAATCAAGCTCGGCAAAGCCAAGCGATTGCTGAACCTCTTCAATCAACTCCTGATCGTAGTAAAAATCCTTTGACTGGATATCACTCATCAACTTCGGATAATCAAGCCCAGCTTGTCTACCATGTCTAGCCTCAGCACGTTTGAGAAACTCAGCACCAAGCGATGCAAATCTCGAGCCAACAGTTAAGACCTTTTTTTTCATCCCAAGAACACCATACATACTCTCTATCATCTTCTTAAATTTCATATTTGTCAAACCAATTGGGTAAAATTTACCATGTTCGCCATTTATTGTCGCAGCAACAACAGCTTGAGCCACCCCGCGAACATGAATCATAACAGTACCACCACCTGGAAATGGCAAAACTGGCATCTTAGCAAACCTATCAAGAAAGACCTTCTTCCACAACGGCTCACGACCAGGCATTGAACCAAAGATATATGGCAACTGCAAGATCATTACATCCATCTCCCCAGCCTCACCTGCAGCAATAAATTCTGCAGCCTGTAGTACACGAGCCATAATATATGGATGATTCTGAGCTAGCTGCCCATGATAGACCTTATTAAAATATGTAAAATATGAGTTCATCACAACCAGACGCTTGACCCCACTCTTACGAGCTGCCTTTGCAACTATAGAACAATGAGAGACCAACCTATCGTAGAAAAAATCATAGGCAGGTGCAGGAGGAGTAATCCTATCATCAGGACCTACCGCATAGACAACAACATCATAACCATCAAAGACATTACACAAATCCTCTTCACTCGCAGTAAAGACATCAAAATTTTGACTAAATATGTGCAACTGAGGAGGAAACCACTCTCCAAGCTCAACATCAGGAATAGAAACCGAGCTAACAGGGATTCTCCTCTTCAAAAATTCCAAAGCAGAATAGAAACCAAGAAAACCAGTACCCCCGACAATCATAACTTTTTCTGGCTGATAACTCATACACACCATCCTCACAAAATAATAGACTACGCCACATACTTAATTATATGAACATATGTAAGGATTGCAAAGATAAAAGAGAATTTCTATCCCTAAATTTTCTAATTCTATCCATTGTCAGCTTTTAAAAAAATATGTATAGTCTTATTATGGAGAGAAAAATGAAGATAAATTTTTTAAAATGGAAGGAATTGACTCCACAGCAGAGAGGGAATTTTTTAAATCGGTCAGAGACTGATATTTCAAATATAATGCAGAGTGTGCAGGAGATTATCGATAGCGTTAAGGCTCACGGAGATGCTACGCTGATTGAACTTGCCAGAAAATATGACAAGGCTGAGTTAACCAGCCAGACAATTAAGGTAAGCGATCAGGAGATTGAAGAGGGAATTGCTCTTGTGCCTCAGGAGATTAAGGAGGCGATTGATTTTTCGATTGCTAATGTGAAAAAATTTCACCAGAACCAGCTTGAGAGCCAACCAGAAATTATTGAGATTATGCCTGGGGTCTTTGCTGGAGAGAAGATGACTCCGGTGGATTCTGTAGGCTTGTATGTGCCTCAGGGCAGGGGGAAATTCCCGTCAATGCTTTATATGTTGGCAGTCCCAGCAAATGTGGCTGGGGTTCCGAAAATTTGCCTTACTAGCCCACCTAATTCCGAAGGGAAATTTGATCCAGCCTGCTTGTATGCTGCGCGACAATGTGGCGTTACTGAGATATACAAGGTTGGCGGCGCTCAGGCAATTGCAGCTTTGACATTTGGAACAGAGACAATAAAGAAGGTCGCGAAGATTAGCGGTCCTGGAAATGCATATGTAACTGCTGCGAAGCGAATTTTATATGGAACAGTAGATGTTGGACTTCCTGCAGGACCTTCAGAATCTGTAATTGTAGCAGACTCAAGCGCAAATCCTAGACTTCTGGCTATGGATTTGATAACAGAGGCAGAACACGGCAATGATTCAGCAGCCCTACTTATTACAAACTGCGAGAAAACAGCAGCCGAGGCTTCTAAATATATCGAAGAGTATACAAGTCAACTTACCCCGCTAAGAAAAGAATTTGTTGAGACTGTAATGAGCAATTACGGTGGAATTATCATAACTGATACGATGGAAGAGGCATTTGATTTGGCAAATGAGATTGCGACAGAGCACTTACAGGTAGCAACAGCCGACCCTCACGCCGATTTGGCTAAGATCAGAAATGCAGGCGAGATTATTCTCGGACAGACACCTTTCTCTGTAGCAAATTACTCAATCGGCGCTAACGCAGTTCTGCCAACTGGAGCAAATGCTCGAACCTTCTCCGGGGTATCAGCCCGTGACTTCGTTAAGTACTCATCAGTAATCTACACGACAGAAGAGGGGCTTGTTCCGGTAGCAAAACACGCTAAGGTTCTAGCCGAATATGAGGGCTTTGATGCACACGCAAAAGCACTTGAACTTGAGAGGCGAAAAAAATAAATGAGCCTGAATTTCAACAACGCAGTCGAAGTCTTTGAATATATCCAGAGCTTCTACAATCTTGAGCAGACTGGAATCTACGACGATAGAACCTACCGCCTAGACAGAATAAGTTTTTTACTCAAAAAGCTAGACAATCCCCATCTCGATGTCAATGCCATACATATTGCTGGATCTAAAGGCAAAGGCTCAACAGCTAGATTCACAGCGGAGATACTCAAGCAGGCAGGCTACAAGGTTGGACTTTTTACCTCACCACACCTCTACGACTACAGGGAAAGAATTACCCTGGCTGGAGATTTCTTCCCAGAGGCAAGCTATGTCAAAGCTGGCGAGATTCTGCGTCTGGCAATCAAAGAGATTGAAGCAGAGATGGTGCCGACAGTATTTGAGCTGCTGACCGCGATGTTCTTTGTAATGATGCAGTTGCACAACTGTAGATTAGCAGTAATAGAGACAGGGCTAGGCGGAAGGCTTGATGCGACAAATATCTGTAAGCCAATTGCTACAATTATCACGTCAATCGAGCTTGAACATACTGAGTATCTTGGCAATACTATAGAAGAAATCGCTACCGAAAAGGCGGGGATTATCAAAGATGGGGTTGCGCTATTCACTCAAGCACAGGGAAAGGCCTTAAAGGTAATAAAAAAAAGAGCAGCAGAGTGCAATTCTCAACTTTTTTCCATAAATAGAAGAACAAATATCGGGAAAAAGGCGAACAATGGGCGAAGAAGTATCCTGCTGTATGATGGCGAAGAGTTGATGATAAAGCTAGAAGTCTCTGGAAAGATTCAACTGCTCAACTTTCTGACTGCAGCCTCGCTATGCAGATACCTTGCAAAAGAGAAAGACCTTAAGATAAGCAATCTTGCAATCGGAAAGGCTGCAGAAGAGGTCAATCTTCACGGAAGATGCGAAATTCTCTCACATAAGCCGTTGCTTATCATTGATGGCTCCCACACAGAGAAATCAATAAAGCACCTCTTCCAGACAATACGAGAGGATTTTCCGTCACGGAAGTTTATCACAATTTTTGGCTGCGCAAGTGAGAAGAACTACAAGAAGATGCTGCGAATAATACACCGGCACAGCAGAAAGATTATTATAACTAGGCCTGGAACTTTTAAAAAAAGCAATCCAGAAGAAATTTACGAGAAATACAGAAAACGCTACGGCAAGAGGCTTATCCTTGAGACCTCACCGCTGAAAGCTCTTGAACTCTGTAAAAAAGATTTGAAAAAAAACGAAGAGATTGGAATAATAGTTACAGGATCTTTTTACCTGGCAAATGAGATTAAGGGCTGGGAAAAAATTCTGAAATAAGAGGAGGAAATATGTTTTCACAACGAATAATGCAACTTAAGCCATACACTCCAGGGGAACAGCCCCAGGACAAGAAATATATCAAACTCAACACAAATGAGAACCCCTACCCGCCATCGCCAATGGTTGAGAAGGCAATCCGTGAGTTTGATGTCGCGACACTCAAGCTCTATCCAGATCCTGAGTCAAACAAGCTGAAACAGGCAATTGCCGACTTTTACGGAAAAAAAAGAGAAAACATCTTTGTCGGCAATGGAAGCGACGAGATATTAGCGCTGGCATTCTACGCTTTTTTTGACAGAAACAACGGCACTCTGCTCTACCCTTACCCAAGCTACAGCTTCTATCCAGTATATTGTAACTTTTTTAATATAGAAAAAAAAGAGATTCAAACTCGACCTGACTTCTCTATCGATATAGAGGATTTCCTTGCCGAGCCTAATCCATCAGGGCTAATCTTCCCTAACCCTAACGCACCGACAGCAATGGGGCTAGCAAAGCCAAAGATAATCGAACTGCTTGAGCGATTCCCAAGTGACAGAGTTGTCATCATAGATGAGGCATATGTAGACTTCTGCGACCTCGGAGCAGACGACTTAATCGACAGATTCGAGAATCTGCTGATAATCAAGACTTTTTCCAAGAGCAGATCACTTGCCGGAATGCGACTCGGTTATGCAATCGGCAGCAAAAAGCTGATTTCAGCACTCAACACTGCGAAGAACTCTTTCAACTCATATCCAGTTGACAGAATCGCAGAGGTTGCAGGAGTTGCAGCAATGAATGACAAGGCATATTTCCAGGAGACAAACCAGAAGATCTGCAAGACTAGAGATTATCTTGCAAACTGGCTGAACAGCAACGGCTGGGAGGCTCTGGAATCCAGCGCAAACTTCATCTTTGCCCGAAAGCCAGGAATCAGCGGTCAAGAGATCTACCAGAGGCTCAAAGACGAAGGAATACTTGTCCGCTACTTCAACCTCGACCGAATCAACGACTTTGTGCGAATTACAATCGGAACCGATGCAGAGATTCAAGCCTTGATTGATAGGCTTACAGACTTTAAATAGGGGAAAAAATGTCATTAAACTATGCAGAGATTGATAAAATTCTAGAAGAACTCCAACTTAGCGGTGCATTTATCCAGAAAGTCAGACAACCTAACTTTGCAACCCTTCTGCTAGACATCTACAGACCAAGTGATAGCAGAAAATTGCTAATCTCACTAGATCCGAAGGCGACACGGCTACATTATACCAGCCACAACTACAAATCAGAAGTGAAACTCCAACGTTTTGCCCAATTTCTTCGTGCCCGCATCGACGGCGGAAGGATAACAGAGGCAAGACAGATTGGTCAGGAACGAATTGTAAAGCTAACAGTAACCAAGGGCGATGTAACTACCCTGATATTTGCCCGATTGTGGTCAAGCAACGCAAACATCATTGTCTGCGATCAGGATTTTAATATTCTCGATGTAAATTACAGACGGCCTCAACGTGATGAGGTCAGTGGCGGGGTATTTAACCCCGAAGCAGATGATTTGAAGCCAAGCAACAAGGTCTTTACAGTCAGAGAACACGGAGAGCAGCTGCTTAACGAGTTTGTCGATGATTTTTACTATCAGAAGGGCTACGAAGAGAAGCTTGAACAGATGCGAGCAAATGCCCTGCGCAACCTTGAGAAGGAGCTTGCCTCCACAAACAATGCAATCAAAGAGGCTGAGGCAACGCTTGACAACAGCGAAGATGGCGAAGGTTTCAAACACCTCGGAGATCTGATCAAGTCAAATATCTACGCAATCCCTAAAGCTGCAAAAGAGGTTGAGCTTGATGATTGGGAAACTGGGGAAAAAGTTAAAATTACCCTGAATCCAGAGCTTTCACTGATTGAAAATGCAGATTTTTACTATAAAAAATCTTCTAAATTAAAGGCGAAGAAGGAATTTCTTGCTGACGAGCTAGAGCGACTTTTTCTTAGAAAAAAAGGAATCGAAGAGCAGCTTGAAGCTGTCACCGAAACAAGGGAAATTGCCCTGTTGCGAGAAATTCTAGACCAGATCAAGCCTGCACCCTCAACAACAGGCAAGAAAAAAGAAGAGATAGTCGGACTCCAGCTACAATCTGGAATTTTTAAGATACTAGTAGGCAGAAACTCGAAAGAAAATGACAAACTTCTGCGATCTCAAGCAAAAGGCAACGACTACTGGTTCCACGTCAGAGACTTCCCCGGCGGATATGTCTTTGTCAAGAATCAGAAGGAGAAGACTCCGCCACTTGAGGTTATGCTTGATGCCTGCAACCTTGCAATTCACTACAGCAAGGCGAAGAGCAACGGCGAGGCTGACCTCTATTACACCCAAGTCAAATATCTGCGTCGTGTCAAGGATGGCAGACAAGGGCTTGTAATTCCTACACAGGAGAAGAACATGCATGTCACCTACGATGAGATGCGTGTGAAGAGGTTACTAAAATGAGCTATGAATGGGGAATAGATGGGTTTTTCTTTCCATCTGATGAAGGAAAAAGGTCAGAACTTGCCGCAAGGCTTGTCGCAAAATACTCAAGCAATTATCACGATGCGCAACTTCTGCTCTGCCCCTGGGGAGACTGGAACGAGACAGGCCGACACCTGGGGATGGTCTTCGCAAGCTGTCTGGAATCTATCAAGGCAAGCGGGAAACTGATAATTGTCGGAGAGTCGTTCTTTGATAGCGACGATACTGTGATTATCGAAGAAGAGGCAGCCCTGCAGATTGAGAGGCTCGGCGGATTATTGCCGCAGCAGAAGATTACCCGCATGGAAGCACCGTTCAGAGAGAACCCGGCCTTCGACATTCTGGGCAAATTCGCGCAGGCGTTAGTGCCGTGCGAGATTATCAGGCTGGCGATCACGCGCAACAGCAGTGATCTGGCCTGGGTCGCAGCACTGAGTCGCCGCCACGGCGTTCCCGTCATAATTGCCCTGAACCACGGGGAGTTTGCCCCCCCGGAAGAAGTCGAGCCGTGCCAGGAGAAATTCGTCGCCGGGCTGGCGGCCTCACGCGAAGAGGGGATCATTCCTGCGGTGAGAAGTCTGTGCTACGGTAAGCAGTTCAAGCTGCTGCACCAAAGCTACAGCACTCCCAGTGACGACAAAGTAATGGGCTATGTCAGCGGGGTGTGGGTGTAACAAAAGAAATGGTTTCTACGAAGAAATGAGTCTCACGCAAATGGGATAAGAGAGATAAGAATTTAAGAGGGCTCACGCGAAGGCGCGAGGATCGCGAAGAGAAAATGGAATTCAATCCTCGCTACCACCGATTACAACAAACCCTTTTTCAGTCAACCTGTATTTCTGCAGTCGGCTGTTGAGTTTATCGGGGATGGTATATTCAACAACCCCTGCCTCCAAAGCAGGTTTAAGATATAGTTCGGAAAATGATTTTCGGTCTTTAAGATTCATCATGACTTGCAGCTCCTCACGGGTCATTTCTCCAGTGATATTTTTCAAGAGTTTTTTGACTTGTGGGGTGACTTGTGGGGTGACTTGTGGGGTGACTTGTGGGGTATTTAATCCCTCAGACTCTAGCTGTCGCACACCATCAGCGGTTTTTACTAAGCCTTCAGCATAGGGAAATACTAGACGGAAAAAGTTGCTGCTCAGCTGAATGCAGTCGGTACCGTAGGCACTGATAATTCGGGGAATGCCGGAGCCAAGTTGCTCGACAATTTCAAGATCACGAAAAACCCTCATTATTTCCTTGTTGCGGGGAGCAGAATGTCCAGCAAAGAAATCTTCCTTGCTCAAACCGTAAGGAAGACCACCCGCAGAGGTGATTTCCAATCGATCGGAAAAAAACTCGAATTTTGGGCAGCTTCCGTTAGAGTAATCGTTATGAACAATAGCGTTAACCACCGCCTCACGAATAGCCATACCATTGAGCAGTTCTCTTTCCTGTCTCAAAGGGAAACCGATTTTTGTGAAGATAGTATTCTCCACATCCATTCTCTCCATCACCTGTTTGTATGCTTTGACAAGAGAGCATCGCCCAAAGTCACGGTTTTCAATAAGATCAACCCGGCTTGTATCTGCATATTTTGCTACTTGAACCGACACCCCGTTATCATCTGCTAAAAGATATGCTGCATAATTAGGCTTTCCATCAGTCATCAGAAGCTCTAAATTATACATAAAGGAATCATTTAACTTTAACCCACGCTCAAGATAATAAATTTTTAATTGCTCAAAAGTAAGATTTTGACGGGGAGAAATCATCCTGCCTATTGAATTTCTTACTCTGGTACTGAAAAGGGCTTCAATATTTTCCTGATTCATAGGTTCACTTGCGCTGCCGATGCGAATAAAACAACCTTTTGCAGTCATGCCAAACTTTTTAATATAATATGGTTTTTCATATCCTGCAGCAAGAATAATTTTTATGACATTTCGGGTTTCAACTTGTTCAACAACCACATCAAAAAGCCCCATAATAGAAGGTTCAATATTGTTTTTAAGTCTATCTTTTATTTGAAGCTGTACCTGATCAATATGTTCTACACCGCAAACAAGATCAGTCTTTACATCAATTCCTATAATGATGCGACCGCCCTCTCTGCTGTTAAGAAAGGCAACAGCCTCTTTTTCAAGAGACTCATTGAGTTCCCGTTTGTATTCAATGTCTCTGGATTCCTCGAATCTACTCATTATTCCCCCGCAATGTATCTGCTGTCTGCGAATAATTGTTACTTAAACAAAAATAACTTCTGCACAAATATT
>JAFGXN010000090.1 GCA_016936615.1 Spirochaetales bacterium | reverse complement strand
TTTTTTTATTTTTCTTTCTCTGAAATTTATAAAAAAAGAGGACGTAAAGAATCATATGAGATGGTTCGATCTTCTATTAGTAATATACACGAAAAAACAGCTAGGAGATCAGCCGATTATGAATTCTCAATAACTTTAACTGATAATCGAGAAAACAACAACAGTTTCTATTTCCAAATCAGCGATAATGGTGGAGAAGAAGATTCAAATAGAGTTCTTTTTGCAACTAATAATCGTAGTAATAAAATTTATAGGGCTTTCGCTCGTTCTGTTTTGAAAAAGAGTTATATTGAGAATTTTAAACAGAGAGTGGGTTCTGAAAATGTAAAAGAATCTTTATCGATAACACGAAATGGTAAGCCTGTAAAGGATCTAACTGCTTACAAGATTATTCTCTGGATTATTTTGTCGATGTCATTTATTGTTTTGTTACTTTTGAACTTGTTTATTTTCAAAAAGTTCTTTAGAAATAAGAATCTTGATGACGATAAGGAGTTCCAAGGGCAGGATAATGAGGAAGGAAAATTATGAAAAGAATAATTATGCTGGCTGGATTGTTTTTTCTTTTTTCATGTGAAAAGAATGTAGAACTGGGAAGCAGTTTAAATCAATATCAGGTGCTTGATACAAATCAAGGTGCATTAATAAATGCCGGAACTGCTAAACAAGTTTTGCAAGTTACAGTTTCTGGTATTTCTTATTTTGTCGCAGCCGATGAGTCCAGCCACATTTACTACATTATGACATATGATGATAATTTTACCACAAAAGAAAAGCTTCATCTTGATAGTTCCCTTCTTGATTGCTTAAAATACTCGAGGAAAGGAATCAGGGTTGAACGGGATGCATATTTTTTTGTCCAGTTAGATTCTGGTTGGCGTGCACGAATAGGTGATTCCAATCTGAGTTTAGAGGAAGTTTACAAGAGAGATAAGATTGATTATTTTTACAAAGTCAATCCATCTTATTCTTTCGATATGTCGTATCAAGACTATAAAGAGTTAATATTGTTAAGAGTTCCTTGTCCTCAAGGTGTGTCTGAAGAAAAAGGTTTTATTATTGTAAAAAAATCTATTGATAAAAAGCCCATAGAGACTGATGAGTGCAAGTAGATTAAAATATAAGATTCAACGACTTCGGTTGTTAAATTATCTTGTCTGTAATTCACAACGCAAGGTAGCCGCCCACATCTCCTTGACGTTGACGGCTGAAGGTTTTTTCATCTTCAAGTTCTCTGACTCCCCACAATCTGCAAGGCTTTTTCCCATCTACTGCTCAATCTTCTTGACCATTTTTGATTTTCTAATTATTCTAAAACTGTGAAAAGTTCAAATAATCGATTAATTTTTGTTTACGCTTTGTTGGTGGCTATCTTTGTTCTGTTGGTGGGGATTCTTTTTGTTTTGGTCAGGTTGGATGCCAAGGTGGATGTTCTCATCGATGGCGGCACGGGGTCGGATGTTGTGAAGCCTGTTCCAGAACCGGAGAAGCCTGGTCCTGAGCCTGTGGTTTCGGCCGGAACAATCTATTTTGTCCTAGACGATGCGGGGAATAATCTTTCGCAGCTGCTGCCTTTTCTTGATCTCCCGTTCACGCTAACGGTAGCTGTGATGCCGCAACTTGAGTTCTCGGTGGAGTCGGCTCGGCGCGTCTCTGCTTCGCGGCACGACTTGATTATGCATCAGCCGATGGAGGCCTTTGGCGGGAATAATCCTGGACCTGGCGCAATCTACGCGACTATGCAGGCGGATGAGATTGCTTCTATTTTAGCGAAGAATTTTGAGACTGTTCCGAATGCGTTGGGGATTAACAACCACATGGGGTCTAAGGTTACTGCGGATCTGACACGCATGGTGGAGATTTTGACTTTTTTAAAGACAAATAATCTTTTTTATCTGGATAGCTACACTAGCGGTGAGAGTAAGGGTAAGGCTGCGGCTGAACAGGTGGGGATGACTTATTTTAGAAGAAATTCGATTTTTTTAGATAATGAAGATGATGCTGCTAAGATTGAGGCTGCTATCAGGCAGGGGATGATTGTTGCTTCGAAAGAGGGGTATGCTGTGATGATTGGTCATGTCTTCTCGGAGAATCTCGCTGAGGTTCTGCTGAAGATGTATCCTGAGTTTCTTGCAAAAAATTACAGGCTTGAGGGGCTTTCTGACCTCTATTATGGAGAAAAAAGATGATTGTTCTTGGAATTGAGACTTCTTGCGACGACTCTTCGGCTGCTGTGGTTAAGGATGGCAGAGAAATCCTGAGCAATGTTGTTGCGACTCAGATTGATTACCATCGGATGTATAATGGTGTTGTGCCGGAGATTGCTTCACGCCTTCATACTGAGTGGATTCTGCCGGTTGTGAATGAGGCTTTGGAGACAGCTGGCGTCGGGGTCGGGGATATTGATGCTGTTGCTGTAACTTCGCGTCCGGGTCTGGTTGGGTCGCTTCTGGTTGGGCTCTCGTTTGCGAAGGCTTTTGCCTATGGGGCTGGTATTCCTTTTCTTGGTGTTAACCATATCAAGGCGCATTTGTATGCGGCTCATTTGGAAAATGATATTGAATATCCTTACATTGGCTTGCTTGTTAGTGGTGGTCATACGATAATTTGTAGGGTAAATAATTTTGATGATATAGAAATTATGGGTACGACAATCGATGATGCGGTTGGTGAGGCCTTTGACAAGGTTTCGAAATTCTATGACTTTGGATATCCAGGCGGTGTTGCAATTGATGAGCTTGCAAAGGGTGGGGATGATTCTGCCTACAAATTCCCTGGACCTAATCTGCACAAGGGAGATCATCGCTACGATGTCTCTTATTCTGGTTTGAAGAATGCAGCGATCAATCAGACGCATCAGTTCCAGGTAAAAGAGAATCCAACGCCGGCAGACTTAGCCGCTTCGTTTCAACGTGTTGCAGTGGGTATTCTGCTTAAGAGATTGCGAAAGGCGGTAGATGATACCGGGTTGAAGCGGATTGTTGTTGGCGGTGGTGTTGCTGCAAATTCGCGGATTAGGGCTGAGCTTGCTACGTGGAAGGATACGCAGATAATTTTTCCATCGCTGAAATTATGTACCGATAATGGGGCGATGATTGCTGGTCTTGGCGGCAAGTATCTTGAGCGTGGCGATTATAGTGAGTATGATTTGAATGCTAAGCCTCGGGTTAGCAGTTTTAGAAGAAAATATCCAATAAGTAAACAGGGGTAATAGATGGATTTAGACAAAAAGATTAGAAAGGTTGCAGATTTTCCAAAGCCAGGTATTTTATTCTACGATATTACAAGTGTTATGGCGGATCCAGAGGCTTTCAATTACTGCATTGATAAGATTTGTGATTTTTGTAGGGAAAAAGGTGTTAACGCTATTGCTGGCGTTGAGGCGAGGGGTTTTATCTTTGCTGCACCAGTTGCTGCGCGACTTGGATTGAAGTTTATTCCTGTCAGGAAAAAAGGTAAACTTCCTGGTAAGGTTGCACAGGCTAGTTTTAAGCTTGAATATGGCGAAGATACTGTAGAAATTCATGTAGAGGATGTCGCTTCTTCGGATAAAATCCTGCTGGTTGATGATTTAGTCGCTACGGGTGGAACCTTGAGCGCGGCTGGAGGACTGTTGAGAGGGCTAGGTGCGACTGTAGATGATATTTTCTGTATCATTGGATTGCCTTTTTTACATTATAAACAAATCCTTGCTGGTTTTAATGTTACAACTTTGATAGACTATGATTGCGAATAATTTTTTTGTAATAAAGAATTGCAAAATATATTGACAAAGTCTTTGATTTTTGGTACTTTAATTTTAAAGAATGGCTGATAGTGTAATGGTAGCACCGCAGATTCTGGTTCTGCTTGTGAGGGTTCAAATCCTTCTCGGCCAGGTATAAGGTCCCTTCGTCTAGGGGTTAGGACAGGAGATTCTCATTCTTCAAACAGGGGTTCGATTCCCCTAGGGACTAAAGCCGACTTAAGTCGGTTTTTTTTTAGACATTGATGTATAAATATACATAAATGTTGCAAAAATATAAATAAGGGGCTGGAGATGAAAGAAAAATGTTTTTTAGTTCTTGATGATGGTACAATCCTCCCGGGTTACAGTTTTGGTGCTGAGCCGTTAAAGATTGAAGAACTTGCACAAATTTCTGTTACGCGTAATGTGGCTGGGGAGCTTGTATTTAATACTGGTATGACAGGATACTATGAGATTTTGACTGACCCATCTTATACCGGGCAGATCGTTATGATGACCTATCCTCATATCGGTAATTATGGTTGTAGTGAGGCTTGGTCTGAGGTTGGACCAGAGAATAAAAAACGTAGAGTAGTTAAAGCAACTGCCTTTGTTGTTAAATCCTATTACAGGGGTCCTCTTCCTGAGGGTCGAAAAAGTTTGGATGAGTTTTTAAAAGAAAATGATGTCTGCGGTATTGAAGGCATTGATACAAGAGCCTTGACTCTTAGATTAAGGGATAATGGTAGTTGTAATGCTGTGATTGTCCGTCCTAATTCTTCATCTCCGAAGATTACAGATACAGATAAGCAAATAATTTTAGATTTTTTCAAAAAAGTTCCATCTATGGAAGGTCAGAATTTGATCAAGACTGTTGGTGTTGTAGAGACGACTGATGATTGTCAGCTTGATTATTCTGATACCATTGTAAAGATTTCAAAGAATATTGAAGATGGTACAGGTCTTACTGTTGCTTTGATTGATTGTGGTGCTAAGGCTAATATCTTACGAGAGTATCAGTCTCGAGGCTGTAAGCTTAAGGTTTTTCCATCAAAAGCAACAATTACTGATGTTGAGGCAACTAATCCTGATGCAGTTATGATTTCAAATGGCCCTGGAGATCCTGCGGTTTTGACAGAACAGATTGATATGGCTAAGTATTTTATTGGAAAATTGCCAGTAATGGGGATTTGTCTTGGTCATCAGATTATTGCTCAGGCTCTTGGTGCTCAGACCTACAAGATGAAGTTTGGTCACCACGGAGTGAATCATCCAGTTAGGGATGAGTTTACTAAGAAGGTCTTTGTTACAAGTCAGAACCATGGTTTTGCTGTTAATGAGGAGTCTCTTCCAGCTGGTGTTGAGGTCTGGTGCCGAAATGCAAATGATGGAACTCTTGAGGGTATTGTTAATCGAGAAAAATATGTAATGAGTGTTCAGTTTCACCCTGAGGCTGCACCTGGTCCTGTTGATTCATCTTGGATCTTTGATAGTTTTATCAAGAATATTAAAGATTTTAAGGCTAATAAATAAGAGGAGTTGTTGATGCCAGCACGAAAAGATATTAAAAAGATTTTGATTATTGGATCTGGTCCGATTGTAATTGGTCAGGCTTGTGAGTTTGATTATTCTGGTGTTCAAGCTGTTAAGGCTTTGAAGGAAGAGGGGTATGAGGTTGTTTTGGTTAATCCTAACCCTGCGACAGTTATGACTACTCCTGGAATAGCAGATGCAATCTACACAGAGCCTCTACATCCCGATTATTTAGATAAAATTCTTGAAGTTGAGAAACCTGATGCTATTCTTCCTACTATGGGTGGTCAGACTGCGTTGAACCTGGCTATGTCTCTAGATAAGTTGGGCATTCTTGCTAAACATAATGTTGAGCTTATCGGAGCAAGTATTAAGGCTATAGATCTTGCAGAAGATAGGGGCCAGTTTAAGCAGATTTGTCTTGATATTGGCCTTGATGTTCCTAAATCAGGGATTGTTCACACTTTGAAAGAGGCTTTAGAGCTTGAAAAAGAGATTGGTGTGCCTTTAATTATACGACCAAGCTTCACTCTTGGTGGGCGTGGTGGAAGTATTGCTAATACCCATGATGAATATGTCGAGTATATCAAGAGAGCCTTAGATGAGAGTCCTACAACTGAGGCCCTTGTCGAGGAGTCTTTGATTGGTTGGAAAGAGTATGAGCTTGAGGTAGTTAGAGATTTCAAAGATAATGCTGTAATTATTTGTTCAATTGAAAATATAGATCCGATGGGTGTCCATACAGGGGATTCTATCACTGTCGCGCCGGTTCAGACTTTGTCAGATAAAGAGTATCAGAGAATGAGAACAGCTGCGATTGATATATTGCGGGCAATTGGTGTTGATTGTGGTGGTTCAAATGTTCAGTTTGCTGTAGATCCTAAGAGTGGGCGAATGATTGTTATCGAGATGAATCCTCGAGTTTCACGTTCAAGTGCTCTAGCAAGTAAGGCTACTGGATTCCCAATTGCGAGATGTAGTGCTAAGTTAGCAGTGGGTTTTACCCTTGATGAGATTATGAATGAGATTACAGGTAAGACGGTATCATGTTTTGAGCCATCTATTGACTATGTCGCTGCGAAGGTTCCTAGATTTGAGATGGATAAATTCCCTCAAGGATATGATGAGCTTGGAACACAGATGAAGTCGGTCGGAGAGGCTCTAGCAATCGGCAGGACCTGTATAGAGGCCTTG
Source organism: Spirochaetales bacterium (assembly GCA_016936615.1). Lineage (GTDB taxonomy): Bacteria > Spirochaetota > Spirochaetia > JAFGXN01 > JAFGXN01 > JAFGXN01. The sequence goes on along the minus strand of JAFGXN010000090.1, from coordinate 4,084 downwards.
AACAAGGCTGTTAGATCTTCAGAACTCAAGTTTGATGGTATTGAGGATCTCCCTCTTGAGGATGAACAACTTATTCCTATGTTAGTTAAGCAAGATCCAAAGAGGATTTTTGCTGCATATACCTATCTTAAGCGACATGGAGAGTCATCCATCGACAAGGTTCATCAGCTTTCAGGCTTTGATCCATGGTTCTTGTATCAACTTCACGAGCTTGCACTTGTCGAGAAACGACTTGTCCAGGAGAAATTGACTAAGGAACTATTGCTTGAAGCAAAGAAGATGGGAATCTCCGATATTAGAATAGCAAAGCTTACTGGAAGTGAAGAAGATAGAATATGGTCGATAAGGAAAAAGTTTAATATAACTGCCTCTTACCACTTTGTTGATACTTGTGCTGGTGAGTTTACAGCAAGTACTCCATATTTTTACTCAACTTTTGATGAGATAGATGAGGGTGAGCCTCTTGGTCGTCAAAAAGGTGAGTCTGTAATTATACTTGCAAGTGGTCCTAACAGGATTGGTCAAGGACTGGAGTTTGATACTAGTTGTACATTGGCTGCCCTTGCTTATGAGAAGTATGGTGTAAAGACTATTCTTGTCAATTCTAATCCTGAGACAGTTTCAACAGACTTTAATATCTCTGATAGATTGTATATTGAACCTCTTGTTGCAGAAAATGTAAAAGAGATCATGGATAAAGAGAATGTGAAGGATATTGTTGTTCAGCTTGGTGGACAGACTCCTCTCAATATATCAGAGCCTCTTCAACGATATGGTGCAAATATTATTGGTACTAGTGTTCAGAGTATCTGGGATGCTGAGGATAGAGAGCTTTTTTCTAATATTATTAAGACCTTGAAGTTAAAACAACCAGAAAACCGAATGGCAGGAACAAGAGAAGCAGTTGTAAAGTGTGCTGAAGAGGTTGGATATCCAGTACTTCTTAGACCTTCGTTTGTCTTAGGTGGAAAGAATATGGTTGTAGCGTTTGATAAGGATGAACTCAACGAGTTTCTTGCTCGTGATATCGATATCACACCAAAGACTCCTGTCCTTGTTGACCAATTTCTTGAAGATGCCTTTGAGTATGATGTTGATGCGCTTTGTGATGGCAATAATGTCTATATCGGAGGAATTATGCAACATATCGAAGCTGCTGGAGTTCACTCTGGAGACAGTGCTTGTGTATTCCCTGCCTACAAGACAAATGATGTAGTTATGGAGAAGATGAAAAAGGCTACTGTTAAGATTGCGCGTGAGTTCAAGATTAAAGGCTTTTTAAATATTCAATTTGCAGCTAAAGATGATGATCTATATGTTATTGAGGTAAATCCTCGTGCTTCTCGTACAATTCCATTTTTGTCAAAGGCTTCTGGGGTTGATTTAATCGATGCTGCTGTTAGAATATGGCGTGGCGAGAAATTAGAACAACAAGGTCTAACTGAGAAGGGTTTTGGAATAGGTTCATGTGTTCTTGGCTGGGCTGTCAAAGAGGCTGTGTTCTCATTTGATAGATTTAGAACTGTCGATCCATTGCTTGGTCCTGAGATGCGAAGTACAGGTGAGGTAATTGGAACTGGCGATACATTTGGCGAAGCCTTTGCGAAGGCTCAGGTCTCAGCTGATAACTTTTTACCAACAAAAGGTAGAGCATTTATCTCAGTTCACAAGAAAGACAGAGAGACAATTCTGCCTATCGTGCGAGATTTAATCGAACTAGGCTTCGATATCGTCGCTACGAGAGGAACTGCTCAGTTCTTGTATGACAATGACATCTTAGCCGAGGTTGTGTTAAAGGTTCATGAGGGTGGACCAAACATTGTCGATCAGATGGTTGCTAAGAAAGTTGATCTGCTTATCAATACTCCACTTGGGGTCTATTCTCAGAAGGGAGATCATATGATAAGGATTGAGGCGGTTCGACGTAAGATTCCTTACACCACTACCACATCTGCGGCTGAGGCTGCGGTCGAAGGAATCAAATATCTCAAAGAAAAAGAGATTAAGATTCAAAAGCTAAAAGGTAAGTTTATATAATAATAAAGAGGCTTCTGTTGCAGGAGCCTCTATTTTTTTCCAAAAAAAAAGAATCCTCTTTCGAGGATTCCTGTTGTTATTCAGATTTGCTTGTCTTAGCTTCAATCTTTCTCTCATTTTCAGAGAGATATCTTTTTCTCATTCGGATAGCTTTTGGAGTAACTTCTACAAGCTCATCTTCCTTGATAAATTGTATTGCCTTTTCGAGTGTAATAGGAACAGGAGGTGTAAGTATTACCGCATCATCCTTTCCTGAGGCTCGCATATTAGAAAGTTTTTTCATCTTGCATGCATTTACACAAAGATCATTCTCTCTGTTATGCTCGCCGACAATCATTCCTTCGTAGATTGGATCGCCAGGTTTGACAAACATCTTGCCTCGTGGTTCAAGGTTAAAAAGTGCATATGCTACTGCATCACCAGCTCTATCTGCGATCAATGATCCATTCGAGCGATCTGGGAACTCTCCCTTGTACTCTTCATAGCCTTTGAGATAGCTGCTCATTATACCAGTTCCTCTAGTATCAGTTAAAAATTCATCTCTATAGCCGATTAATGCTCTTGACGGTAGATCAAACTCAATCTTGACTCTGCCATTTGCACCATAATCCATCGACGTCATCAAGGCCTTTCGCTTCGAAAGCTTCTCCATGACGATTCCGCTGTAGGACTCATCACAGTCGATGACAAGATGCTCAATCGGTTCAGTCTTTTTTCCATCTTCATTCTTTTTGAAAATGATATGTGGACGACCAACTGCCAATTCGTAGCCTTCGCGTCTCATTGTTTCGACAATAATTGCCATCTGGAATTCACCTCGGCCTTTGACTATTATTCCGTCACCGTTAGGATCTGCTTCAATTTGGATAGATACATTTGTCATTGTCTCTTTTTCAAGTCTCTGCTTAATCTTTGTGCCTTGTACAAATTTTCCATCCTTTCCAGCAAGAGGTGAGTCATTTTTATAAAAAGTCATAGATACTGTAGGTTCATCAACCTCAATTCGAGGAAGTGCTTCAGGATTCTCCTTTGAGCAAATTGTATCTCCGATCTCTACCTCTTCAATACCAGCAAGAACCGCAATATCGCCAGCTTCGATTAGATTATGTTCAACTAGTTTAAGTCCTTCATAGCTTTGTAACTTTGTAACTCTCAGTGGCTTAGCTTTGCCATTTCGATCAACTCTCACAAGAGGTTCACCAGCTTGAACCTTTCCGTTGATAACCTTACCAATAACAAGTCTGCCTAGATAGTCAGAGTAGCTGAGATCTGAGACAAGCATCTGGAATTTATCTTCAGACTCATACTCAGGAGCTGGAACTTTTTCGACAATTGTATCAAGCAGTGAATGCAAATTTTTTTCAATATTATCTGGATCCTTTCCAGCAAAACCCTCTCTTCCGTTAGCAAAGAATACTGGGCAGTCAAAAAGTGCTTCATCACCACCAAGATCTATTAGTAAATCGTAGATTTCATTTAAGACCTCGTGTGGTCTTGCATCTGGTCGGTCAACCTTATTAACAACAATAATCAGTTCAAGCCCCGCAGCCATAGCCTTAGTTAGAACAAATCTTGTCTGAGGAAGTGGTCCTTCGGCTGCATCGACAAGGATAATTGCCCCGTCAGCCATGAACATTCCTCTTTCTACCTCTCCACCAAAGTCGGCGTGACCTGGAGTATCGATAATATTTATCTTAATGCCCTTCCAATTTATTGCACAGTTCTTTGCAGAAATAGTGATTCCTCTTTCTCGTTCAAGATCCATACTATCCATAACTCTTTCCTGAACAGTCTCTCTCTCACGATAGATGCCAGCTTGCATAAACATTGAATCAACTAAAGTTGTCTTCCCGTGGTCAACATGCGCAATAATTGCGATATTTCGTATATTTTCATTCTTGTAAATCATTCCTTAAGATACATTAAAAATAGTAGATAATCAATTATGTGGTTATTAAAAGATGAAAAAAAAATTAAATAAATAGTAATCAGTGTTTTAGGGTCATATTCAATTAAATTTTCTCGTGACCTAGTCATATAACTCTTT
>JAFGXN010000089.1 GCA_016936615.1 Spirochaetales bacterium | reverse complement strand
CTCATAAAGAAGGTCGGATACGAAGACATTACTATAGAGAAAAAGATTCGTGGCCGGGTTTTCTTCACCTTATTTGTCCCGTCTAAGGAGAGAATCGAGGTAGAGATGGAGATCGCATCACCTGAAATAGTGGTTCAAGATGCAATTTCAGTTTTTGCCGAGGCTTCACTACAGCAGAGATTTAGCGACAACAAGGATCAGGAGTTTTCCTCACAAAGCAATACTCTTGTCGCTGCACGCGGTGTTAGAGCTGGCAGATTGATAAATCCTTATCGCCCAATTATAGTCGACACTATCAAGGATTTTACTATTCAGGAAGTTGATCAACCTTATGTCACTTCTCTTCTTTCGCAAGCCCTAGCCCATACAGCGAATATTCACCAAGCCTCAGACATCTTTGATGCTGCTAAATCTTGGATCAACGCAACATCCACCGATGAAGCTCTTTTTTTCTTAAAAAAGCAGACTGACCGTATCGACATTTTTTACAACTTCTACAAGACACTTCCACTCAGTACACGACAAGATGCTAGTGAGGATTTTGAAAAAAATCTAATCTTCGAAGTAAAGCAGTACTTAGCCCAGAAAGATGCTGTGGTATCGCTTACCTCACAAGTCGTAAAGATTGCAGGTCACAATTTTTCCAAGATTTCTACAAAAGCTGGAATGCTAGCTAGCCTCAAGGATAATGCTGACAAGGCTGTAAATGATAGCAAGATTATAGAATTTGCCCCTGAGATTGCTGAAAGTTCAACTTTTTACATACTTAATTCTGAGGTTAGTTGTGCTATGTTCGATACTTTTCTTGAAGCTAACCCACAATGGAAGAGAGAAAATCTGCTTGAAAAAAGCCCTGAACTCGCTGATAATTTATATCTCGACGCAATGTATTATCGTGGTGGGTATTTCCCAGCGACAAACATCTCTTGGCATGCAGCAAAGGCTTACTGCCAGTGGATGACTAGCCAGCTTCCTTCTCAATTTTCTGGGTGGATTGCAGATTTGCCTACCACACAAGAACATCAGATTGCTGCATCTGTGGCTAACCTTAATAACTCGAATATTGTCAAGCTGAACAAAGGGACAACAGATATGAGAGTCTCCAACTTCAGTATGCTCAATGATTTATACGGGAATGTCTGGGAATGGAATTCAGATTGGTATAGCAAAAATGCGCAGGTTACAGGGCTTGAGAATGGTTTTTTCAAGGCTGTTGCTGGTGGCGCATGGTTTAACAACGATTCAGAAATTACACAATTCACTGTCGGGGGACTTCCACCTGAAGCGTGTAGCCCATACACCGGCTTTAGAGTTGTTTTGAGGAAAAAATAATGTCAGGCATAAAAATTTTGGCTGAGAACAGAAAGGCCAGATTCAACTACGAGATACTAGACTCATACGAGGCAGGAATTGCCCTTGTCGGAACTGAAGTTAAGTCAGTCCGTGCTGGGAAAATTTCATTTGCAGATAGTTACGCAGATATCTTTAACCGCGAAGTATTTCTCATTGGACTAAGGATTTCACCATATGACCATGGGAACATCTTCAACCACGAGCCAGACCGCAAGAAGAAGCTGCTACTTCATAAAGAAGAAATTCACAAAATGAAGAGATCCATCGACGAGAAAGGCCTCACCCTGGTTCCTCTCAAATTTTATCTAAAAAAAGGCTTAGTAAAGGTCGAAATTGGCGTCTGCAAAGGAAAGAAGCTCCACGATAAACGCGAATCGATAAAAGAAAAAGACCAGAAACGAGATACAGACAGGGAAATGAAAGGAAGAGGTTAATGCTTCTTCCTTTTTTCACGCTCCATCATAAAGATCTCCCGAGGTTCAGCAGGCAATCGTTTGACCTTTGGAAGATTAAAGTTGTAGATCATAGCAACAATCCGAGCAATCGTCACAATAACCATGGTTAAAACCATATTTATGTTACTGCTAAGCGGAGTAAGGGTAAGAAAAAAGAAAATTGTCCCACCAATAAATGATGCAGTAGCATAGAAATCCGATTTGATAATCAACGGAACCTCTTGAACAAGAACATCGCGAATTACACCTCCGCCAGTTGCGGTTAGCATCCCAGCCATAACAACACCGACATAACCAAGCCCAAGCTCATAAGCCTTAGCGACACCGATTGCGGTAAAGACCCCAAGTCCAATTGCATCTGCGACCTTGATAAAAAGCCAAACACGAGCAATCTTCATTGCGCCAATAATAACAAGAACCCCACCAAGCAGGCAAACTGCAAAATAAACCGGATCTGTAAATGCTGCCACAGGTGTAGCTCCGATTAAGACATCGCGCAGAATACCACCACCAATTCCAGTAATCGTAGCCAAAATAAATACACCAAGGATATCCAGCTCATGTTTAACAGCTTTAAATCCACCAGCAATTGCAAAGACAAAGGTTCCAAATAGGTCGAGGGCGTAAATTAACATCTCGTGCATACAAGATCAGGGCGTAACACCTCTGCTCCATTGATATAAATCGGCTTAACACCCTCTTGACTCTCCGAATTGAAAGTAATCAAGACCCGCACGACGCGTTTAAGTCCACCCCTGACATAAGGCTCCTGCGTACAGAACAGCGGAACATTCGCAAAGCCAGAACTCCTCAACGCTGCCGCTGGATTGTAAGCAGTCAAATCCTTAGTCTGTGAGAAAAGAATACTGACAATATCCCGCTCCTCAATATTATTTTCATCAACCAACTGAGCAATCAGAGAATTTACATTTTTTTTAATATGCTCAGCCCTATTTTTGGCAACACCAGTTGCACCACGAACAGCTTTTATCATATAATTTTATCCTAACAAACAATTTTGTTTGTAAATTATAATAAAAATGCTATAATAAGTAAATACAAAATCAGGATGCTAAAATGAAAAGACGAGAAAAAAAAGAAAAGCGTGTTAAGGATAAGAAAGTAATAACAGAAGAACATCTACGACAACGAAAAAAAAGAAAAAAACGATTTCTAGCTTTTTTTAATATAATACTATTACTAACAGTAGGCTTTCTCATATTTTTCTTTGGATGGATTAAGCCAGATGTCGAACCTGGCGACTGCGTAGTAATATTCAGCAAGACAAGCGGGTTCGAATCGGAAATATACGAACCAGGCAAATTCAGATGGATGTGGCAAGGAATAATCCCCAAGAACATCAAATACTACAAATACAAAATAGTTCAGCGTGAATTTCACCTTGAGAAACAATCACAACTCCCCTCTGGAGAGATATACTCATCGATTTTGACATCGAAGCCTGATTTCTCTTACAAGGTGGATATTCGCATCCGTTATAGACTCAACAAAGAGATGCTAGTAGATCTAGTCAGAGAGAAAAACGGAGATGTAGCAGAGATTGACAAAATCTATGCAGAGTTTGAGCAGATAATTGAATCATCAATACCAAACTTTTTACAAAACAAAAGCAGCGACACAGAATACCTGCAAATTATATCACGCGGACTAAGCGAACTTGCCCCAATGATAGAACAACACATTGCAACACTAGCCAACAGCCAATACTTTCTGATAGACTCAGTAATCCCAATAGCAATCAATTTCCCCGATCTCGAGCTCTATCTGCAAGCAAAAGAGACCTACCTTAAAGTAATCAAAGTCACCCCAGAGCAAGCAGTAGAAAATATGCAAGAGTACGCAAACTACCGCATAATGAAAGACACTCAAATCGAAGGAATGGCCCAGCTAGGCAAACTACTCCAAGAATACCCAGTCCTGCTCGACTACCTGAAAATATACTCAGCATCCGAGCGCGACTTCGAACTATTAAACCCACTACTGAAGAATTAATAAGTTTCACCTTCGTGTGAGACTCTTCTTACTTTCCTCCTGGCAGTGCACAGCATTGTTCAATCTATTTTCTTTTTTCCCTCGTTATTCAGTTCGCTCGCACTGCCCTCGTCGGACGGATTAGTTCTTCGAACTAATCCCCTTCGTGCCTTCGTGCGAGACTCTTCCTTTTCTTTATCCCTTCGTGTGAGACCTTCTTCTCTTCTCCCTAACAATCCGACAGCTTTAAACCAGCAAAATATTTTAGGTTCCATACCAGCCCAAAACCCCTTCTTCCATCTGCGTTTATCTGCGTTCATCGAGCAGCACAGCTGCGGGCGGTTAAACTCTTCCTTTTCTTACTCTTCTTCGTGTATTTCACGTCTTCGTGTGAGACAACTCCACACAGCAAAAAGCCCCGGCATCAGCCGAGGCTCTAATCTATTTTAACTTCCACTCATCTTCCCAGATAACCTTGTACCCATCTGCAGTAAAGGTAACTGGCAGCCAGACATAGCGGCCATACTTTGCATTTTCAGGCCTCCATATATCAAACATCGCAATCCAAGTATCAGTGCCTTCCACTCTAAAGACGCAGGTGCTCTGCCCGCCAAAGGTTAAAGAATGATCCATCCCGGTGTAAGGATTTCTCCCCTGCGCAGGATTACCAAGCTCCACCCACGGCCCAAAGATCGAATCTGCGACCGCACTTCGTGCCGCATTTGGCGACCAACCAGTACAGCCTGACGACAGCAGATAATATCTCCCATCCTTCTTGAAAATAGCAGGCGCTTCATGCCATCTCTTTGGAAAAACCCTCACATACTCACCAGAGTGACGAGTAAAATCATCAGTCAACCGTGATATATGCAAAGTACCATTCTCCTCCGAAGAGTAGACACAGTAAGCAGAACCATCATCATCAACAAAAAGATTCATATCGCGAGCCATTTGTCCACCCTCAAAGTCACGAGCAATAACATTCATCTTCCGTGCCACATCATCATCCCCACCAGAAAATTGCCCATCAGCAAACTCAGCAGAATTATCAATCTTCTCTTCGTCAGTAATATTTAACGGCCACACACCAGCATTTGCACGCGACGAATAAAGAAACTTGTACGGACCAGCAGGATTATCCGCAACAGCAACACCAAATCTCGCAGCCGTATATCCTTGACCCTTTAATTCCAGATGAAACCACATAACAAACTTCTGAGTCTTAGGATTATATATAACCTTAGGACGCTCAAGGATACAGCCTTTTTCAATATCATGACCTGACTGCTCAGTCACAGCAAGAGCAATCCCCTCATCTTTCCAATTATACAAATCAGTCGAACTATAACAGCCAACACCAACCATCGCCTTATTCCCAGCCCAACCAGCAATCTTATGCTCGCCAAACCAGTAATAAACTCCCTCATGATGCATAACGCCTCCGCCATGGGCATTTATCCATCGTCCATTAGTATCATACCAAGCTGCCCCAGGCCTCAGACTCTCTCCTGTACTAATACATGAAAAAGTAAAACCCACAACAGCAGCAAAGAAAAATACACAACCAAAAGTTTTTAATCTTTTCAATTTTCCCCCCTTGATGTATAAAAACTAAAAATTTTCAATATAATAAGACTTTTGTCGCTAGCAATCTCGCAATTGCCCACGCGTGAGCCCCTCTTCTCTCACCTTCGTGCCTTCGTGTGAGACTCTTCCTCTTCTTTATCCCTTCGCGTGAGCCCTTCTTACTTTCCTCCTGGCAGTGCACAGCATTGTTCAATCTATTTTCTTTTTCCCCTCGTTATTCAGTTCTCTCGCACTGCCCTCGTCGGACGGGATTAGTTCTTCGAACTAATCCCTGATTGTCCTGCTTAGCAGTGAGTACACTGCCCTGGCAGGACGGATTAGTTCTTCGAACTAATCCCCTTCGTGCCTTCGTGTGAGACCTTCTTCTTCTTTATCCCTTCGCGTGAGCCCCTTCTTACTTTCCTCCTGGCAGTGCACAGCATTGTTCAATCTATTTTCTTTTTTCCCTCGTTATTGAACTGAACCCATTATTCCGGACAAAATTAAGCTGATAGTTTTAGCCTGAATTCAACAGGACTTAAACCATTCAAACCACATTT
>JAFGXN010000088.1 GCA_016936615.1 Spirochaetales bacterium | reverse complement strand
GGGTTTTCTCTACTGCGACATACCCTCCGGTTTTTTTACTTCCTACTCTTTTTACTAGCGATTCGTCTATTAACTTTTTTACTTGTTTTTCTAATGTCTTATATGGTTTGTTGAGAACTTCAGAAGCCTCTTTTAGAGATATTCCAGGGGTTTGCTTTATGCAGTTAAAGAGTTCCGCTGTTGATCCATTTAATCCCCCATTTAATCCACTATCAAATTTATAGTCGCTTATGTAAATGTTTTCTTTGTATGTTGTTTGATTTTTTCTCCAGAATGTTACTGTAAAATGTCTATCGGTATACTCGAATTCTACTGAGCATTTTCCATTTTGAGTAACTGCTTCTTTTACTCGACTTATCCCTGTTCCTACTTTCTCGATGTAATGTGCTCTCAACAAGAGAGCTGCTATATTATTATTTCTTGTTATACTCTTTTTACCAAAATCTCTAGGTTTCATCCCAGAAGGTAGTCCTCCAGGGTTAGAAATTACAACTCTGTTATCGAAAACTTCTATCAAAATAATCTCTATGACAAACTGCATTAACAATAACTTCCCGTAAAGCAACTTCAGGAATTTCTGGGATCATTTCTCGCTTTATTTTTTCTATTATATACTCTTCATTTGTGTGTCGCTGAACAAATGCAATTGCACTATTTATATTTTCTAGTAAAGGCCCTTTAAAGTCTTTCTTATCTAATATATGGATTTTTTCTACTCCCTTAAACAAAACACAAACAACAATAGCATTATTCAACAAAAAATCTAGATCTTCTGCAAAAAACAAAACTCCCAGATTTGTCAAGATTTTATCTCTCGAAATTTTTTATTTTTTTATTGATTGACTTCGCTTCTATTACTGATATAATTATCACAAAGAAGGGAAAATGAGCACAATCGGAGAATTTTTAACCTACTACAAAGGGAATTATAGCTTTTACAAGGAATTAGCACAGGAGCTTGCAGAACAATGCGAATCCTTGCTGAAAATCAGGGGAATAAAAGCAATTGTCTCTAGCCGTGCAAAAAAACCAGATAGTTTAAATGCCAAAATAATAAAATTAGATAGAAAGGAGAGGTTCAGGAGGATTGAAGATATAACCAAGAAACTGACTGACCTTTCAGGTGTACGAATCGCGGTATATTTTCCTGAAGATAGAAAAAAGATTGAGTCTATCTTGGATGAGAATTTTAATATTATTAGAAAAAGGAATTTCCCCGCTGGCAAGCACTCCCCTGGCTTCGAGAAAAGATTTTCAGGCTACTGGGCAACTCACTTTCTCGTAAAATTTAAAGATCTAGAAAAATCCCACCCTTTTTACAATAAAATAGTCGAAATTCAAGTCGCTTCTGTCCTCATGCATGCCTGGGCAGAAATAGAACACGATTTGGTCTACAAACCTCTTAATGGAAAAATTTCAAAAGAAGAACTTTCTATTATAGATGAACTAAACGGATTGATGTTATGTGGCGAAATTGCTCTTGAAAGGCTGAAAAAGGCGATGGATCAGAGAATCCAAAGAACTAAGACCTTTAATGATGATTCAGAATTGACTTCATATATTTTCGAAAGAGTTGGCGCTGATAATATCGGGGATACAAAAATTCTAAGTATTTTACTCTCAGAACTCCCTGGGCTAGAAATTTCTGATATTCAGAACTACCTCGATAATACTCTTTTTGATAAAACAAAATCCATCGCAGCACAATTAACAGACGCACTTCTTTTTGATTATCTTATCCTTAAAAACAATGAGATTGAAAAGGTATTTGAAGTTTTTAAATATACTGGAATCTATGAAATTGGGAGCAGACAAGCTTACAAGTTTCTGCGGCTCTGGTTTGGTCTAGAATTAACTTTTTTCAACATAAACAAAACCCTAGAAGATTACGATAACAAATACATGGGGATCTTTCAGACTACAGAAAAGCTAAAAGAAAAAATTTCGTTAAAGCCTTCACGAGCAGAACGAATACTTGAGGCAAGCCATATCAGGGACTCTCTTCTTGAAGGTCGAAATTTATATTCTGAAGAGCTCTTGCGTAAAAAAAATGAAGAACTTTACTCAGATATAAAAAAACTCCTGAGAGAAATAGAAGACGAGGAGCTAAAAGACAAAATTTATCGCTCTGTTCGCACAAATTTTTACAATGAAGAACCTTTTACAATCTAATAATTAAAATTCAACACAACATTTTTCTCCATATTGACATTTGTCTTATAAAAAATTACCCTATATTATCGGAGGAAAAAATGGCTGAAAAAAACCTACCATGTAGCGAAGAAAAATTACAACAAATTGCCAAGGAATATGGTACACCTTTTCATATCTACGATGAGAAAGCGATTAGAGAAAATGCGAAGAAATTCATCAAGGCTTTTGATTGGGTTCCTGGCGGATTCAAAAACTATTTCGCTGTAAAGGCTCTACCAAATCCACATATAATGAAAATTTTAAAAGATGAAGGGATGGGAGCAGACTGTTCTTCTCTTCCTGAACTTGTCCTTGCAAAGACAGTGGGAATCACTGATGAAGATATTATGTTCACTTCAAACGACACTCCTGCTCACGAGTACAGAGAAGCAATAAAAATGGGAGCGATTGTCAATCTTGATGATATCTCTCACATCAACTTTATCGAAAAATATGCAGAAATTCCTGAACTTGTCTGTTTTAGATACAATCCAGGCAATAAGAAGAAAGGAAACAAGCTAATCGGAAACCCTGAAGATGCTAAATATGGGTTCACATATGAGGATCTACTTGAAGGTTACAGAATTTTAAAAGAAAAAGGGGTTAAAAGATTCGGTCTTCACACTATGGTTGCATCAAATGAGCTAAACCCTGAGTATTTTGTTGAAACCGCAAAGATTGTCTTTGATATCGCTGTAGAAGTTAAAGAAAAATTTGATATAAACTTTGAGTTTGTAAATCTTGGCGGAGGAATTGGAATCCCCTACAAACCAGAAGATTCTCCTGTAGACCTAAACTTTGTCTCACAAGGAATAAAATCCTTATACGAAGAGACAATCGTCCCTGCTGGTCTTGCTGGAATGAGAATAGTTATGGAGTGTGGAAGAATGGTTACCGGACCTTATGGATACCTAGTAACTACTGTCCTACACCGCAAAGAAACCTATAAAAAATTCGTAGGACTTGATGCAACAATGGCAAATTTAATGAGACCAGCACTCTATGGTGCTTATCACCACATAACAGTGCTGGGAAAGGCTGCAGCGGAAAAAGAAATCTGCGACGTAACAGGCTCTCTCTGTGAGAACAATGATAAATTCGCAGTCGACAGAGAAATCCCACATGCAGAACCAGGCGACATAGTTGTTATCCACGATACTGGTGCACACGGTCATGCAATGGGCTTCAACTACAATGCGAAGCTTCGAAGCAAGGAACTTCTTCTCAAACCTAATGGAAATATTAAATTAATCAGAAGAGCTGAGACAATAGAAGATTACTTTGCAACACTAGACTTTACTACACTGTAAGGTCTTTTCATATATATTTCCCCCTGCGCGCAGGGGGATTTTTTTATTATATATTATTTGAAAACCGCTCTCTTTTCTATTAAATTTTAGATAGGAGATTTAATGAATTACAGAAAGTTTCTTCTCACATATGTTCTCTTTTTACTTTCTATTTCTGCCTTTTCTCAAGAAAAAATTACTATAGTAAAGGTAAATTTTGACTCACCTCCATTTGAATTCTATGATAAAGGAAAACCAGCAGGATTTCACATTGAGCTTATTGAATCTGTCGCTAAGAACCTTAATATTTCCATAGAATGGCTAGATGTTCCTTGGTCTAGAGCCCTTAAAATGGTAGAGCTTGGAGATGCTGATGCAATCACCTTCCTCGGAAAAACCTCGGTCCGTGAGAATTGGGCAATTTTTTTACCAGACAATGTGATCTCTGCAACTGAATTCTGCTTCATAATTCGAAAAGAAGATCAGAAGAAATACACACTTACTAATAACTTAAAACTTTTCTTAAACGATGAAACTCTTCTTGTTGTTAAAGATTTTATTCTTCCTCCTGAAATACTAAAAATTAAACCAAGCCTTATGTTTGCGCCAAGTTATCAAAACTTAATAAAGATGATAGAAGGAAAAAGAGCAAATATCGGATTGATTAGCAAAAACGAGTTTATCAATCTGTGCAAGCTGGAAAAAGAGTGCAGCAAGCTAATATTACTAGAGCCACCAGTAGCAAAATTCGACAACTACCTAGCTTTTTCCAAGGCTAAAAACCATACAGAATTGGCTACAAGATTTGCTCAAGAGATGAGAAGATTTAAAAAGACAGAAGAATTCAGAGTCTTGCAAAAAAAATACCTAAAACTATAAAAATTTCCTCTTAAACGGTTAATATCATTGTCAAAAAGCAGTTCTCACGTTACGATTTAATATGAAAACAAAATTTTTTTTAAAACTAATTACATTATTCGGACTGCTGTCAATCTTTGGATGCAGCACAGAAACACAGATTGATTTAGGAGAAGAAAAAGAGAACTATCTGCTTAGTATTTCAGCTCCAATCAAATCTTGGGACGAGGCAATTCCTCTTGGAAATGGAATGACTGGCGCTCTAGTCTGGGGCGGAAGAGGTAAATTAATTCTGTCTCTTGACCGCGGAGATCTTTGGGACAATAGAAAGGTTCCAGAATTTTCTGGGCCAGAATACTCAGTAGAGATGATTAAACAATCCTTAGCTGATAAGAACTACAACAAGATACAGGAAATTCTAGATCATCCATACTCAAATCACGCCTATCCAACAAAATTACCTGGTGCTCGTCTTGAAGTCTCATTAAAAGATACGCGCCTAGCGCATTTTCTATTAGACAAGAGAGATGGTTCTGCGCAAGTTATAACAAGAGAAGGCAAGCCGATCAAGGTTATCACCTGCCAAGAACTCCCAGCCTACATTGTCAAACTAGACAATGAGACTAACATTGCGAAAGTGAATCTATTTATTCCAGGACAAAAACGAGCTGGAAAGGCAAGTCAAGCCTACGCAACCTTTGACCAATTAAATTACGAGACAGCTTCAACTTTTTCTGAAGGCAAAGATTCCTGGTTTGTTCAGAAGACTCTCGACAAGATCTCATACTCAGTTCGCTACAGGGTATTTGAAACAGATAGCCAACGCTTCCTTGCCGTAGCAATAACAACTTCAGCGCTGGGAGAAGACCCCTCTGCTGAGGCTAAGCGAGTCTTAGACAAAATAGAAGCCTCAAATATATCCGATTTTGAGCAAGAGAGTATTACTTGGTGGTCAAAATTCAACGGAAACTCATCTGTCTCAATTCCAAACAAGGAGATACAACAACACTATGACCTGGTAAAGTATTACTACGGGGCTGCGTCTCGAACTGGAGCACCGCCGATGCCACTACAGGGAGTTTGGACTGCTGATACAAACGGACTCCCACCATGGAAGGGGGATTTCCACTTTGATTTAAATGTACAGATGAATTACTGGGCCTGCTATCAGGCTGGGCTCGAAGACTCAGCACAAAGCTTAACCGACTACCTTTGGAATCTTAGAGATAAACATAAGGCATTTGCTAGAGATTTTTACAAACTTGAAAACGGGTTAGTTATTCCGAGCGTTATGACCCTTGATGGAACAGAGATGGGAGGATGGCCACAATACTCATTCAGCATAACAAATACTGCTTGGACTGCCTATCATTTTTACTTAGAGTGGGTATACAATAATGATTCAAAGTTTCTTGCTGAAAAAGCCTATCCATATTGCAAGGATGTTGGCGAAGGGATTGCAGAGTTTCTTGAAGAAGATACAAATGGTAATCTAATTCTGCCTTTTTCTAGCTCGCCAGAAATATATGATAACTCTCCAAAGTCGTGGCTAACACCTAACAGCAATTATGACCTAGCCTGTATGCAAGCACTGTTCAAGGCTCTATCTGAAATGGCTACTGCTCAAGGCAAGGCAAATGAAGCAGAGAAATGGCAATCGCTCCACGACAGACTAGGCTCGCCCCACATCGACACGGATGGGACACTAATGTTTAGCTCCGATGTGCCATATTATGAGAGCCACAGACACCTTTCAAATGTAATGGCAATCTACCCGTTCGAACTACTAGATCCAAAGGGTTCTGACCGTGAAACAATAGTAAAATCGTTAGATTTGATAAAAGAAAAAGGCTCTAAGTATTGGACTGGATACAGTTTTTCTTGGGCTTCTTGCCTCGAAGCCTATGCAGGCAGACCCGAAGAGGCTCTTAACTACTTAGAAATCTTTGTTGAAGCATTTATCTCGAAAAACGGTTTCCACGTCAATGGCGATCAAACAGGCAAAGGTTACTCTGGATTTACCTACCGTCCTTTTACTCTTGAAGGCAACTTTGCAGCAATGCAAGCTGTCCACATGATGCTACTAACAACATATGGAGAGACAATTCAAATATTCCCTGCAATTTCAAATTCTTGGAAAGATGTTGCTTTTGAAAATTTACGAACAAAGGGAGGTCATATTATCAGTGCTGAAATAATAAATGGCGAACTAGTTAAATTTTCACTAACAGCAGGAAAAGCAGGAGTAGTTAAGATTGATAAGAACCTTTTTTCTGGGAAAAAATTTAACAAAGATCCTAACGAGCTTGAGACTTATCTTGAATGGTCAGTCAACAAAGGCGAAACCATCACTCTCTCTTTTTAGATAATTTTTTGTCAAATCGTCAACGCGATATACCCGCCACTCTGCGAGGACCTGCGTTGGCGATACTTTTTCTCCGAACTAAGCTTCAAATTATCGCCATACGATGGATTAATTTTTTCTCATACAAAATAATTATGCATAGAAAAGTAATATACTCCATTATCAATTTACATTTTCAACATAAAATTAACATAAGGGGGTAAAATGTATAAAAAACTATATATTTTTTTAATTTTTAGTCTTATCTCATTCATATCTTTCGCAAATCAAAACATAGATTTAAGCGGCGAATGGGATATCACTCTGACAGGCAATACAAGATCTAGACTCTGCTTAAACAAGGCTAGCTGGGGAAAAATCTCGTTGCCCAGTTCAATACAACTTGCTGGTTTTGGGGAAAGCCCTAGCAAGAAGACAAAATGGACAGCTTGGAATAGAGGAAATAGCTGGACAAGACATCCAATCATAACAAAATGGGCAAACTCTGATGAGTACAAGCAGGCTTTCTGGTTGCAGCCAGAGAAAGTGTATACTGGATACTCGTGGTTTAGTAAAAAAATTGAAATTCCCGCAGATTGGAAAGATTCCGAGATAATTTTGGAGCTAGAACGAGTAAAGTGGGAATCAACTTTATGGCTGAACGGAAGATTACTTGGCAGACAAGAGAGCCTTTGTACCCCGCACAGGTACAACATTGAGAAGTTAATCTCACCCGGAGAGAACACAATCCTGATTCGCGTCTCTAATCGAGAGGTATTCCCAGTAGGAATAAATTCTCACAGTGTCTCAGATCACACTCAAGGCGATTGGAATGGTATTATTGGAAAAATTTCAATTGAAAAAAAAGCAAAAACCAACATCTCCAACTTTCAAATTTTTACAGAGATTGACCCCATGTCGATAACTGCAAAGACAGAAATTAAGACAACATCTGTTGCTAATCAAAATTTTTCAATTATCTTAAAAGTTAAAGACTCAGAAGAGAATATTATTTCACAGGAAAAATACAATTTTTCCACAAATAAGAAAAATAGTAACTTCGAGTTTACTCTAAATGGCTTAAAAAAATGTACATTATGGGATGAATTTAATCCGATTCTCTACACTCTTGAAGCAATTATTATGGATGGTGAGCAAGAAATTGACAAGGTAGAGCATAAGTTTGGTTTTCGAGAAATTAAAGTTGAAGGAAAAAAGATCCTTATCAACGGAAATCAAGCATTTTTCAGAGGAACATTAGATTGTGCTGCCTTTCCACTTACTGGACATGTTCCAATGGATAAAGAATCATGGATAAAAATTTTATCCACAATAAAAAATGCAGGTCTAAACCACGTGCGTTACCACTCATGGTGTCCACCAAAGGTAGCATTTGAGGTTGCTGATGAGTTAGGACTCTACCTACAAGTTGAAGGTCCAACATGGGCAGCTTTTCCTCAAAGTCTAGGAAATCTTCGCTTGCAACGATTTTTAGAAAGAGAAAATAAGCGAATTTTTAAAGAATATGGAAATCATCCAAGCTTCACAATGTTTGTATACGGGAACGAACCTGGAGGCGCTTATCATGTGTGGTTAAATCGACAGGTAAAAGAGTGGAAAGCTGAAGATTCAAGAAGAATTTACTCTGGAGCCTCTGGATGGCCTGAACTTTCTGAAAATGAGTTCTTTGTTGCGCTTGAGCCGAGAATTCAGCGTTGGGGAGAGGGCCTAAATTCAGTTCTCAATGTAAATTATCCATCGACAAAGCTAAATTACGACTCTTATGTGGAAAATTCTCCAGTAGCGTTAATCTCTCACGAGATTGGACAATGGTGCGCCTATCCAAATTTCGATGAAATTGACAAATACACTGGTTTCATGAAGGCAAAGAATTTCGAAATTTATCGAGAAATTATGCAAGAACAGAAAATTTTACATAAAGCCGAAGATTTTCTACATGCAAGCGGAAAACTACAGATTCAAAGTTACAAGGCTGATATCGAAGCAGCCCTACTTACAGAGGATTTTGGAGGATTTCAACTTCTTGGACTATCTGATTTTCCTGGACAAGGAACTGCTCTTGTTGGTGTCTTAGATGCCTTCTGGGATACTAAACCATATTTCAGCTACGAAGAGTTCAGAAAATTCTGCAACTCAGTTGTCCCTCTTGCAGTGATGGATAAATTAATATACGAAAAAGGTGAAAGAATTAAGGCTGAAATTAAGATTGCACAGTTTTCAGATAAAGATATTAACTCAAAAATAAAATGGTCGCTTTTTTCTGATAAAAAAGAGATTAAATCAGGAGTTCTGGAACAAGAATTTTTACCAAAGGCAAAACTCTCCTCGTTTGGGATGATTGAACTTGAAACTGAAGATCTTCTAGCTGGAGAATACAAACTCGAAATTAAAATTGAGGGAACTGAGTTCAAAAACGACTGGTCAATCTGGATTTTCGATAAAAAAGACAAAGAAACTATAGAAAATTCTACAATTCATATTGCAGACAAGCTAGACAATCAACTTTGGGATAGGCTTAACAACGGCGAGAGTGTAATCCTTTTAGCAAATCCAGCCAATGTGAAGACCCCAGTTTCTTCGGGTTTTGCACCAAACTTCTGGAACTCTGCATGGACAAATGGACAGAAACCAGACACACTCGGCATCCAATGTGATCCTCAACACACTATTTTCAATAGGTTCAAGAACGAAGGGTTCTCCTCATATATGTGGTGGGAGCTAGTTCACAACGGAGCGACTCTCGACATTTCTGGACTTACTGAAAAAGTTTCAACAATTGTCTACGGAATTGACACGTGGTTCAGAGCAACCCCAAGTGCCTACCTGATTGAAACAGGTGTCGGCAAAGGACGCATCATCATCTCAAGCTTCAACCTTAGCAGAGAAGAGACGCGACCTGCAGCAAGGGCCTTCCTTGCCGACCTTGTCGAATACGCAGCAACACAACCTGCGCAGCAGCTTCCGCAGCTGAAGAGAACAGAGATTGAACAATTGTTTAAATAGATTTTTTCGGGGCGTTTGCCCCGATTTTTATGTCATTCTAGCTTCTCGTGGTAACATTATAGTGATCACTGGCTTAAACTCCTCTCCAATACTCATAATTGACTTAAACTGAATAGATTCTGCCTTCTTATATTTGGATGTTAAAAGTAAAACAGAAAAATTTATTTCAATATTTCTATTTCTCTTCCAATGAACATAAAAAACGCTAACCAAATCCCACAATCGCAGATCAAAGCTTTGACCAAATTCTTCCAACCCATCAGGAACTTTAAGAATATCTTTAACACCTTCTGTAATACGGACATTAGCAGAAATTCCAGCTCTCTTAGAAGTACTAGAAATATCAGTAAATATTTCATCTGAGTAGACCTCCGCTCGAGACTTAATGCAAATTCTCTCCAACATAAAACCTCCTAAAAATATAATAAACTTATCATAAATCAAAGATATAAAGCTATATCTCTATAGATATAAATATTATAATCTATAGACAATTGCGTCAACTCTATAAATAGGAAAAAATATCTCTATGGATATAAAATTTGAAACAAAACTTGTAGCCGAAAGAATAAAGAAACACAGAGAGAAGAATAAATTGTCTCAACTTAGTTTGGCCATGGATGCAGGCATTTCTCAGGGGTTTTTAGCAGCAATTGAGAATGGATCAAAAGTTCCTACAATTACAACAATATTTAAAATTTCAGAAGCACTAAATATAAAACCTTCAGCTCTTTTTGAAGATGAAAATCAAGAATCAGAAAAAATAAAACAAGAAATTTTAGATAAAATTCAAAAATTTCTGTAGCCATAGATTGTCAGCCATTTACAATCGTTTGAAATAAGATAAAATAACTAATAATATTTATTAAAAAACTAACAGGAGTTTCTATGAAAAAGATAATTGCATATGGATTTTTAATCCTTCTTCTTTTTTCTTGTACATCAACAAACAAAGATTCTAAAAAAAACAACAAAAACTACATTCTTTCTGAAATCAGCCAAGAAGCATCTTATGGGTACGAGAAATCAAATCCAATTAAAACAGGATTTGGACCTCAAGGACAGAGATATTTTTTGAACCAACTTGCAGGACCTCTTGGAGAAGAAATTTCGTATGAGAGAATAGGCAGCTGTTGTTCTTTCAAAACAAAAAGCCCTGATGCTATTATGGGAATGGGGATGTTAGATATATATTTAATTACAATTTCAGGAAACTCTGAAACTGTAAAACTTTTTTTAAATATGTATGATTTTGAACTACCAAAAATTCCTCAAGGGTTCTCTCTGAAAAATTAGATAAATCGGGGCAATCGCCCCCGATTTTATTATTTTTTTGCAGGCCAAGCAGCCCAGGCTGCTTCTTGAAGAGGTAAAGAACCATCAGAGAGCTTATCTAAATTCAGACTCCAGGAGAAAACCCCTCCGAGTCCCTTGTTTTTTGCCCACTTGACCTTATTTGCAACAACAAATTCATCATCACAAGCTAAAAAGCTACTATGATCTGGCGAGAAATACCATGTAGAAAAGGTTGCTGCATCAAACTCCTTAGTCCATCCATCATTTTCCACTCGAGCAACAGCGCTATTCCAACCGACACCACCATCTACATGCTTCCCCGCAGGTAACTGACCATCTGTATAGACAATTTCCTCAAAGAGATCAAAGCCTGAGTAAGTATAGCCGTAATATGAAAGCCCGAGAATCAGCTTATCAGCAGGAAATCCAGCCCTCAACCAGTTATCTATAGAACCCTCAATTGATCGACCAGATGGATCGTTAGGATGGGCATATAATGGAGAGGTATTCCCAGCATATCCATTCCAATTTCCACAGTAATCGTAAGTCATAATATTTACGAAATCTAGAGAATTTAAAGTATACAGAGTACAGATTCCAGAACCCCAATCTGGAAGAGCAGTTGTGAGATAATAATGTTTTCCTGTTCTCTTTGATAAGCTATCCATAGCTCTACGGATTCTCTGCATCATCAAGTTCCAGCATGTTTTTTCTTCTCGAGATACGGGATGCTCCCAATCTACGTCAACACCCTGAAAGCCTTCCTCAACCATCGCCGAGATTAAATTCTCAATAAAGATATCCATTGTTCCTTCTAAATACAAATAGTGATAAATAGATAAATCCTCCCCTTCTCTCTCTGCCCACCCATTTACAAGCGAGAACATTGGGATAACCTCATTATCGTTACACGCAGCTGTAAACTCCTTTGAGTTGTCAAATAATCTAATTTTTCCCTCTGCATCAGGCGCAACTCCAATATAGATTAAATGCGTATACTGGTCAAAAACAACATCCGCCACCTCAATATTTGTCCGAAAATAACTAGCCATAACCCGCCCAGATTCCATTTTCAATGGACTAGGCTGAGAACAGCCAACGAGAAACAAAACTAAAACAAAATTAAATATCCTTTTCATAAGACCCCCAAAAGTTATATTTATTATATCACTGCATAGTGAGTCTTAAAATTAAATATTTCTAATATATGAATTTATCCTTTTTCCTTGCTCAATAATAAGTTCAAGTTTATAATAGCTTATGAAAAAATCAATTTTGCTTTTTGTTAATATCTTGTTAATAAGTTGCTTCTTACTTGTCTCTGGTTGTGCAAAACCTGTGGAAAAAGAAATAAAAGAGATCTCTCTCTCTTTCATCGGAGATATTATGGCTCACAGAGTTAATTATGTGTATAAACCATTCTCAGCTATATATGATGATACTCGCGATTTGCTAGGAAAAACCGACCTAACATTCGCAAACCTAGAGTTTCCTGTCGATGATGAGAAAGAGTACTCAACATATCCTAGTTTCAACGTAAACTCTCCGTATGTCGAGGAAGCAATAATAGCAGGCTGCAATGTATTCTCGATGGCAAACAATCACTCAGCTGACAGAGGTCTTAGTTCAATAAAAAACACAGTAAAAAACATGAATAAATTCAAAGAAGAGAAGGGAATATTCTGGTCAGGCATAAGAAATTCAAAAGATGTGAAGTTTTCTCCTATTTTAATCGAAAAAAATGGTCTAAAAATCGGATTTATCGCTGTAACTCAATTTTCAAATGCTGATGGGTACCACGATTACGTACACATAGTTAACTATAGAAAGAAAAAAGAGTCAGACGAATTTTTACAATTAATAAAAGAACACCACCAGAATTACGACTTATTCATTGTTTCATACCATGGCGGTGAAGAGTATACAACAGTTCCTGTATCAAAAAAGAAATCTTTCTTTATTGAGATGATGAAAGCAGGCGCAGATATTGTATATGGCCACCATCCTCATGTTTTACAGAAGCCAGAAATTTTTTCAATAAATGGGGAACGCAAAATTATACTTTACTCATGTGGCAATTTTATTTCTGGTCAGACTTGGTACCAAAAAGATACTGAATATGATACACCACGTGCATGGACTGGTGATTCTGCTATTTTTGAAATAAATTTTTCTTTGGCTGATGGAAAAAAATCAATGTATCTCGATTACACTCCTATTTCAAATTATATAGACAAAAAGCATACAAAAGTCTATAAATTTGATACAATTATAAATACAGATTTAATTGAAGAAAATTGGACAACATATTATCAAAAAAGATTTGAGCAAGTGTCAAAGCTTTTAACGGTTGAAAATGAAATTTTCATAGATTGTGAATAACTTGTGGATAAAGTGTTATCAAACGGAGAAAAAAATGGCAGAATTAGGGAAAATGAATGATCTTGAGGTCTTACGAAAGGTCACAATTGGATATTATCTTGATGGGGAAAATCTCGGAGAGATTCTCCTTCCAAATAATGAGGCAGACAAAGGAATTAAAGTTGGCGACAAGACAACAGTTTTTATATACAAAGACTCAGAAGATAGAATAATTGCAACCTCGCAGAGACCTTTCGCGTGTGTGGGAGAGTTTGCAAACCTTGAGGTGATTGCGAAAGACACAGTGGGGGCTTTTTTGGATTGGGGCTTGAAGAAAAACCTGCTACTCCCATATTCAGAGCAAAAGCTAATGATAGAAGTGGGAAAAAAGTACCTTGTCTATCTCTATGTCGATAATTCAGACAGAATTGCAGCAACAACTAAGATAAATAAATTCCTCAAAGGACCGGCTCCTGATTTTAAGGTAGGAGATGAAGTCTCAATAATTATTGCTAAAAAGACAGACCTTGGCTGGTCAGCAATTATTAACAACTTATGCACAGGTCTTTTATATGAAAATGAGGTCTATGTAAAGCTTTCTACTGGTGAAAAGAATACTGCCTACATAAAAAGGATAAGAGATGATGGAAAAATAGATCTCTCTCTAAATAAAATTGGATATGATAATATTGAAGATGCCTCGGAGATTATTTTAAACCTAATAAAGCAAAAAAATGGGAAACTATTCATCACAGATAAATCTTCTCCTGAAGAAATAAAGAATCTTCTAGGTCTTAGTAAAAAAGCCTTCAAAAAAGCAGTTGGAAAGCTATATAAGGAGAAAAAGATTATTCTCTCCGATAAGTTCATAGAACTAAACAGCAAAATTGAAAAATAAAAAAAAGCAGCTTTCTGAAATCAGTTAGCTGCTTTTTTTATTCTAAAAAATTTAGAGCATTTTCTTGATCTGGTCAACCTTGTCAAGCTTTTCCCATGAAAAGCAATCTCTTCCGAAATGACCATAAGAAGCTGTCTTCTGATAAACTGGACGCTTAAGATCCAACGAAGAGATAATTCCTGCTGGAGATAGGTCAAAAACTTCTCTAACAATCTCTATAAGTCTATGTTCAGCAACTTCACCAGTATCAAATGTGTCAATCATAATTGAGACTGGTTCAGGATAACCAATAGCATATGACAATTGAACTTCACATCTTTCACAAACGCCTGTAGCAGTAATGTTTTTTGCTATATATCGAGCCATGTAGGCAGCAGATCTATCAACCTTGCTTGGATCTTTTCCAGAAAAAGCCCCACCGCCATGACGGCCCATTCCTCCGTATGTATCTACGATAATCTTTCGACCAGTTAATCCAGCATCTCCGTAAGGGCCTCCAATAACAAATCGCCCGGTAGGATTAATCAAAATTCTTGTATCCTTATCAAAAAGACCTGTAGGCTCAAGCTCTGGCTTAATTACATATTCAGTAATATCTGAAACAATCTGAGAATAAGAGACTTCTGGATGATGTTGATGAGAAAGTACAACTGTATTTATCCTCACTGGCTTATGACCATCATACTCAATAGTAACTTGACTCTTTGAATCAGGTCGCATCCAGGAAATTTCATTAGATTTTCTTAAATTCGCAGCTCTTTGTAATAGTTTATGAGAAAAAATAATCGGTGCTGGCATATACTCATCAGTCTCACGACAAGCATAACCAAACATCATTCCCTGATCTCCAGCTCCCTGCTGTTGGTATAGTCCTTGTCCTTCAACAACACCTTGCGCAATATCTGGAGACTGGCTATGCAAAGTATTTAGTACTGCCATTGACTTATAATCTATACCATAATCAGGATTGTCATATCCAATCTCTTTTACTACATCACGAGCAATCTTCTGGATATCTGGCATTTCAGCAACAGTAAGCTCTCCACCAACTAACACCATACCTGTTGTTGTGTAAACTTCACAAGCAACCCTACTATTTGGCTCTTTTTCTAGGCAAGCGTCCAAAACTGCATCAGAAATTTGATCACACACCTTATCAGGATGCCCTTCGCTTACTGATTCAGATGTAAATAAATATTTTTTATCTTTCATTTTTTCTCCTAGTAACCTTAAATATAACACTATAGAAAAGGTTTTACAATAAGTTATTAAGTAATTGACAACACAAGATTAACAAGTTAATATAAAGGTGCTTTTAAAAAACGAGAAAAATATGAACGACATAAAAATTTTGATAATATCAGTAAGTGTTGCGTTTGTTGCAAACCTGATCATTACTCCTTTGATAATTTTTTTATCAAGAAGGTTTCATTGGTACGATCATATAAATGACAGAAAAATACATGAAGGACAAATTCCAAGACTTGGCGGAGTTGGTATCTTTTTATCATTTATAATTGGCTTTTTTATAGCCTTTTTCCTATCAAGTGAAATAAGAACAGGTTCCTCAAATATAAGCCTTATTCAGTTCCTAACTATAAATGCCGCATTTGTAATAATATTCGCTGTTGGATTGCTAGACGATTTCACAAATATCAGCGCACGATACAAGCTTATCGCGCAGATAATTGCAGCAGGAAGCCTTGTAGCAGTGGGATTTCATTTCAGAACGCTGTATATTCCTTTTTTTAATATTGATGTAAACTTAGGATTTACTTCATACATTATAACTTTTTTCTGGTTCATAGGTATATGTAATTCTGTTAATTTAATAGACGGAATGGATGGTTTAGCTGGCGGAACATCTTTTTTCAGCTTGCTCTTCCTCGGAATTCTCTCTGCAGTTACTGGCGATGTTGCTGTTGCATTCTTAGCATTTATCTTAATGGGCGCAATTCTTGGCTTTCTTGTATTCAATTTTCCTCCTGCAAAAATCTTTATGGGAGATTGCGGCAGTCTTTTTCTAGGAATCACCCTTGCAGCTATACCACTAATTGGAAATACTTCTACAGGATCTAAGACATTACTAATATCAATAACAATTTTAATGATACCAATTATTGATACATTGGCAGCAATAATCAGACGAACAATAATAAAGAGAGTACACTTTTTCAATCCTGACAGGGAGCATCTGCACCACAAGCTATTAGATTTAGGATTTTCAGTAAAAAAGATTCTAGCCTTGATCTATTCAACTTTAATATTATTAGGATTAACAACCCTTATATGGGCAAAATTTGATACTAACTGGTCAGTCTACTTAATCCTAGCCTCTTGGGTCATAGTTGTTGGACTATACAATCTTCTATCCTTTTTCCACAGAAAACATTTGAAAAAAGCAAACCAAAAATCAGAATAATCTATTCCACTAAAAATTAAAGCCCTCTAACCGAAGTTAAAGGGCTTTTTTGCGTGTGTTAGATTTTTTCTAAGATACAATTGAATATCTCGCTTGGTCGCATTGCTTTTTTTAATTTCTCTGCGTCAGGGAAATAATAGCCTCCAATATCTACAGGAGATCCTTGAATTGTTAATAATTCTTGGGCAATATCTTTCTCCTTCTGAGAAAGTTCCTGGGCAATTGTTGCAAATTTTTGTTTTAATTCTGGGTCTTTTTCTTGCTTTGACAACTCTTCAGCCCAGTATAGAGCTAGATAAAAATGGCTTCCCCGATTATCAATCTCCCCTGCCTTTCTACTAGGAGATTTTTCACTTTCTAGCAATCTTGCAGTTGCTAAATCTAATGTTTCTGAAAGAATTAAGGCTTTAGGATTGTTAAAATTGTGGCCTAAATGCTCTAAAGAAACTGCAATTGCAAGAAATTCGCCGAGAGAGTCCCATCGTAGATGGTTTTCTTGTTGAAACTGCTGAACATGCTTCGGTGCAGAGCCGCCAGCTCCTGTCTCAAACAATCCTCCTCCATTCATTAATGGAACAATTGAAAGCATCTTTGCGCTTGTTCCAACTTCAAGTATTGGAAAAAGGTCTGTCAAATAATCTCGCAACACATTTCCTGTAACAGAAATTGTATCTTTTCCCTCTTTAATTCTTTTAAGTGAAAATTTTGTTGCCTCAACAGGTGACATTATTTTTATTTCTAGACCAGAAGTATCATAATCTGGTAGATATTTATTAACTTTAGCAATCAAAGCTCTATCGTGTGCTCTTTTTTCATCTAACCAGAAGATTGCGGGTGTATTTGTCATTCTTGCTCGCTCAACAGCAAGTTTTATCCAGTTTTGAATTGGCGCATCTTTGACCTGACACATACGGAAGATATCACCGTTTTCGACTGACTGTTCAATCAATACTGTTCCTGCAGAATCCATTACAACTACCTTGCCGCTTTTCACAACCTCAAATGTCTTGTCATGAGAGCCATACTCTTCAGCCTTCTGAGCCATCAAACCTACATTAGAGACACTTCCCATCTCTCGAGGGTCAAATGCTCCATTCTCCCGACAAAAATCAATTGTAGCCTGATATACTCCAGCATATGATCGATCTGGAATAACTGCCTTCATATCTTTTCTTTGTCCATTTTTATCCCACATCTTTCCACTATCTCTGATTGCTGCTGGCATAGATGCATCAACAATGACATCGCTTGGAACATGAAGATTTGTTATGCCTAAATCTGAATTCACCATGGCAAGATTGGGTCTATCGGAGTAACATTTTTCAATATCTGCCAAAATTTCATTTTTCTTATCTTCTTCAAGTGTATCAATCTTTGCAAGAAGATCGCCAAATCCATTATTTAGATTAACACCAAGATTTTCCAATATAGCTGAGTGCTTTTCTAAGACTGGTTCAAAAAATACAGAAACTGCATGACCAAATATTATTGGATCTGAAACTTTCATCATTGTTGCTTTAAGATGTATGGAAAAAAGAACATCTTTAGCCTTTGCATCTTCAATTTCTTTTGCTAAAAACTCTCTTAATGCTGAAGCTTTCATAACAGAAGCATCTATAACCTCGCCAGGAATTAGCTTTAAACCTTTTTTAAGTTCAATTTCCTCTCCACTATCACTTATTAACTTTATTGAAACTTCAGTATTCTCTTTTATTTCTATAGACTTTTCACTTCCATAAAAATCTCCATCCTGCATGCTTGCTACATGAGTCTTAGAATCCTTTGACCAAGCGCCCATTCTGTGTGGATGATTTTTTGCATATTGTTTGACCGCAAGAGGTGCTCTTCTGTCTGAGTTTCCCTCTCGAAGGACAGGATTGACAGCACTACCTTTAACCTTGTCATATTTTGCTTTTACAGCCACCTCCTGCTTGTTAGAAGGGTTTTCTGGATAGTCTGGAAGGTTATATCCTTTTTCTCTTAATTCCTTGATAGCAGCATTTAATTGAGGAACAGAAGCGCTAATATTTGGTAGCTTAATAACATTTGCTTCTGGTTGATTAACTAGCTCTCCCAGATATGCTAAGTCGTCTGATATTCTCTGCTCTTCTTTCAGCACTTCAGAAAAAGTAGCAATTATCCTTCCTGCTAATGAAATATCACGTGTTTCAACCTCTATTCCAGCAACCCTTGTATAAGCCTCAATAACTGGAAGTAATGAAACTGTTGCTAAAGCTGGTGCTTCATCTGTTTTTGTATAAATAATCTTAGAATTCATAATATATCCTCTAATTTTTTTTGTATTTTACCATAGTTTAGAAAAATGTTAAACAATATCTATTATAAATATTTTTATCACTAAAAAAAGAGCCCTTGCGGACTCTTTTTGTTAACCTTTGTAAAGAACTCGAACCTGTTTATAAACGCCTTCGCCCTCAGAAACAGTCTCAATATCCTTCTCATTATTTAAGGTTGTATGAACAATTCTTCTTTCAAAAGGATTCATATACTCTAAAAGTCTTGTTCCTCTTGTTTTTCTAACACTTTTTGCAGCTTTTATCGCAACATCAACAATTTTTTCTTCTCGTCTCTTTCGATAGTGCTCGATATCAACAATAACCTTCAGATCCTTTCGTCCTAGCTTGCTAGAAAATACATTTACTAAAAGTTGTATTGCATCTAAATTTTTTCCATTTTTCCCAATAAGAATATTAGAATACTCAGTATCTATTCCAATATTAATTTTGCCATCTTCTCGTGCGGAAATATAAGCATCAGCATTATAACCCATTTTTTCTGCAAGATTTTTCAAAAATCCAATCAATTCATCTTCAAATTTGTCTGCTGTATCAAGTTTATCAACAGTCGCAACTGCATTATCAAAATAAACTCTAACCTTTACAAGACCTCTTTTGAAAATCCCTTTTGAACTTTCCAAAACCTCCACATCTAGATTATCTGTTGCTATTCCAAGTTCTTCAGAGGCCAAATCCAAGGCCTCCTTCTTTGTCTTTCCTTCAAAATCCTTATACATATATAAGCTCCTTTAAAGAGTATTATCTTTTCTTTTTTGCTACCAATTTGCCTTTATTTACAATTTTTTTAGCATTTTGATTTTTCTTTGGGCTTTCTTTCTTTCTTTTTTTTATTTCATTTATCAATATCTGTTGTAAAAATGTAATTATATTCGATGTAATCCAATAAACAAACAATCCAGATGGTGCTGAATAAAGAATAAAAAAGAATACTAAAGGCAAACCATATATCATGAATTTCATAGATCCATTTGCTGGAGCGCTCTTTCCTTGCATTATTTTTGTTGAAATAATCTGCGTTGCTACAAACAACACTGGAAGTATTCTTATTGCATCAAAACCTTGCAAAAATCCTATACTTGTCTCAAAGTCAAAGCTATAAACACTATCTGCTAATGATAAGTCATTTATCCAAAGCATGAAAGGCTTTCCTTGCAATGCAAAATGATTCAAACATAATTGATACATCGCAATGAAGATAGGCATTTGTATAACCATAGGAAGACATCCCTTCATAGGGTTTATTCCTGATTCTTTATACAACTTTGCTACTTCTTGATTCATTCTCTGCGGATCATTTTTATATTTTTCTTTAATCTCATTTATCTTAGGACTTATCTTCTGCATTTCTGATGAAGATTGGTAACTCTTTCTAGTAATTGGAAAAATTAATAATTTTATTAGGATTGTTAATAAAATTATCGCAACTCCATAATTATTCATCCAAGAGTACATCCAATCTAAAGAAATTTTCAAGAAATTAACTAATATATCTATTAGAAAAAAACCATTTGTAATTTCATTGAATTTAGCATTTGAAATACCGAATTTGTTTTGTTCTGCTTTATTATAATTACCTAAGTATGATTTTACTTTTGGTCCAAGATAAATTTTATAAGTTTCATCAACTTTGTAATCATTTATCTTTCCACTTACCATAAACATTTCATTACTAACTTCAAGATTTGGCTTTGGTCCCTCTCGTTGAATTACAAGTTTTTCTGTTAGCGAAGTCTTAGTTAAAATAACTGTAAAATATTTGCTATAAATTGCTGCCCAATTTGGAACATCTGTTACTTCAACTGATTTATTCTTTTTAATAAGTTTTTTGCCATTGAAATATCCAAAATCTCGGTAATTATATCTTTTTTTCAATTGTTTAAATTCTGGACCTAATTGTGGACCAAAAGAGAATGCGTATGAGTTATTTGAAGAGTTCAATACTAGATACTTTTTATTATCTTTATTCTCGATAACTATTTTTGCTGTAATTAAATACTCTTTATCATAAAAACCAAATATTTTTTTTACAGTAAAAATTTCATTGTTTGCACCAATATAATCTCTAAAAAAGAGTAACTCCTGATAACCTTTTTCATCTTTTTCTTTTAATTCATAAAAAAATAGATCTTCTACAGGATTTTCTAGGTTCCCATTTAT
>JAFGXN010000087.1 GCA_016936615.1 Spirochaetales bacterium | reverse complement strand
TACGTTTTAATTTTGCCATATAACGCTCCTTATTTAACTTATAAGAGTATAGCACTAAATTTATATTACGCAAGTTTTTTATTTGGAAAAATTTAATAATTGTGTCGAACGAAAGTGATAATGTCTTATGTTTTAAAATCTTCTAAAACAGATCCAAAAGATTCAACGACTTTGAGGCTTTGTAGTGTGGGACAAAGTAGATTGTGCGATTGTTTGCCTTGATGATTTGCTCTTTTCCAGAATAAAATACTATGGCCTGTTTCGTTTCAGGATAATAATCGAAAAAGTCAAGTAGACCTTTTGGGATTTTTGGCGGAGCCCAGGTGGTTTTTACTTCAATTGGGAGAAGGAACTTGTCTTTTTCCAGTATAAAATCGACTTCTTTTCCGTCGCTTGTTCGCCAGTATTTAAGATTGTAACGAATATCGATTTTTGCGTGAAAAAGACCAGATAAAATTCACGCTGCGTGAAAAATATCCAATAAAATTCACAATATCGTAGAAAAAGTCTGGATAATTTTTACGCAGATAGTTACAGAAACTTTCCCCAAACATTCACTTGCAAGAGTTGGATTTTCAACCATTCAAACAAATCGTAGTTGCTCGCCTGCACAAAAATAAAATCCAAGAGCAACAAGCCCTTGGATTTTTTGTTTAAAGTTACAAGCTACTTTTTATTTAAAAACATACTCGTACTCAAGGTTGACTCCAACTGAGACTAATCCAGCGCCGAACTGGGGTGTCGTCTCGAAGTAGATTTTATCAAAGGCAGATAGTGGCTTAATTTTCAAATCGATTATTCCGTTATTTGCTAAGATTTGCTCGCGGAAATGCGATAATTCGATATTCCAGCCTTTTTTGTGAAAATACTGATCGACAAGGAGGCTTCCTCCTGCCTCAGCACGAATTTGATCGCCAAAGAAATCCACCGACAGCCACACTCGCCCGCTCCGCTCAAGTCTCTCCATTGCTGCCTCATCCAGCTGAACCCGGTACTGCCCCGGCAGGCTAACTCGCGCCAAATCTGCGACACTAACCTCCGCCATCGAAGAATTTGACAGCAGAACCACGCCAAGTTCGTTACAGGTTGTAACCCTCAGTTCAAAAGCAACCTCAGCTGCGGATCTAGAGTTGATTGACAGAGAATTCCCGCCAAGTTTTACCTTCTTTGACAAGTCGTAGACATAGACTTTGCCGAGCAATCTTGGAAGAGCCAATCTCCCGTTAACTTTAACAGAGACCCTTCGCGAAGAACTAAGATACAACTTTGCATCTTTGACCTTTGACTGCCCGCCAATCTCAAATGGAACAGAAATTCCAGACTTCGCAGGAACAACAATCACCTCTGCACGGCTATCCGGACAGGAAATTTGCTCATAAGACGCACCCAATTCAACACGGGGCAAACTCTCCTGAGCTTTGACAAACTTTTTACTTGAATAATCGTATTTTGAATACTCGACAGTGTTACTTAATGAACGAACCACAAATGAATTTTTATCAAAAAATATTGTATCGCCTGAAAGCACGGAATTTGCTGAATCACTTGCAAACTTTAACGAGTTAGCTTCGGTCAAGACCTCAAATCGAAGCGTCTTTGTCCCTTGCTTGACAGTGAAAGCTGCATCCGAAGCTGAGTCAGCCACAGTTACAAGCAGATTTTCGCCACTTGCGTCAACAGAACAATTTGCCAAAGCCGAAATCTCAGCATCTTTTCCAAATGCAAACTCACTGCCGCTCTGCGAATTGCCATAAAAAAACACAACTCCACGCTCTTTTACAAACTTCACAGGTGTCGCTGTCGCCCAATCAAGCCTCACCCCTGCTAAATCCAGATTAAACGGCCAGATGTGAAGGCTTCCCTTGGCAACTGATGCAGGTTTTGCAGGAAAAACTATACTTTTTTCACCACTTTTCATTGTAAACGCAAGGTTATCCACTTGCGGGAAATTCTTATACGAATCGTAGCGGTTATATTGATTTATGAATACAAAGGCTGTCTCTTTATTTTTTCTTATGGAAAAATTCAGGCCATTCTCGCCAATTCCTGGTGTAATTGCAACAGATGGAGCTAGAATATACCCGAAATCATTCAAAAAATAATGGAATCTTCTGAGATAAGGATAAGAAGGCCCGGTCTGTCCATATTCCTGAATTGCAGTCTGAAAATCATAAGTTACGATAGGATAATCATTTGGATACTTTGTAGCCTTGTTCTCCTCAAGAGTTGTCAACACGCCTGTGGGATTAAGCCCTCCAGTATACATGTAATATCCTGGAAGATTGCAGCCGGAGCCAATCTTTGAAAAAACCAATGCGATTCCGTCCAGACCATTGAAAACCGGTCGCCTATGCCATGAGATCTGATTAGCAACTCCGAGCTCGCATGTATACCATGGGTAGACCTGAGCATCAGAGCCTGCCGAACCATCTTCCAACTTGCCAAGCAAATCCGCACCGACTGCAGTATCCACTCTTTCAGCTGAAAAAATATAATTTTCACTGCGGTTTATTGGATTAGTATGTCCCGACCATGGAGATCCAGGATAGCCGCCTCCAAGAAGAAGAAACTCGTGAAGAGGAATCCTAGGTCCTACCGGCCATAATGTTATCGAATAGAAAGGGAGATCCAATCCGCAGGAGATTGCCTTTTTTTTCAAATAAAGAACATACTCGGCTGCTGATTTGCTGCCAACATAGAACTCATTCTCAAATTGAGCACCAATTATAGGACCACCCTCAGACCAGTTAAACCCCACGCACTGTGCGATAATTTTTTCATAAAGGATATCTACATATTTTATAAAAACTGAATTCATGCTGCGTGTAGCAATCCCGTGCTTCGCTTCAAGCCAGTCTGGAAATCCGCCACGTCGAGCCTCTCCATGACACCATGGTCCAAGACGCAACCAGACATAGAGATCTAGCTCTTTGCACAACTGCAAAAATGCTTGCAAATCCTTTTGTCCTTCAAAATCAAAAAAGCCTTCGACCTCTTCATGATGGTTCCAGAAGACATATGTCGCAACAATATTAACTCCGGAAGCCTTCATTAACAGAAGACGCTCTTTCCACTGATCTTCCCTCACCCGTGAAAAATGCATCTCACCCATCACTGGAATAAATGGAACTCCGCCTAAAGTCATATACTGATTGTTAGTCTTTAAAGACCTCTCTCCCTCACCAGGATTTCCCATCTTGAACAAATTCTCTTTAATAACAGGTTCTGAAATATTCAAATCAACTTCAATATTTGCAAATCCCTGAAAAAAAAGTAAAGACAACGAGATAAATAGTAATTTTTTTTTCATTTTTCCCCTCATAAATATTTTTAAACTGCAATGATTCAGAACCATTGCAGTCTTTATGCCAACTATCTACAATTTAAAGTCCTCAGTAAACGCGAAACTATCTGAAGAGGTTCCAACTCGAACCGAGTAATTACCCGGAATAAACTTCCACGACCGTGAATTACTATCAAAGATCTTTAAATCATCTTTTTTTATTAAAAAACTTACCCTTTGAGCCTCACCTGCCTCAAGAAAGACCTTATCGAATCCTCGCAAGTCAAGCGGCGAAAGGCTCTGATGTGTCGGCGATTGAACATAGACCTGCACTACTTCAGCTCCTGACCTCACACCAGTGTTGACGACCGAGACAGTCACTTCAATATCCCCGCCAGCTGAAGCCTTAATCTGGCAATCTGTAAGATTGAACGTTGTATAGCTTAATCCATAGCCGAAAGCATAAAGAGGCTTGATTCCATTCTTAACAAAATTCCTGTAACCGACACCAAAACGTTCCCCATAGACAAGAGATTTAATTTTTAATCGTTGAGGGTCACAATACGGGTAACACCAGAGACGCCATTTAACAATGTTATCATCCTCAATGTAAAATTTAGATGCCTCGAAGTCTTCCCATTTTTTTGCCATGGAAAAAGGCAATTTTCCAGATGGATTATCTAACCCAAAGATTACCCGTCCAACTGCTGTGCCAATCTCCTGCCCTCCGTAGAAAGAGTGTATAACAGCTGCTACATTATTTATCCACGGTTCCAACTTAACACCACCGCCAATAGTCAGAATAACGCAGGTATTTCTGTTTAAATTTGCAATATCTTTGATCAATGTTTCTTGATTTAGAAGATTATCAGTTTGCAAATCATGTCTTCTTTTTTCTGGCAACTCCCAGTAACGCTCAAGCCCTTCCATCTCGATTTTACTATTCAGGCCAGCACAAACCAGAACAGCATCTGCACCTTTAATTATTGAATGATGCTTTTGTTCAATAATATTATTTTTTAAATTTAGATATATAACTTTTTTATCTGAATATTTCTTTATACCTTTCAAAATATCAATCTTCTTTACAGGTACCACATAACTAGCCCCGCCACCACCAGTCTCAGTATTCTTCGCATTTGGACCAACTAGAACGATATATCCATCGCCACTGCTTTCTAACGGCAACAGTTTCTCATTCTTGAGAAGAACAAGCCCCTCAGTAGCGATTTGCCTAGCTATTTCTCTATTGTTTGATAAAATTTCATTGTTATAAAGTGGTTTTCGAGAATTTCGAGCTCTATCATATATACCAAGACGAAAATTAGTCTCTAAAATTCTTAGAACCTTAGAGTCAATCTCTTCAATTTCTATCTTGCCCTGGTCTAAGAGACTCTTCATATTTGAAAAATTATAATACATACCACTTGGCATCTCTAAATCTAGGTCAGCCTTCATCATACCAAGAGCATTGTAGGTACTACCCCAATCCGACATTACTATGCCGTCAAATCCCCACTGAGTTCTAAGAACATCTTTTATTAAATACTTATTTTCACTTGCAGAAACTCCATTTACAGGGTTATAAGCCATCATGACAGCAGCACAACCACTCTCATCAAGAACTTTTTTAAAAGCTGGAAAATAGAACATCTGCATTACATCTTCGTCAAGATCTGAACTTAGATTATGGCGATCATACTCTTGATTATTAACAGCAAAGTGTTTGACAACCCCTCCGACACGATTTGACTGTAAACCTCTTACATACTCAGCAGCAAGTTTACCCGCTAAGTGAGGATCTTCCCCCAAATACTCAAAATTCCTACCACAAGTCGGCAATCTATACAAATTGATTCCTGGTCCAAGCAGGTAGTCTATGCCAAACAACAGAGACTCCTTTCCTATAGCATTACCTAAACAATGTGCTAAAGATCTATTCCACGTTGCAGCCATAGATAAACCAGAAGGATATGCAGTAGCACCACGATAAGTACGCAACCCTTGGGCTGCATCAGCAAAAACAATCTCTCGAAGCCCTAAACTCTTAAAAGGCTTCATACCCATACCGTTACCACCAATCATCTCACATTTCTGCTCAAATGACATCTTACTCAAGACAATCTTAGCTCGCTCAGATGTAGAGAGCGACGAGGGCGCAATTTCATTTAAAATCTTAATAGATTCAAGATCTTCTTTATTTGCGAATCTTTCAGAATCAAGAGCTACTTGATCTAATGAACCACAAGAACAGATAAAAACAAAAATTATTAAATATTTTAACTTCATTAAAAAAACTCCTAATACTATTATAATTTCTGTTTTTCCTAATATTATTAAAAAAATATTAAAAAAAGCTGCCCAGACAACAGCCTAGGCAGCAAGTAAACAAAAAAGGTTTATTCTGTCAACAATATATTGTTATTATAAATTGTTCTTTGAAATAATTTTCTTGTAGATTTTTAAATCTGTGTACAAATCTTTTGTAAGAGGATTTCTTCGCTTCTTGATTGCAGTGAAGATTGCAAATCCAAATACTCCAACATTAAATACAATAGATAAAATCGCAAGAACTAACATTGCATCTGTATTTCCAGATGAAGTTATAGAATATGCTGGAAGCTTCTCATAACCAGGAAAGGTCAAAGAGAACATTCCAAACATTGCCAATGTATATGCTCGGTGCTGCAACCATGCTCCTCTTTTTATAAAAAAGTCTGCAAGAGTACAAGCTACAATCAATAATACTCCTGTATACATAGCTCGTGGTGCAATTGTATTGTAACAGAAAGCTATGTTCCACAAATCGTATGCTATAATCCAGAACCACAACTGATCTGCCCAAATCATATCTTTGGTCTTTGTGTTAGCAATCTTTACACCAAGAAATCCCGACATTGAAATAACCAATAGAACACCTGCGATACCGTTTAGCAAATTCCAAGGACCAGCTTGGAGACCTGCTTCTGCCATTTGAGCTACATCGTAGCCATAGACTTCAAACTCTCGTACTATTGCTTCAAGTATATTCACAATCAAGATAAATGAAGGAAAAAGAATCATTAGCTTCTTGTTCTGTAGAACCTTCACATATCTGAAGACCATGAAGCCAACTACACCAGCAAGCGCAGAATATGTCTTCACCCACGCAAACCATGTAGCATCAGCTGCAGACTTTGGCCACCAGAATATTGACAACAGAACTGGAAGCCCAATAAAAAATGCAATACCAGCATACATATTTCGCCTAGTTACCTCGTTGATTAACAACAAAGCAGCCATCATACCGAAGAAAACAGCTACAGATACAACTGTATACCCTGTAAAGAAAAACATAGCTCCTCCTAATTAGAACTCAATCTCGACATCACTGCTTGGGTAAGCCTTGCATGAGTGGATATAACCGAATTTTTCATCAGCATGTCTAGCCCAAACACCTCTTGCCAAGAATACATTTCCGCTAACAAGCTTAACTCTACACAAACTACACTCACCGCTTCGGCAACAAACATTCACTCGAACACCAGCTCGCTCCAAAGAAATAAGCAACGACTCGCTAGATTTAGCATCAATAACTTTGTCGCCGATCTTCAGTTTGAAGACTTCATCACCAGTCAAGTTGCTTGGCCAGCCTGGTTCGTTCTGAATATCTTGTCTAGCACCAAACATCTCTCGTCTGATATCTTTTGGCCTGATATTAAGCTCTTCTAAAGCTTTAGCACAGAAATCAGTCATTACTGGAGGTCCACACATGTAAAAAGTAGATCCTTCAATCTCTCCAACGATATCTTTGATACATTTCGCATCGATAAAGCCTTTTCTGAAGTTACACTCAGAATCAGACTCAGACAATACTAAATGATAGTGAAAGTTTGGATGAAGTTCAGCCATTGCTGATAATTCCTTATGGAAAATTGCAAGTTCAGCCTTTCTAGCTCCAAAAATCAGATATATTTCTCTATCAGCACCACTCTCAAGGATCTCTCGAGTCATACTCATAAATGGAGTAATTCCACTTCCACCAGCTAAGAATACTGATTTTTTATAATGGAATACTGGATTGAATCTAAATACACCCTGAGGACCATTTGCTTCGAACTTATCACCAACTTTTACCTTATCAAGGAAAAAATCAGATACAAAACCAGTTGGAATTCTAGCAACACAGATCTCATAATATCCTCTCTGTTTTGGAGAAGAAGAGATACTGTAAGGTCTTGAAGTTCTAACACCGTTTATTTCTGTAAAAATATTTACATACTGACCTGCTTCAAATACTGGAAGGTATCCATCAGCAGAGACAAATCTAATAGCCTTAGCATCGCTAGTCACTTGGTGAATCTCAGAAACAATAAGATTTAAACTCTCTGTATGAATGCTTCGCACAATTCTATCAGTTTTATTTTTTTCAGTAATGATGTCTTTACCAATCTTCTTGGCAACTGCACCCTCATTCATAATTTCTGGGCCTTTTTCCATCTGCCCAATAATAATATCTTTCATCGATTTCATTACTTCACCTCTTTAGACACTTGTTTTGCAACTTGATTTCCAAACATGTAATTTGGACCAAATCCACACACGTTTACCCAACCACCAGCAAAGGTCAAATTCTTAATAAAGACTTCTCGTGGAAAAAATACAAATGAAGATTTGACATCTTGCTCGTATCCATAGATTGCTCCACCTGGGTGGTTCAAATATCTCATATGAGTTAGAGGAGTTGCAACTTCAATCTCTTCTATATGACTTCTAATTCCAGGGAATCTCTTCTCTAGTCTATCAATAATAATATTAGCAGCCTTGTATTTTGTCTCATAGTACTCATCTGGGTTCAACTCTTCCCAAGGTGTACCATACTTCAAGGTTCCAGCTGTAATAATACTTGTTCCCTCTGGAGAGACCTTAGGATCATCAACTGTATAGCAAGTAGCAATGATAGGATCTTTATCAGGAAAAAGTGTATACGCATCCTTGAAGGTCTCATTTGCATCAAGATCATCATAGATCAAATTGAAAGAGTCAGTAAATCCAATTGTTTCAGGAGGACAATCTAGTCCAATAAAACATGTCAAAGCTGAAATTCCAACTGTGTAGCCACTTAAATACTCTCTTGCCTCTCGAGGAATTAATTCCCTGTCAACAAGGTTAGCGTAAGTGTGAATTGGAGAGATATTAGATATAATCTTTTTACATCTATACTCTTGACCATTAGCATCTATTACACCAACAGCTTCACCATTCTCGACAACAATTTTCTTAACACCACAGCTAAACTTAACATCTCCACCAGCCTTCTTGATTGCCTCAGTAAGAGCTTGAGAGATAACTTGAGAACCACCTCTTAGGTAAAAAGGTTTATCTTCAATGTAGATGTTAGTGCACTTTGCCAAGATATAGAATGGAAATCTTTCTGGAGGCATTCCCATGAAGCACCAGTAAGCACTCAAGCACAACTGCAACTCTTTGCTCTTGAAAAAGTCTTCAAGAACTTCATCAGTTGTCTTTAATGCATACTTTGCAAGATATGGGTATTTCTTAGCAAAAAGAGCCTGTGTTAAAAGCTTCTTAATGTTTGAAGGCTCACCACCAGTTGAGTTGGCACTTGCAGCAGCAAAATCATCCATCTCTCCACAAAACTTGTAGACAGTGTCAAAGTAAGCAAGAATACTCGCTTTTTCTTCAGGAAATTGCTTAATCAATGTCTCTTCAGCACCCTTTCTTGTTGTTGGAAGAGCAACTCCAAGACCTCCTGGAAGATTAACCTTGTACAAAGAATCAATCTCAATCCACTCAATCTGATCTAAGATTCCATACTCTTTGAAAAGTTTTCTCAATGGGCCTGGCTTCTCTTCAGTACCCATTGAACTTAATTGGTGTAGCGCAACTTCAAACTCGAATCTTCCTCGTCTGAAACTTGTTCCACAACCACCAGGGATGTTGTGCTTTTCGAAGACACAAACCTTTTTCCCTTCGAGCGCTAATGTCGCAGCAGATGATAATCCAGCATTACCAGCACCAATAACAATTACGTCATAATTTTTCATATAAACTCCCTATATTAGATATTTCCAGCCTTATCAGCCAAGAAATGTAGAATAGTCAAAACAACAGGCACAGCAATCAATGCCACATTTATAATCATCAAGACAACCTGAACACTTGTCTTACTTACAAAATCAACAAAATTAGAAAATTTCTTGTTCTCAAGCTTCTTCTCCAAGAATTCCTTATTTGAAATCTGAAAAACTCCACCGATGGTCAAGGAATTTGCTCTAAAAATCATCCATAGACCAGGATTCATGAAACAAACAATACCAAGAAGTGGTGCGAACAAGATTCCAACATGTAAATATGCAATTGATGGGCTGAACTCGTTAGTCACAAAGATCCAGTTCCATATTGTGTATGCGATTATCCAGCAGATTGTTCCAGCTAAAGCAACAGCCTCTGCATGGTAATATGGTCCACCCCAGATTGCAGAATCAGCTGTAATCCACTCACTTGACCACCAGAAAGCAGGAATGGTTGAAGCAGCCAAAAGAATACCAGTAATAAAGTTAAAGTATTTTTTCTTCTTTAAATCTGTGAACGTAGCTTCAAGAATATTTATAACCATGAACACAAGAACAATCTTTACATAGATGTCACCAGGTAATACCCCAAAGACAGCAAGAATAATCAATGCTCTCATAATTATCAATGTAGATAATTTCATCTTTTCGAAGAACACAGTCTTTAGAAAAATTAGTACAAGAATTGGAATTATAACATTGAAAGGAATGTTAGCCCATAGAGGCTGCAAAGATGTCAAGATTGAAATTCCAATAATCAATACAGTGAAAATTAACCAAGACCAGAACTGCCCGATCTTATCCATTTTTGAATAAACCTTTGATAAACCCATTTTAAACTCCTTTGTGGTCTGACCACTAATTCTAAGACAGTATAACGTAAGAACCTAGATAAATCAATATTTTTTTATCTAAATAAATAAAAAAAGTTAAAATATTACCTAAATTCAGCTAGATACAATTCGATTTATTGTAATTTTGAACATTTACAAGTATAATAACTAGAAATCTAAATCGCAAATTTTTGAAGGGAAAAATGGAATTTAAGAACCTCAACAACCTATCGCTAAAGGATCTCTTTGTCAAAGAAATAGAATCAATGATAATATCAAATAAGTTGCCAATCGGAAGCAAACTACCGCCAGAGAGGCAACTAGCTAAGGATATGGGAATCTGCAAGACAGCAGTAAACTCCGGAATCGCAGAAATGGCTAACAAGGGCTTTCTTGAAATCAAGCCAAGACAGGGAACCTATGTTGCAAATTATAAAAAATATGGCAAAATCGATGTAATTCTTTCTATTATGGACTATAACTATGGGTTGTTATCGCAGCAGGATATTAAATCCTTCCTTGAAATGAGAATTTTACTTGAAAGACTCGCCTTCTCATCTGCAATCCCCAATATTACAGATCCACAGATTAAGACTCTCGAAGAGATGCTAATCAAACTAAAAGAGTCGAAAGACAATAAAGAGGCTGCCGAGCGCAACTACGAGATCCACCACGAGATATGCTACATATCAGGCAATACAATAGCACCTCTAATCTTCTCTTCTTTTAAGATTCCAATAATAAACATGTGGAAAAGATACTGCGAAATCTTTGGTCTAACCAGAATGATTGAAAACGCAGAGAAAATTCACTTTTACATCAAGAAACGCGACGCAAATAGTGCTATCAAGACACTCGAAGAGGCAATCGACGACGCATTTGGCAAGATGTAATCTTTTTTTGATTTATAAAATAATAAGCATATACTTAAAACATGAAAAAAATATTTTTATCTATTGTTATGTTTTTTGTATTTTTAACTGAGTCAGTTGCTAACCAGCAGATTATTGAAACTGAATTTTCACTTCACCAGATTATCCAGAATCATCCGAATGTCAAAAGAGCATATCTGCAATATCAAAATGCAAAAAATACGACATTAAACCAATATTTTTTTCTAATTCCAGAGCGAGTTGAGACAAGTCTCAACATACTTGACTATCAAGAAGAAAATCCAATGATTAGCTACAAGTTTAGATTTTCATATAGGGTTCTAGAACCAGCTAGTTTTGCAACTATCCAAGAAAATAAGAGCCTCGAAGAAGCATCATTTTTCATGTACAAAAGTGCCTATCAGCAACAACTCTACAATATACTTGTCTATGGAATTGAAGTCGACAAAAACTTAAATCTAGCAGAGATTGCAAAAAACAATGTATTAACCTTTGAAGAATACACAAAGGGTATTGAAAAAAAAGTAAATGCGAGAAACCTTTCAAAGACAGAACTTTCATACGCAATTGCTAGACTTGCTAAATACAAAGGTGACAGCCTAAAGGCTGAAGTAGATTACAAGAATAGCCTACTCAATCTCGAAAACGTATGTTTCGCAAAAATATCAGAGAAAGAACTACAGAAAATAACGAATTCATACAAAAAAATAATTGAAGAGTTTGAGATTAGCAGCGAAAGCTACCTTCAACGCTTTGAACTTCAACAGCTACAAGCATTAACAAAAGCAGGAAAGATTAGATTAACCGCAACAAGACTTGCGAATATGCCAAGTCTCAACTTTAACTTCGAGACTCCAATATATACAACAAATTATGCATGGCAACCTAATAGCCCAACATGGAGTGCTGGACTTGTACTAACCATCCCTATAGGCAATCTGGCAAAAAACATAGTAAAGGCTAAATCTGAAAAAAATAATCTTGATATTTTAAGTTTAGAAATGAACCTATTAAGCTTCTCTATAAAAAATGAGATAGCGTCACGATTAAATAAAATTGAATTTATTGAAAATGAACTAGAGTTCTACAAGAGAGCATACCAACTTGCAGAAGAAGCAATTGAAGGAATAACCAAAGAGTTTGAGGCTGGAATGAGAACATCCTTTGATATAATTGATGCTAGAAATTTTTACTACGACGCACTAAAGAATTACACAATAAAAATATACGAATTGCAAAGGTATAAAATTGATTACCTTCTAGCATCAGGGCAATTAGTTAAAAAATTAGAAAAGTTAGAGGTGGAAAATGAATAGGAAATTTGAACTTATGAAGAATCTAAATATTGTGAAAAAATCTAAACATTTTTTCTTCCTTCTTGCTATAGCGAGTATTTTAGTAAATGTTTTTTCGCTTGTCATCCCAATATTTTTCCTACAGGTCTATGACAGAATAATCCCATATAGATCTGAATCGACACTAATAATTCTGACGATAGGAGCTCTAGTAATTGTTGTTGTGGAGATGTTTGTTATGACAATCAGGGGTATTATCGCTTCGAAATTCTCATATTCTTACATACACACAGCTGAAGATATGTTAATGTCTAAACTTTTATCAGTAAGAAACTTTAAGCAGCTTAATTTTAACATTACGGAGTACCAACAGAGCTTTCGACATCTACAGAAATTAGGAAAATTCTATTCAGGAGAGATGTTTCAATCAATAATGGATCTTCCTTTTATGCTATTCTACCTGTATG
The DNA here is from genome assembly GCA_016936615.1 of Spirochaetales bacterium. Classification (GTDB taxonomy): domain Bacteria; phylum Spirochaetota; class Spirochaetia; order JAFGXN01; family JAFGXN01; genus JAFGXN01. Next base: position 6,099 of record JAFGXN010000087.1, on the reverse strand, counting down.
CGATATATTTTTTTGGTGGAAAAATTGTAATTTTCCCTATTTCAATAATTGTTACATACTTTATTGCAGCTCTTGTCTATAAACGAATTTTTATGAGAAACAAGGTTAATTTTCTTGAAACAAAAAAATTAAAACTCTCTTTTATAAATGAAATTTTTTCAAAAATACACTTCATAAAGGCTCAATCATGCGAAGACATGCTTATCAGAAAATTCGAAAACAAAGAAAAAGATAATGCAGTTAACAGTTTCAAACTTGCTCTAAGCTCAAATAGCTCAATTCTTCTAGGAGAGATGACAAGTCAGATAATGCTTTACGGCACAATAATAACAGGAGGATATCTAGTTCTAAACGGAGATATTTCACTAGGTGTAATTACTGCCTGCACAATGCTATCTCGTCGAGCAATTAGTCCGCTGATAGGAATCTCTAAGTTTATGATAAATCTATCCGATGCTGAAATAGCTATTAAAGATTTGAATGAAAAATTTAGTTTTGACGACATTACAGATAATAAGATTTCAATACCTTTTGGAATTGACAGTGTAATACAAATTCAAAACCTTTCAATAAAAGAGAATAATAGATATATTGTAAAAAATTTATCAATCAATATTGATAAAGATAGCATCACTGCAATCTCTTCAAATTCTAGCCTAGAAAAGAGTAGATTTTTTGACACACTATGTGGAATCGAAGAACCAGATGAAGGCAATATCTACCTTGATAATTACAAGATAAATCATATCTTGATAGACAAGTTCAGCACAGGTGTCGAATTTCTCCCAAAAAAAGGAAAAGTCTTCAAAGGCACAATAATTGAGAACATCACAATGTTTAATCCTGAGCTCTCAATACAAGCAGAAGATACAGCCTCTCTTGTCAAGCTAGATAGATTGACAGTTCACCTTCCAAAGGGACTTGAAACAGAGCTAAATGAAAAAAGCAATGAGACCTTACCATCAAACCTAATCAACAGAATAATTTTAGCCAGAGTATTTCTCCATAGACCTCGTGTTCTAATATGCGACAATGCAGACGAAGATATGGATGAGCAGACAATTGATATATTTATCGAGTTACTCAAAGAGATAAAGATTAACACTGTCATAATCATCTCTACTGAAAATAAAAAGATTTTAAAGATTTGCGATAAACATTTTTCAATTCAAAATAATACCCTTGTGGAAAGAGAGATGGAATACTATGAGAGATAAAGATTTTCAAAAATGGATAATGCAAACCTCCAAGACATGGGAAGATATTCGCAATCTAATATCACAGACTGGAATCGGCCAGGTAGACCACGACCACAAAAAATTAGCAAAATATATTCTAGAATTAAATACAATACTAGCCAGCTCGAATGATTATTATACATACAAAAATACTCAAAGAATAGAAAATCTTCTTAACCAATTCGTGCTATATGCTGAAGCCCACTTTAAGAGAGAAGAAGAAATTATAGAAGAATTAAAGATTGATTTTCTTGAAAGGCAAAAGAGAGAACACAGATATATTATTCAAAATATAAAAGAGCTTTTGGGATCTTATGATAAAGGGAAAATCTCATCTGCCTTCCAATTAAAGATTGACCTGTTAGAATGGGTAGTTAACCATATAAATTCAACAGACAAAGAGACCTTTGTATTTAGAAATACTGTAAATGCCATTGTAGAAATCAAAGATATAAATAAAATCAAAGAGTATCTTCGTAGAATTCATATTCCATTCATTGATAAAGAACACGAAGGACTTACAAACCGAATATTTGAAATTACCCAGGCAAAAAAAGATATTGCTGTGAAAAAATTAAGAATTCTTGAAAAAGATATTGATAGCCACTTCCTGCATGAAGAAGAATTGATGAGAAAGTATAATAATCCAAAAGAAGAATCACATATAGGGTTGCATAAAAACTTCCGTACGCTGATTGAGACAGCAAAAATAGCAGCTGAAACACAAGAGGTCGATGAGGAAGAGTGTGCAGAAATCAACAAACAGTTATTAAAATGGTGGCTTATTCACATAAATATAGAAGATTACAAGACTTTTGTGGAAACCCCATGGCTAGAGACCTTCTACGAAGAGACTAAGAGTGCTGAAGAAACCTTCTGGTTAATCTCAAAAACAGGAATAGATATAATAGATTCAGATCATAGGAAATTTATAGAGATAGTATTTGAGCTAAACACAAAGATTGAAGATCTTATGATAAAAAAAGAGTATTCAAAAATAAAAGAACTAGTGGGAAAGTTAAGAGAGTATGCTAGTCAACACTTTAACAACGAAGAAAAGATAATGAACAATCTCGATAAAGAAATAACAAGCGACCATATTAAAGAACATAAACAAATTCTATTTAAGATTGATACATGGCAAGAGTCAGAGACTAACCAAATATTAAATCTCTCATCTAATTTAAAGAAGACATTACTCGAGTGGTGGATAAGTCATACAAATGGAACTGATTATTACTCGTTTGGAGCAGATTATGAAAAAGAATAGATCAATTATTTCTAATTATTCAAAAGTACTAACTCCCCTACTAGATGCACTTGGTTGGCGCGGAAGCGAAATTGATTTAGCTGAATCATTAACATACAACCCAGAAAAGATGAATGAACTAGAATTCATAGAAACTATGGCTAATCTGAGATATGAGACCCAACAGGTCAAATCAACAAGACAGCTAAAGAATAAAGAGTTCTATCCATATCTATGTATAACAAAGAATAAAGAAATTTTTTGTGTTATAAAAAAGGAAGAAGATAAGTATTTTGTCTATGACCCACAGAAAAATGAATATTCGCTTACAGAAAAAATACCAAGTATAAAAAGAATTCTACTTTTTATACCAATCACGAAATTTAGCGAAAATCTATATAAACCACAAAAAAACTGGTTTGAAAAGCTGATATTAAGATTCAAAAAAGAGCTAGCAACAGCTACCCTTCTCTCTTTTTTTATTGCACTATTCTCCTTCTCCACTCCATTATTTATAATGCTGATATATTCACAGATAAATATTGCAAGTGATTATAAAATATTGGTATATCTAGGAATTGCAACCCTAATATTTATAATTTCACAGGCTGGCTTCAGCTATTTAAGACAATATCTCTTATGCTATCTTAGTTCACGAATAGAATATGTTTTAAACACAGAGGTCATTAGAAGGATTCTATACCTAGCTCCAAAATACACAGAAACAGCATCTGTAGAAGCTCAAGTGTCTAGGATAAATGATTTTGAAAATATCAAGGATTTCTTCTCAGGATCAGCCTTCAAGACACTTCTAGATCTACCCTTCACAATTCTTATGTTAGCGGGATTAATAGTAGTTGGAGGGAAAATTGCTTACATCCCTTTTGCAGGAATGGTAATATTCTCTGTGGCATTGATCTTTACTTTTAAAATAGTAAAAAAAGAGTTAGATCTTCTGACAATTGCCAGAAGCGAAAAGAACCAAATACAATCTGAAATCTTTAAAAACTTCGACCATATCCAATACATTGGTAAAACAAATTCCTGGAAAAGAAGATATCAGCAACATTCAGCAAAGGCAGCATTTGAAAGCTTCAGAGAAGCAAAAATCATTTCAACTATAAATGTTTTTTCCCAAACTATAGTAAACATATTGCTATTAATAACTATTGCTGTAAGTGTAAAGATGGTAATCGATCAAAACCTCTCGCCAGGTGCACTCTTTGCGTCATTTGTGATTACATCACGAATACTATCACCACTGAAACGAGGCTTCTACGTATTTTCACAAATCAGCTCATTTAAGAGAAGTATAGATCAATTAAACAGGTTCATGAATATTCCTCAGGAAACAAAGCCAGAAACAATACAATCAATCCATCGCCAGATTGATGGGGGGATATCTTTCAAGAGCATATACCTGAGATACAATCCAGACTACCAACCAGCACTCTATAACATAAATTTTAAAATGGAAAAAGGTGAAATGCTAGCAATAACAGGACACGAAGGTTCAGGAACCTCTTCTATTCTAAAATTAATCCTTAGATTATACTCGCCTCAAAACGGTTCAATTACAATAGAAAATATAAATATTAAACAGATTGATCCTATTTTACTTAGAAAATCTATATCATACATGCCTGAAGAGAGAATTTTTTTCAACGAAACATTATTCTTCAATTTAAGGATGGCAAAACCATCCGCGTCACTTAAAGAGATAAAGCCAATATTGAAAAAAGTTGGATTGCTAGAAGCTGTAGAATCTTTACCATCAAGACTCTACACAAACATAAACGATGAAGTTCTGTTAGTTGAAGATGAGGATTTTTATAAAAAACTTAAACTCGCAATGCTATTACTAAGAAAAACAAAACTCTATTTGATTGATAAAATTAAAGATCATGAAGTAGATGAAAATTTCATATCAATTATCGATGAGCTAAAGACTTCTGCCTCTGTTATAGTGATTACGAATTCTGAAAAACTTATCAAAAAAAGCCAAAAAGTTCTCCAGTTAGATAATGCTAGAGTTAACTTCTTTGGTGAACCAGAAGAATATATGAGTTATATTGAAGGAGATAAATAATGAGGGAGAACAAGATTAAATCTGAGAAGATAATTCAATCTATTTCAAAATCAATGATATTAAGAGAGACAGGAAGCCCCAAAATATTAAGTTGGATATTGATCTTTATTTTTATAATATTTGGATTATTTCTAGCTTGGGCAAGCTTTGTCAATTTAGAGGAAAAAATATTTGCTCCGGGAGAAATTTTAACGCTAGAAGAAAAAATATCTATTCAACATCCTATAGGTGGAACTGTTGAAGAAATTTATATTAAAGAAGGAGACTTACTTCAAAAAGATCAAGATATATTAAAATTTGACAAAACTGAGATGCTATCTAGAATATCCGAGATAGAAGTTAAGATAAGTTCACTTGAGAGAGAAAGAAACTCATTACAAGAAGAGTTTAATGCAAAAAGAAAACTCTTCGAAGAAGGCTTACTCTCAAACACAGTCTACTACAACCTGCAAAGAGACCTCGAGGGTTTAAGAAGTGAAATTCAAAGCAATAGAATAGTAAAACAAAGACTTGTCGATAATCTTGAGAATCTAACTATAAAATCACCAGTCGAAGGAAAGGTTTTTAATATAAAAAGGATTAGTAAAGGCAATGTAATTAGGAGTGGAGAGACAATACTCGACATAATTCCAAGCTCTAACTCCTTTGTTGTCTTTATAAAGATAAAACCTTCTGATATTGGCGAGATAAAAATTGGTAATCAAGTTGATTTGAAGTTCAGTGCCTTCAATTATAACAGATTTGGAAAGGTAAAGGGAGTGATAAATGAAATTTCCGCAACAACCTTTGTCGATGAATCGAGAAATCCATATTACAGAGGGAGCATTTTCTTAGAGAAAGGATATATCGGAGAGGATAGTACAAAAAATAAGATTTTGCCTGGAATGCTAGTGACAGCTGAAATTAAGATAGGAAGTAAAAGTTTGCTAGAATACCTAGTTATTCCAGTAAAATCAAAGCTTGATAACTCACTAAATGAAAGATAGGAGCTCACTATGCCAGATAACTATGAAAATAGTGATAATAAAACTGAGAAAAATAAACTAAATGCTAAGGAATTTGAAAAAATAAAAGCAAACCAATCTGATAAATTTTCTAATGAAGAGATACAGGTAAAAAATGAGGAAGAAATAGAAAATAAATCAAAACAGGATACTGAAATAGCTGAAAAAGAGTCTCAGACAACCGACAACGACACTAATAAAAATTCTAGCAATCAAGAAAATTCTGAAAAAAAAGAAAATCCCAATGCAGAAGCTGATGAGACTAGCTCAGAACAAACTACCTACCCTGATTCTCCTGATACTAACACAACATCCACAGACGAGACGTCAACACTAAATTTGCAAAATACACGAAGATCAATCACTGGTGATGATTCTGGCGATAATTCTGGCGATAATTCTGACGATGATTCTGACGATGACTCCGGCGATGATTCCGATTCTGATGATGATTCTGGCGACGATTCTGACAATAATTCTGACAATAATTCTGACAATAATTCTGACAATAATTCTGAC
>JAFGXN010000086.1 GCA_016936615.1 Spirochaetales bacterium | reverse complement strand
CAAGGTATGCACGCTAACAGATTTATTTATCTTAGCATCTTTTACAGCCTTTTGGAAGAAATTTTGAATACTTCGAGTGCTATATTTCTCCACACAAACATTCTACCACAATTTCAAGCTTTTTCAAATAAAATTTATTAAGTCTTTGAAAAAAATCTATTCCGAAGCCAAATACCCCTCGACATCATCCAGGCTCAGTTCCAAATATTCAAACTCATAGTCGGGGAATCTTTTTTCCAGGTTTTTTGACTTTGCTTGAAGCTGGGCTAGTCGCAGTTTGTCTTTGTTTAGCTTGATTTCGCCGATGATTAGGCGTTTGTTTGCTTCATCTACGCAGACAATGTCGATCTCATTTGCGTTGCCACGCTCCCAGTAGGTGCCGATTGCGGTGAATTTTCCTTGGTTTCTGAAAATCTCGTGGTATAGCCTTTCTAAAATTGCTCCGCTGTAGGTGGATAGGCTTTTTTCTAGATTATTCTTGAGAAATTCGAAGTTGTTGTTCTCTATTGAGGATCTGTATTTGTAGACAAATCTGAACCAGAAGTTTAAAAAATTGTCATTTATGTAGTATTTTTGTATTTTCCCAGTTGCTTTTGCACCAACCGGTTGCCGCTTTGCAACAATGTTAAAATCTTCTATTAAATTCTCCAAGTATCCGCCAATGTTTTTCTCAAGAATTGACTCAATCTCAGATCGCGAAGTCCGCCCCTCTGAGAGCAGTTCGAGGATTGAGAAATATGTTCCATATTCTTTGCCAAATTCCTCAATCAAGATGGTCTTTCCCTCATCGATGAATGGTGAACTTTTTTCAAAGTAGAACTCTAGAAGTTTTTCTTTGGAAAAAATTCCATTTTTCACCAATATTTCTTGATACCGAGGAACCCCGCCAGTTATCAGGTAGTTAATAAAAAGATTCTCCTTACTGTAATTCCCGTTGTCTTCGAGTATCGCCCTTATGGTTTTAGGGGAAAAAGGCTTGAGATAAATAATTCTATCTGCTCGCCCAAATAGAGGCTCCTTACTGTTTTTGAAAATTTTATTCATCAACGAATAGATTGAGCCTATGAAAATCAGATGAACCTTTGATTTGTCTTTGTTCTCATCCCAGATATTCTGAATTTCTGAATATATTGAATTGTTTATACTGTAAAATTCCTGGAATTCATCGATTATTACAATAATTTTTTGAGATTTTCCAATCTCCATAAGCAGCCTGAATATGGTTCTGAAATCTTTTATCTCTCCAAAAACTGGAAAATTAAATTGGCTAGTAATTATTTCTAAAAATTCTTTACACAGCAAGACCTCATTTTTTTTTGAAATAAACAGATAAAGATGCTTTTTATTCTCTGCGAATTTCTTAGCAAGCAAAGTCTTTCCAATTCTTCTCCGACCAGTAATTACAGTCATTGTCGAAGAGTTGTCAGTTTGCGAATAATCTCTCTCGAGTAGTTGCAACTCCTGCTCTCGTGAATAAAATTTCATACTCCCACCTTATAGTAACCTATATTATTGTAATGCACGTTACTATAATTTGCAAGAATTTACTCTTTTTCGCTGATAGTTTTTGGACTGTTACATCTCTATGTCACGCGATAGTATAAATACTGCTGAATTATACTATGCCAAAGTATAGACGTTGAAATTGCTCTGTCGGGATTTTTATATTTATAGTAATCTGCGTTATCGTAATGCGTGTTACTATAAATATAAGGTAAAAGCTCAACCTAAGCAGAAAATCTAGCCAGATCTATCCTGATATTCAAGGCGTGGCAGACTTTCAGGAATGTTAGCATATTGCAATTTATCATGGTTCTTCTTTTTTTTATATTGTGCTTATAGTTATTGCTATTTACTCATAATGAGTCCACATTCGTATAACTTTTACAATTTTTTCATCTTCTAAAACTTGGTAGACTATGCGGTGTTGAATGTTTATTCTTCGTGAAAAAGTTCCTAAGAGATCTCCAACTAGTTTCTCGTAAGGAGGGTAGTCTTGATAAGGGTTTTTTCTTAATGTTTCTAGGATTTCACTTGCTTTAGGTTTTTAATTTGACGAATTAAGTTTTTTTGCATCCTTTTGTGCCTGCTTTGTAAAAAGTAGTTTGTACATCACCAGTCCAAAGTATCTGAAAGATCTTCAATTGGTGTGTTGATCCCTTCAATTATTGAATCTACCATTCCTGGGATAGCTGAAAGATATAATGTCTCTTGAATGCTTCTCCAATCTTCTTCGCCAATGAGAACAGCATTTGACTCTTTTCCCGTTATAATTATTGGTTCATGAGTTGAATTTACGCTTTTTACAAGATTGTAAAGATCTTTTCCCGCATTTGTAACATTTATGCTACTCATTGTGCACCTCCCATGCATTGATTTATGTTTAAATTTACTGCGTTTTTTGTGATAAGTCAATCCAAAGTCTCTGAAATTGCTCTGTCGGGGATTTTGATATTTATAGTAATCTGTATTATCGTAATGCGTGTTACTATAAATATAGGGTAAAATTTCCTCCTAAGCAGAAAATCTAGCCAGATCTATCCTGATATCCAAGGCGTGGCAGACTTTCAGGAATGTTAGCATATTGCAGCAATCCCTAAAACCCCATCTCCTTAGCATTAATCAACTTCACCCTTTTCTTCATTTTCTTCTGGATGATGTAAAAGTGCGGTTCTTCTTCGGGGGAGATGAAGGAGATTGCTTTGCCTGAGGTTTCGGCGCGGCCGGTTCGGCCTATGCGGTGGATGAAGACTTTGGGGGAGCGGGGGAGTTCGTAGTTGATTACGAAGGGGAGGTCTTCTATGTCTATGCCGAGGGCGAGCAGGTCGGTGGCTACGAGGATTGGGATTTTCTTGTTTTTGAACTTGGTTAAAAGGTCGGTTCTGGCGCCCTGAGATTTTCTGCTGTGGATGGATTGAGCGTCAATTCCATTTCTTCGGAGTTTGTCTGCGACACGGTCTGCGCGCGCTACGGATGAGGCGAAGATCAGTGCCTGCCCAATCTGCAATTCGTCAATCAGATGTCGCAGAAGTGGTCCTTTTTGGGAATCCTCGACAAGGTAGGCTGACTGGTCGATAAGTTCAATATTTTCTTCTTTTTCTTCTATATTAATAACTTCTGGCTGGTTGAGCATCAGCTTGTTAAGTTCTGTTATCTCTTTGTTCAGGGTTGCGGAAAAAAGCAGATTCTGCCGTTTGGCTGGGAGTAGCCCCAGAATTCTGTCAAACTCTTTGGTAAAGCTGGTGTTCAGCAGCTTATCTGCTTCGTCTATAACTAAAATTTTTATCTCGTTTAAATGAACTGCATTCACCTCGACAAGCTCCAACAATCTGCCAGGCGTCGCTACGAGGATGTCCACATTTTGCATCGACATCATCTGCATATTGATCGACGTGCCACCAAAGACAGCCAGAGATTTCATCTTCACAGCAGCACCAGGCTCAAAAGTCTTGAAGACCTCGTTGACCTGTACTGCAAGCTCGCGGGTTGGAACAAGAACAAGAGCCTTGACGTGGCGGTTCTTCTGCTTCTCTGCCGTTTCTAGCAGTTGTAATATCGGAAGGACATAGCTTGCAGTCTTACCAGAGCCAGTCTTTGCTATGCCGAGAATGTCTTTTTTTTCTAAAATAGCAGGAATCGCCTGCGCCTGAATCGGATAAGGAGCCGTATAGCCTTGTTCAGCCAGAATCCCAAGAAAAGGCTTAGATAAGCCAAGTGATGAAAATGTCATTGAATACCTCATAGTATTATTGCCTATCCCCAGCATCTTGTCAATCCAGGGCAATTCGCAAGAATTGCCAAGCAGGATTAGTCCGAAGGACTAATCCATCCTGCCAGGGCAATTCGCAAGAATTGCCAAGCAGGATTAGTCCGAAGGACTAATCCATCCTGCCAGGGCAGTGTACTCACTGCTAAGCAGGATAAGCAAGGATTAGTCCGAAGGACTAATCCATCCTGCCAGGGCAAAGTTTACTTTGCCAGCAGGCTTCGCAGACGGAAAGTTAGAAGCAGGAAAAATTTAATTTTTTTCTAAAAAATAAAATTTCCCCACATCTCGTAACATATGTTACGGCACGAGCTTTGGAATCTTCATATACTTTATCTATACTTAGGAGGTAGGAAATATGGTAGAAAAAGTTTATCAGATGGTTGTCGGTGATGATAAGACAATTGAGCGTGTTATTGCTGATGAAAATTTACATTTTAATCATATGATTTTGAATAAGGGCGAGGCCTTGCCTGAGCACTTCTCAAATTCAACTGTCTATATGAGTGTTGTTCGCGGTGTCGTGACTCTGATGCTTGATGATCAGGTTTCAGAGAGCTATGAGGCTGGCAAGGTTCTGAAGATTCCATTCAATACGAAGATGAATGTAATGAATAACGATGAAAAAGTTTTGGAGTTATACGTAGTGAAGGCTCCAGCACCAAAAAATTAACGGAGGAAGTGTATGAGTATGTTTTGTTTTCAGTGTCAGGAGACAGCGAAGGGAACTGGTTGCCAGGTCAGGGGAGTTTGTGGAAAGAGTGAAGAGGTTGCAAAGCTGCAGGACTTGTTGATTTATTCTGTTAAGGGTCTTGCTGAGGTTGTTGTGAAGGGTAAGTTTGATGTGAAGACTTTGAACCAAGCAAATCATGAGACCTTGAAGAGTCTTTTTATGACAATTACTAATGCTAACTTCGATGAGGATGCGATTGAATCGCAGATTACGGCGGTTCTTGCAATTCGTGATGGATTGAAGAAAGAGGCTGGTTTGTCAGGATTGAGTGATGCTGGGAATTTCAGTGTTGGCGATAGGGTTTCGATGGTGGAGAAGGCTGCGGCAGTTGGTGTCCTTGCGACAGAGAATGAAGATGTGCGCTCGCTTCGGGAGATGATAACTTACGGGTTGAAGGGAATGGCTGCTTATACTCACCATGCTCTTAATCTTGGTAAAGAAAATTTCGAGATTTATTCTTTTATATATGAGGCTCTTGTTGCTCTGCGTGATAATTCGCTTGGTGCTGATGAACTTGTTGCTTTGACAATGAGGACTGGTGAGTTCGGGGTTGCTGCGATGGCTCTTCTTGACGGTGCTAATACTTCAAAATATGGTAATCCTGAGATCACAAGTGTTAATATCGGCGTGCGAAATAAGCCTGCGATTCTTATCTCCGGTCATGATTTGACAGATCTCGAGCAGTTGCTTGAGCAGACTAAGGGAAGTAGTGTGGATGTCTATACCCACAGCGAGATGTTGCCTGCGCATTATTATCCTTTTTTCAAAAAGTATGAAAACTTTGTTGGAAATTACGGAAATGCGTGGTGGAAACAGCTCGAAGAGTTTGCTACTTTCAACGGCCCGATTCTATTTACGACCAACTGTATAGTTCCGCCTCGAAGCCAAGAGATTCAGGGAAGAATTTTCACTTCAGGTGCGGCAGGTTATCCTGGCTGTGTGCATATTGTAGCTGATGAGAATGGGAAAAAGGATTTCTCAGCTGTTATTGCTATGGCGAAGAAGTCTAAGGCTCCAACTGAAATAGAGAGTGGTTCTATTGTCGGAGGCTTTGCCCACGAGCAGGTCTTTGCCTTGGCTGACAAGGTTGTAGATGCAGTTAAATCCGGCGCAATCAAGAAGTTTTTCGTGATGGCTGGCTGCGATGGAAGGATGAAGTCTAGGGAGTATTACACCGAGTTTGCAGAGAAGTTGCCGAAGGATACAGTTATCTTGACTGCGGGTTGTGCAAAGTACAGATACAACAAATTGTCTTTGGGTGATATTGGCGGTATTCCTCGAGTTCTTGATGCTGGTCAGTGCAACGACTCTTATTCATTGGCTTTGATTGCCTTGAAGCTGAAAGAGGTCTTTGCGTTGAGTGATGTTAATGAGCTTCCAATCGCATACAACATTGCATGGTATGAACAGAAGGCTGTAATTGTTCTGTTGGCTCTGCTTTTCCTTGGTGTGAAGAATATCCATCTTGGACCGACTCTTCCGGGTTTCTTGTCTGCGAATGTTGCAAAGGTTCTTGTCGAGAAGTTTGGCATAGCAGGAATCGGTACAGTCGACGATGATATGAAGATTTTTCTTGGATAGTATTAGAGGATAGATTGAAACTAGCTACTTGTTGAGGGTAGCTAGTTTTTTTTTGTGAAAAATTATAATTTTTTCCCTAAATCAAAGGCTGCACCGAAGTTCATCTTTAATGATATCAGGAAAATGTCATTCTTAAGATCAGCATTGTTTATTGCATCGAGAATCTTGTGTTTGTAGGCAATGTCGATTGTAAAGTATTTTGCAAAGTTTGCTTGAAGGTTTGCAGTGATGTTCAGATAATTGAATAAATTTCCTGTGTTGTTCTTGTCAGTGATTAGGCCATCAATTGCAATCCCCATCTCAAGTACATCAGGGATTGGTACGCCAATTATGCGAAAATCCCACCCTTTGTAGAAATAGTCTCCATGTCCATCTCTATCCTGATCCTCTAGTATCCAGCCCATTCCGTAGATAAATGAGGTTCGTAAATACTTGTAGGAAAATTGAAAATCACAGCTCCATGAGGCTCGTTTTGTGCTGAAGATACTTCTTTCGTCTGAGCCTAGCAGAAAATTGTCGTGAAAATTGTATAACCCGTGTGCTCCAATTGTTATCTCAGTGAAATCTGGCAGTTTTTCCTTAAAAATTTCAGCAAAGTTGTATTCGAATCTTCCCGCATAGATGAAATGTCCAAAGTCATTGGTGAAAATAGTCTGTTTGTCTTCGCTACCACCAATCCCGATGTTTGCACCGAATCCGTTACCCACGTAGAGGAAGTATGAGAAACCGTAGAGTGAGCCTTTTAGTCCGACACCTAAATCTCGTCCATAGGATTTTACAGCAGTAAAAGGAGACCTTAGATATGTCTGCCTCAGAAGCGAGTAATCTTGTAATTGGCTTGAAATCATCGATAGCATCGGGTAATCTCTGTCGCTTCGAGATAATGCATTTTCAAATGTCAAAGGAATCTTCATCTGACCGAAAATAAATTCTACCTCTTTTTTCTTTGTATAAAAAGAAAAATTGAGATCCAGCAGATCTATTGTTCTTCCAATCGAAATATTTGTGTTAAATGAGAAATTCTGTGCCTCATATGACATCCCGAAGATTGGATTGTATATGCTGAATCCTGAGGCGACAACTGCGGCATTCTCTCCGGTGTCTGAGTTAAGCACCCCATTTTCTACAAATTCTACAGGTTTAAGCCATATATCTGCAAAGAGATTTATGGAAAAAATCCCATCTGTTGCAACGAATTTCTCTTTTTCATCATTATCTTCTTTCGTAGTTTCTGTGTTCTCTTTGGTACTTTCTTCAGTGTCAGAACTAGCCTCTTCGGTTGTTGCATTATCTTCACCTTTGATTTCTGTTGCTGCATCTGTTTGAGGCTCTTGTTCTTCAGCTATAAGAATAGGAATAATTGTAAACATTAAAATAAAACACAGGACAAGCGCCCTGTGTTTTTTTAAAAACTCTAAAATCATTTTACGCCATGTCCGTAGATGAAAATCTTTTTTTCGTCTAGATATTTATATCCACCATATTTCCAGTCAAATTCACCTTGATCCTCAGGCATTGGTTCAATCTTGATTGCTACTATTGACTTAGGGCATCTTCCTGCATTGTGATCGAGGTCTTTGCCACCATAGTCAAAACCATCATCGAATTTAGGAGATTTACTTCCCCTGTCTGGTCTTCCTACTTTTTCTTGAGGTAGTAACACTCTGTATGGACCTTCTCCGTTAAGTTTTCCATTTGCTGCATTCAGAGATCCTGTTTCCAGCGATTTAGCTCCGTCTCGTTTATATGCGAGCATTAGAAATAATCCTCCAGGGATATTTTGCTCTTCCTGAACATTATATGATGAGTAAATCCTTTCATCTGGATATGTTACGAACCCGTTAGCCCCCAGAGTTCCTCCTATTCCGAGTCCTCCATACCAAAGAGAGCCATCAAATGTTTTTTCTATCTGATCTCTTGAGAAAGTCGCTGGAAAGCCGTCAGCAGCATAAATTGTTATACTTTGGTATCCTTCTAAGTCAAGTAGTCCGTCATTTTCTAGTTCATTAAACAAATCAACTAGTTTAATCCCTTCGTATTCGACATATTCATCACCAGCTTGTTTATTTGCATTCATAAGCATTAGTTGTCTGTGCGAGTGCTCAGAAATATATTTAGTAATTTTTGTTTCATCAAGCTCTATAATTTTTGGAGCAGCCTGATTTTGATTACTATCTTTATCACCAGGATATGTATCAGCATTTATTTCCGCATTGTTATTTGATTTATCATTATCTGAATCCATCTCTCCTATGACATACTTAAGAGTGTATGCATAGCTATAAATCGTATCTTTTGTGTTTTTTGATGAAGGAGCAGTTCTGTTGTTTGCGTAGGCCTTTCCATAAGGATTAAGAGTCTCGTAGTAATTTGCTGGTGCACCACTCACTACATTTTGCCATTCAATGTCTTTAAGAGCTAGAGTGTGGCAGAAAGAACATTGATCAAGAGTAAGTGCTTCGTCTTCTCCTTCTTCCATGACATCTCCACCAGTGTGACATAGCTGACAGTCATCTAGTCTAGACCCTTTCTTGTCTGGAAATGCAGTAACAAATGCAACTGCATCTAGGTCGCTACTTGCACTGTGCCCTTTGTAGGCTCGTGATTCTTGAATTTCGACAGAACCACCTTCAGCATTTAGAAATTTTTGAGCTTCCATCTTTGTTACAAAGTCGTCACTGCAAGAAAATAGAAGAAAGATACTCAAAAAAGTTGAAAAAATTAGTTTTTTAGTCATCTAAAATAACCTCCCCGTTATATTTTTATCATTATAACGATTATACAGCAAAACGGATTAGTTGTAAAGCGTTATATTCTTGACAGAATAACGATTATGGTTTAGAAATATTTATGGATTATAAAAAAAATAAACTTGTTCGTGGTGTTACAATTCTTGTTTTGCTAGTGCCAATTTTAGTTTCAATCATTGGTTCGTTCTTTCCAGCTGAGATTGCACTCTCTTTTTTTACTTCTATTTGGATGCAGATCTTCAGGATTGTCTATTTTGTCTTATTTGCAGTTGGATTAGGTTTTTCCCTAGGGAAATTCAAGAAAAGAGTTAGTTTCTGGCTGATTCATCTTGGCTGCATGGTTGTTGTCGGTGCGGTTGTGTATGATATTTCTTCAGGTTCATATCGTGTTGGATTTATGAAGATTCACGAGGGGTGCGGTTCTGATTCTGTAGCTTTCTTCGAGGATGATTCTGTGGTTCAGTTACCTTTTTCTATAAAATTAAATGATTTTCAGAATAACCGATATGATCTGCTTCGGGTCGAAGATCCGTCAGGCAAGAAGAGCTATATCTCTTCAATTGTTGGCGATGTCTCTACGGTGAAGATTCGGGAGTCTTTTGTTGATTTCGCTAGAATTGAAATAATTGAAGCCTTTGACGATCTTGTCTATGAGAAAGACTCTGCGGGCCAGATGATTCAGACTCGTGGTTCTCGTGTCGGCAAGGAGGCAAATCCTGCGGTTGTCGTGAAGATGGAACTTTTTACAAATGGGGAACTTGTGGATTTTTTTACTTTCCCAATATTTCAGAGGGTTCCGTTCCAGTATCAGCCAGATGATCCTGTTAAAATTTATAATCAATGGTTAACTCGTGAGTTTGTGAGTGAGGTTGAGTTTGTTGATGGTCAGAAGAGGGTTGAGAAGCGGATTACTGTCAATCATCCTGCATATTATCGAGGCTATTACTTCTATCAGAAGAGTTATGATCTGGAAAATGAGACCTACACTGTCCTTGGTGTTCGCCGCATGGGTGGGACATTCGCAGTCTTTGCGGGTTATCTGCTGATATTAGCAGGTATGTTTGTTGTTTGTGCTAAGAGGAGAAGATAATGGGGATTAATTATGCCTTTGAGGCGCCTTTTCTGTATGCAGGCTTTGGTCTGCTGGGATTGTTGATTATTTCAGAGATTACACTTTTTTTCATAAGAAAAAAAATTAAAATTTCTCAATATTTGTGGGTTGTAAGGCTTGCGATTTTTGTTCTATTTTTGTGCGGCTATCTGTCTCGCTGGATTGTTAATCAGAGCCCACCGATGAAAGGTATGTATGATGTCTTCTTCATGGTTTGTTTGTTTATCTATCCTGTTGCTTATCTGACAATGAAAAAGTCGCAGGTTGCAGTTGGTCTTTTTGAGGATTTTTTGCTTTTTGTATTCCTGTTTCCGCTGAGTTTTGTCTTTGAGTCGTGCTACGAGCCATTGCCACCAGCCTTGCAGAGTAATTTTTTCATTCCTCATGTGGCATTCTATATGCTCTCTTATGTATTTGTCTTTCTTGCAGCTAAGTCTAGCAGTTGTGCTCTCTATTCAATCAGGCAGTCCTCATCGCCTGCAAAGTTTGATGGTTCTGTGCGATTCTTGATGAAGTTTGGCTTTTTTTTCTATAGTCTCGGGCTATTTATTGGCAGCGTCTGGGGCCACTACGCTTGGGGGCGATTCTGGGGCTGGGATCCGAAGGAGCTTTGGTCACTTGTTACATGGCTCACTATTGGACTTTACTTCCATGTCAGGTATTTCTGGGGGAAAGCAAGCAAGTTTGCCTATGTTGTGGTCTTTCTTGCTGTAGTTGCGATCATAATCACCTTGCTTGTAGTTAATCTATCAAGAATTTTCTCTGGAGTGCATAATTATGCCTGACCTTAGATAAGATATTCGAGATTATCCCTGACTTTAGAACAAAAATAGCCTAAATTATGGTTGACTTTGTGACAAAAAACGTGAAATTATCCCTGACTTTAGAACAAAAAATGGCAAATTTATGGTTGACTTTGTGATTAGATCTCTTCATAATTACATTGAGGGTGGATAATGTTTGAAAGAGATATTCTTAAAGAATTACGTAAATGGAGAGATAATGATAATAGAAAACCTCTTGTTCTTCGCGGCGCACGCCAAGTTGGAAAGACTTCTGTTGTAAAAATTTTTTCTCAGGAATTTGAGAATTTTATCTCGTTAAATATGGAAGATTCTAGTCATAGAGGATTGTTTGATCCTTCTTTTTCATTTGAACAGAGGATTTCTGCTGTCTTGTTACAATTTTCTGTGCCACGTAATGGTTCTAGTACTCTTGTCTTTATTGACGAAATTCAGGCATCACCTCAAGCAGTTGCGACTTTGAGATATTTTTACGAGCTTACTCCGCATATCCATGTTATTGCTGCTGGTTCGTTATTGGAGACAGCTATTGATATGAGTGCTAGCTTCCCGGTGGGAAGGGTCGAGTTTCTGATGTTGTATCCTTGTTCGTTTATGGAATTTCTCAATGCTATCGGAGAACAGCAGCTATTTGATCTTTTTTCTCAACTACCATTTCCAGAATATGCTCATTCAAAAGCCTTAGATCTTTTCCGGCAGTACATGTTGGTTGGGGGAATGCCTGAGGCTGTTGATATTTATTCTGAAAATCGTGACCTTGTTGAGGTTAATTCAGTTTATGAAGGGCTTTTGACCTCTTTTCTTGAAGATGTAGAGAAGTATTCAAAAGAGAGTTTTCAACGTGTAGTTCGCCATGTTATTCAGTCTGCTTTTGCTGAAATTGGGAATAGGGTAAAATTTTCTGGATTTGGTAACTCTTCATACTCGTCGAGAGATATTCGTGAGGCATTTGAGCTTGTACATAAGGCTATGCTGATGCAGATTATCTATCCAACCACATCTGTTACTCTCCCAATAATTCCAGATTATAAAAAGGCGCCTCGTCTATTATTGCTTGATAGTGGTCTGTTGCAATATCAATCTGGATTACAGGCTGAGGTTTTTTTAGCAAAGAATCCAGAATCTGTTGTCTATGGTCGGATAGTTGAGCATATTGTTGGGCAGATGCTGATGGTAAACTTGACAAAACCCTCTGCAAAGTTGAATTTTTGGGTTAGGGAGAAGAAGCAGTCAAATGCCGAAGTGGACTATGTTGTTCAGTACCAAGACAAGATTATCCCTGTTGAGGTAAAGTCGGGAGCTAGCGGGAGGTTAAGGTCACTGCACCAATTTATAGATCAGGCGCCCCATGCTTTTGCAGTGAGGATTGGATTTCAGATGCTCTCTGTCGAGGAGGCTAGGACTCTTGGGGGGAAAGAATATAGATTGTTGAATCTTCCGATTTACCTTGCGAGTAATCTATTTGATTATCTGAAATGGTTTGTTCATGATTAATTTTCTTTATTTTTTATAAAAAAGTATTATAATTTGCATAGGAGATTATTATGTTGAAAAAAGTTATTTTAATTGTAGTTGCTTTGGTCTTCGTTGGATGTTCACTTGCTCTTGATGAGCCGTTTGATCCGTCATTACCTGTTGATGTTGAGTGGAATGAGTATCCTGATTATTACTATGTTGGATATACAGAAACTCCTAGTACTTCAAATCAAAAGATTATAATGTTCTATCCCGGTGCGCTTGTAGATCCAAGGGCTTACATCGAGATGCTTGCGCCGTTGGCAGGTGCACCAAATTATCATAAGATTTTTATCTTTAAAGCTCCTTGTGGTATGGCTTTCTGGAATCCTTACATGGCTAAAGATTTGATCGATAAGCCGAGTGCTTTAATGGGAACTTCATTTTTTGCAGAAAATATTATTATTGCGGGACACTCTCTCGGTGGAGCTATGGCTTGTGTTCAGGTGAAGAAGGCGCCGGAATCTTTTGGAGGGCTTGTTCTTCTCGGTGCATATCCTGGTTCGACAACTGATATCTCCACGCTTAATATTAAGACACTTTCTATTACTGCAGAGAATGATTTGATTGCTACTTCAGCTGATATCGAGGAAGCTAAGCCACGTCTTCCATCAACCACAGATTATCAGAATATCTTAGGTGGAAATCATGCCGGCTTTGGAGCATATGGTGTCCAGAAAGGTGATGGAACTGCCACAATCACTCAGGAAGAGCAACATCAGCAGGTAGTGGATTTACTCCTCGATTTCATTGCGGAGTGATAATGAAAAGTTCCTAACCTCATCTTTTAAGTTTATAGCTTGTGCTTCTGCCTCCTTGAGGCAGTTTCTCTAAAATTCCCTTTGACAAGAGGTCATTGATATCTCGTAGCGCTGTGTCTTGCGATGTTTTGCAGATTTTTGCCCATTTTGTGGTGTTAAGTATGCCTTTAAAATCGTCAAGAAGTAGTTTTATGATTTTTGTTTGCCTAGAATTCAATGGAATTCCAGAAATTCTGAAGATGAAGGCGTGTTTTATAATTATTTTCTCTAAAATTTGCTCAGAATTCTTAAAGCTCTGCTCAAGGCAGTCAAGGAACCATTCTAGCCAATCTGTAATATCTAAGTTTCCTCCTTGTGTCTTTTCTAGAATATCATAGTAGGACTTCCTTGTTTTGAGTAATTGGTTTGAGATACTGTAAAAACGCTGTCTTTGCTCATCAGAACTTGCGAGAACCATGTCTGCGATTGCTCTAGCTATTCTTCCATTCCCATCGTCAAAAGGATGAATGGTTAAGAACCATAGATGGGCAATCGCTGCTTTGAGGATTAAATCTATTTTGTTTGAGTTGTTAAACCAATCGAGAAATTTAGAAATTTCATCTTCAATCTGCGAGGCAGGTGGCGCCTGAAAATGAATCTTGCTTTTTCCCATGGATCCAGAGATTACCTGCATAGGTCCATTTAGATCTCTTCGCCATCGTGCAACT
Source organism: Spirochaetales bacterium (assembly GCA_016936615.1). Classification (GTDB taxonomy): domain Bacteria; phylum Spirochaetota; class Spirochaetia; order JAFGXN01; family JAFGXN01; genus JAFGXN01. The sequence continues at coordinate 10,264 of JAFGXN010000086.1, read as the reverse complement.
TCTATTTTTTGTATATTACTTCTCCCTTCAGGAAAAAGTTTCAGATGCCAGTCAAAAAGCCTCTCCTTTGTCAAGGGCTGCGAGTAGTTCTGTGTAGCATCGAGCAACATTTCTACTGCCCCGTCCACATTTTTATCATATTCTGTGAATCCTGATATTTCTAGCTTTAAATGATGAGCAACTGAGGATCTAACTTGATCTGAATCGAGGATTTCGCCTTCTATTTCATTTGATTTAACCACATCTAAGGTCAAAACTTCAAGGTTTGCTTGATTTCTCAGCTCAAATCCGACAGAAGACATCTCCCCGAGAATCTGACCTTGAAGTTTTTTTATAGAAAAAAGTTTATTTTCAATCTTCGAATTCCATACGAAGTCTGGCCACCCATGGACCTCATAAATGTACATGTTATTCTCCGCATAATTTGCGGTGATTAGCAATATTATTCACCGCATTTTCAATAATAGGTTAGTTCTTGGAATTTGGCAAGTGAAAATCTTGACAATAATTAGTCTTTGATGGAAATTATAATAAGAAAGACTTTATTCCTGCTGAAAAGTTTGGGATTGAATCTTTAAGCCCTAAGGATTATTTGTTAAGGAGGGGTTTTGTATGAGTTCGTTAAGCCTTAGACTTCCTGAATCATTGCACAAGTGTCTTCGTGACCTAGCTGCACGAGATAATGTTTCTATTAACCAGTTTATTACCACTGCTGTGGCTGAAAAGATTACCGCGCTAGAGACTGAAGATTATATTAACATACGTGCAGAGCGTGGTTCCTTAGATGATTTTCGTGCGGTTCTTGACAAGGTAAGAGATTCCGAGCCTGATGCTAGTGACCTCTGATTTTTAATTTTTCTCCTTTTTTCTAAAGTTAAGGAGGGTCCTCTTTCAGGGGAGTTCTTCTTTTTGCAAAAAAATGCATTCGCCTCTTGTAGCTTTGCTTCCTAGACGAATGCATCTATTCTCTTCTTCTTTAAAAAAAAGTGGTTATTTTATAAACTTAATTGTTAGTGGGTATGCCCAGACTATACCTTCCTTTGCTTTAAGGCCGCCCATGATTGGGAATACTATGCAAAGTACTGCGATTGCTATTAATAGAGGGATTCCTATGAAGATAAAGGTCAGCAGTGCTGAGATTACACCAGCTATTGTTACTGTAATTATCCAGTTTGTTATGTTCTTTCCGTGCTGGTCTATATCCTGGTTAGAGTCTTTTTTCATTTGCCACATTAGGATTGGAATTATTAGCCCTGCGAATGGGAGAATCATTCCAAAGAATTGTGAAAAATGCATTAACATTCCGTAGGTCTTGCTGTCTGAAGCAATGTTGTCTATTGTCTTGTTGAGTTTGTTCTCTTCTGCAAAGAGTTTCTCTTTTGCTTTCTCAAACTCCTCTTGCGTTATTGTTCCATTTTCCTTCAGCTCTTCTAGCTTCTTTAATTCATCTGCTATACTCATTTTTTCCTTCCTTTTTATTAAAATATCGTATGAAATTGCTGTTGTCAAGCATATTAGTGATTTTAAAATTAACCATTTTTTAATTGGTTTGTTGAATTATCTAAATGTATAATTTAGTATGAAAAAGATTATTTACATTTTTATTTTTATTTCTATTTGTTGGGGATGTAAACTTGATTTTCCTCCATTTAATGTGGGAGAAATCAGGTTTTCAGTGAATGAGAGAGATTTGTCGGATACAGATGAATTAGATATTTTAGATAAATTCGCTCCTGTCGTCTATCAGAATACTAGGGCAGATTCTCCTCTAGGATATCAGTTCTATAGAACTGGTGATTTTTTTATTCGCGTAGATTTTGATGGTGACTGGGATAGTTTGAATAATTGGGAAAATTGTGTAGCAGGAAGGGGTGATTTTCGAGGATTTGTTTATGGTTCAGTAGTAGAGACTGAGAGTCACTGGTTTCTCGGGTATTTCTTTTTTCATGCTATGGATGATGCCTTTTTTGAGATTGACAGACATGAGAATGATATGGAAACTGTCTTTATCTGTATTAGGAAGTCTGATGAGCAGCTTGAGGGGATGGTCACTAATAAGCATGGTTGGGATCTTGTATATTCTAATTTTTATGAATCTAAGGGCAACATTATAATTGAAGATGGACGGGCAACTGTTTACATTTCGTCGAATGGATCTGGAATTGATTTTGGACATGGAATTGAGTCTTGGAAGGGGGAAGGAAAACATGCCTTTGTCTTTGATTTAGTTAGATACAGGCCTGAGCTTGAAGCTTCGGAGCCTGTTGTGGCAGGTGGAAAGGTCGTTGATGCTGGATATGATATAATTTTGTTGGATGATCCTGTCGATGGGTTTTGGGATAAGCGTGACGTTATAGACAATAACCCATTTAAGCTAGGTGGCGGGTTTGGGGGCGATACTTATGGTGCTGGCGCAGGACCTCCTTGGGGTGTCGGTGGAGGACATGCATTGATAAATCCTGTTGTCTTCTTTTCCTCTGCATTTCCAGAGATAATGAATGATGAATTTTCATCATTGTATGTGTTTAATAGCTATGCAAAACAGTAAAATTATTTAGTTTATCAGGCTGCTGAGTTTCAGCAGCTTTTTTCATTAAAAAATGATTAATTATCTCTAAAATCTCCAAAATAGTTTGAATTTTCTCTGATTTTAAGTATATTAGTTGTATCTTAATTTTCAGGGGAAATGATGAAAAAATCTCTAATACTTGTGCTCTTTACTACTTTTGTAGTGATTTCTTGTCAAAAATTAAATAATGATACTCTTATTACTTCGGATCTTTATACTATAGATCAAGATGTAAAGAAGGTCTCTGTAGTATACGGGACTGATCTTAATACTTTTTTTAGTAACGTGAATAAGCCAGTTAGTGCTAGTGTTCACTTTGTTAAGGGTGATAGAATTGTTAATTCTAACGAGGCTTTTATCGAGGAAGGCTATAAATTGTGCGTTGTGCCTTTAAGTGCAGAGCCTGATTTTTATGAGTTCGAGATTCAGCGATTCGCAACGACTCAGATCTCTTCAGCAGTGTTTGAATATGGAGAGAAGAGTTTTGTCGGTGAGATTAATGAAGCTTTAGGAAGAATTACGTTTTCGGTTGATTCTGATGTTGTTTCAGGAGAGATTGGCTTTGAAGCTGCTGATTATGGTGTTGTAACTGATATTTCTATCTCTGATCTTGAAACAGGGCTTAATGATCTAGGTGGAGTTATGGTTACTGCAAATGATGGAAAAAATGTGAGGGAGTATAACCTTCAGGTTACTCGGGCTAGTGAGCCTGTTATCCCTGAGCCAGTTGTCGCTGGATTTTTTGGATTCGACAGCGGTTATAGTTCTGATGATAGTTTGTATAGCTTTTTACCTTTTACTAATACAAATACTCAGACTTGGCATGATGGGGTTGAGGATGGTGTATCTCTTGATTCTGTTGTGAAGAAGGATGGGGCTGCAAGTCTTAGACTTGTGAACAATGAGGGGAATGATGATTATGGCAGTGGTAATTATCTAAAGCTTGGAGATTACGATTTAGGCGATGTATTCACTCTTTCAGTTGATTTTAGATTGGATAGCAACGTGAAGAGCAGCATTAACACAATAATTGCAAACGGAGCTTCTTATGAGTCTTCAAATGGATTTAAGGTTTTTATAAATCGATGGGCAACTACAGAGAGAAGGATTGTCTTCGAGGCTGGAAATGGAACTGTCGGTGGAAAATGGATTTCTGCGCCAGGAATTGTCGAATATGATACCTGGTACAATATTGTTCTTGTGGTTGATAAGGCAAACAAGAGTGTTAATGTCTACCTTGACGGAACTCTAGTTGAGATGAGTTTTATCTCAGAGGATAGCTTTATTGCCGAGTCTGAGTTTGATTTTGGCTTTCATACAGATGGTGAGATTAGTGTTGGGGGTTTTGTTGATGGATATCACTTCTTCAACGGTTGGATTGATAATCTTCGATTCTTTGATTCTGCTTTGAGTGCGGATCAAGTTAGTCAGCTATAACATAGTTAAGCCCCCGGGAACTAATCCTCGGGGGCTTTTTTGTAGATAAAGATTTACTCTTCTATGTGTTTCTCTTGTTCAAAAAGTCTCTGTAGCTTCTTGTCTACTATTGAATATATGAAGACTACGCCGATTGATAGGAGACCGAGTGCGATAAATGAGAATGCACGGGTCATTATTCCAGCCGACCAGCTGACCCTGCCGATTGCTATTGCGATTGCTACAATAGTCATGACCATTCCAAATATTCGAAGTGGATATGAAGCCTTGAGGAAGCCTATAATTATGAAAATCAGAGACAAAAATGCGTAGCTTACCGCAATAGCGACTGCTAGACTTTCTGATATCTGTGTTATTTCAAAGAATGTGACCCATACAGTTATTGCAATTCCAGTTATAAGCCATAGATATTGGTTACTTAATAATTTTTCCAGATAGAAAACCCTTAGTATGGAAAAAATGTAACCAAGGTTTGCGAGAATAATCAAGCCGGTGATTGATAAGCAGATTATTCCAATCCAGATTTGCGGACTGAATGGGCCTGAGAGCATATTATGTATGAAGATATTTATCAGGACAATGCAGCTTATAAGCGTTGCTGAGATGCAGATAAAGACTTTGTCTAGAATTGTAGTTAGTTTTGTAATCTTAATTAGGAAAAATCCGTAGATTATTGAGAATGTTGCGATCAGCGAAAGCACTAACCAATTAATTACGCTAGATCCCTTGATAACAGATTCAAGTCCAGCGTTGTCGATCAAGTAGATTGGGAAATATATTAAGAGTGCATTTATGAAGGTAAAGGTAAAAAATTTAAGAGCACCTAGTATATTCTTTTCTATCTTCGGTGTTCTGTGTGTGTAGAATATAAGCATCACAGTAAGTGCAACCGATAGGAGTGTGAACTTTGCGAGTTGCAAGTGGGGGTTTAATTCTGTAATAAATATTGTCTCATAAACTATAAAATGAAAAAGACTTGCAAACATTGCGAGATTTCCTAGTATTTCAAGGATTAGGTAGCGGAATTTGATTCCTGATGCGATCAGGGTTATCCCCATTATTGTCCAACCGAGTGTGTTCCATTGAGCGCCAAATTGCAGTGGAATTGCAATAAAGACAAAGATTAGAGCGGAGCTGAGGAGAATATGGATTGTTCCGTTGTCTTTTTTCTTTGGAATAAAGTGTAGTCCTGTCAATCCGCCGTAGGTGATTGCGAGAACTGCTGCGGCCAGACCCATGAATGCCTTATCTTCCATCGCTTCCATGAAAATAAAAATTAGAGTCGAGCTGAGGAGGGTATTGAGCCCCAGGAGTCCGAGTTCCCAGTAGTCGAGAATCTGTTTTTTTATATAAGGGGTAATTAATAGTGCTATTTGGAAAAGCATTAGCGATGATGTTGTCATTGCAAGTCCGGCATATGGTGTTGAGTGGTTAAAGCTTGCAAAGAGAAGGGCAGGAAGTAGCGGAAAGTAGCTTGCTAACTTTGTCCATTTCCATCGTTTGATAATTGCTATAGCAAGAATTCCTGCTTGGAGTATCATTATAAATCCGAAGATCATGTTACAGTCAAAATTTGTTAGCTGTTGAGCATTATCGACAAAAAATCTGGAAAAAATGTAGAAATAGACTGGGATTGCTCCGCCGACGAGGCTGAAACTCATGATTATCTCGGATGAGTAGATAATGGCGACTGTAATGACTATTGCTGTGATTGCGATACAGAGTCCTGCTGTCCACCAGAGATTTATCAGCTGGGGCGAGGGTTGCAGGTGGGCATAGATGACAGAGGTGTAGAGGATGGAGAAGCCGAGACCGAGAAATACCTTGCCTAGAATATCTAATTTTTTCTTTAGAGAAAAAAAACCAGCGCCAAGGAAAATCATTCCTGTCAGTGCAATAAGGATGGTTGAGACAACATCGTATTTGCTTATCTGGTAAAAGAGAAAGCCTAGCCCGATTGTAATCATTGCTGCACCGAGTCCGCCAAAGATCTTGAGGCCGATGTTGTGCTCTAGCTTGTTAAACTGAAGTCTCTTCTTAATTTCCTCTTTATCAAGAGGCTTACCTTCGAGATCTGAGAATGAACTATTTAGTCCCTTGAGGAGATTTGCCTGCTGCTGTTCTGTCTCAGCCTTTAGCTTTGTTATCTCGCTTTGTATCTCTACACTAAGATCTGAAATCTTGTTGTTGAAGTCCTCTCTTATCTGCTCTTTCAGCGAATTGCAACGAATGCTTAACAAATTAAATTCCTGTTTGAAAGATTTTTCAAGCGATGTGAGATTGTCGGTGTTGGATTCCTGAACCCTTCCAAAGTATGCGATGAGTTTCTCGCGAGTCTTTGTCAAAAAGTTAGCCTTCTCTGCTATTATCTGCTCGTATAACTGTTCTTGCAGTGCAGATTTATCCTGCTCTGCAGTGTCTATTTTTTTGTTGAGAATTCCTATCTTTTTTTTTGTATTCGGCATTTGCCTGCTCAAGCTCATTAACCTTCTGCGCTAGTTTGTCTGCATCTGTCTCTTTTATCAGGCTATTAAATTCCGCTGACACACGTCGCTGAAGAGAATCAAGCTCTTTGATTTTTTCTGAAATATTCACGTTAATTCCTTTTTCTTGTAAAAAATATTTTATTTATTGTACAGTGTTGCTTATTGTCTGTCAAATCTTTTCTTGAATCATGCTTCGCTGTCTCTTCTGTCTAGACAATTATCCTAAGTTACTCAATAAACCGCGAGATATCGTTGCTTCCAGCCGAGAATGTGCATCTGCCGTAGCGAATCATTTGTAGTTCGGGCGAGGGACTTGGGATTATTTCGCCTTCGAGATTGTAGACTTCGCGCTGGGATTCTTTCTCGTCGAATTTACGGCAGAGTGTGAACGCTGTAATCAGCCCGAATGCGGGGATGGTACGATTGTAGCGGCTCAGGATTTCGGTGATGGAGTCCTGGATGATGTCGGATTGTTCCTGCGCGTCGAGGGTGTTGAAATTCCTGGGGAGGGGTAAAATTCTAATCTCCGTGGATCGCATCAGTGCCGCAGCGAAGATTGGCGAGGGGATGCGTCTCTCTGCCTGACAGTAGATAAATGGGCTGAAGTTTTTTCTCTCAACCACATTTTGCTCTTCGATTTCCTTATCTTGCTGGAGTTTGGTCTCAAGTAGCTTCTGTTGTATCGTCTCGAAGGGGACATCTAGCCCTCGGTGGAGATTTTTGATGAGAAAATCATTTAATTTGAACTCTGTTAGGAACTCGTGAACTCTCCGAGTGCCACCGGAAATGTTTTTGTAACCTAGCCTTGAAGCTAGCTGTGATTTGGAAAGATCCTTGTCTTTCATTGTTTGGATAACGTACTCTTGGATTTTGTACATTTGTGCCTCCTTTTTAGCTGTTTAGGTCCGCAATATGGAATAAATCGACCATCGGCTTTTGCCTTTTATATAATAAATATAATATGAATTTGGTTGTCGGTCAAGACCACGGAAGAGGAATAATGTAGAGAACACGGAGTACACTGGTTAGGTCTCGAGGGTTACGGAGAATGTGGGAGGAGGAGTTTATATTTTTTTTCTTTAAAAAATAATCAATAAATGGTATAATTGATTATGAAATTTGAAGATCATTGCAGAGAGTCTTTTGAGTTATTTGGGTGCGAGTATGCTGAGGTGCATTTGTGGCTGGATGAGTTTGCTGGGAAGCCTGGGTTCGGGTCTCGGCATAGGCATGTCAGGCATCATTTGGATGGAATTGCAGAAGCTCGTCGGTTGTTTGGTGATGGTGGAGCTGAGGCTGCACGTATTCATATTATCTCTGATTTGAAGGCTGAGGGCTGGCGGGAAGGTGATGCCTTCCCGCGAAATGAGAGGCATTACAAGGCTATGGGGTTGTGGTAGCTGTTGGGATGATTTGGAAAAAAAATCCCTGCTGGATTTTATCGATTCTGCAGCAGGGTATGATTTTTTTTATTTAAATGGTGGAGCTTTGACTGGTTTCAATTTTACATTGTTTTTCTCAAAGATTTTTAACCGCCTGTTGTATTCTATTAAAAAGGCCTTGCGTACTGCTTCAAAACTTAGCGGTTGTGGGCTGATCTGTTTTTCTTCGTCACTTAGAAATGGTGACGGTGCTGGTTGTTCATAATCTTTGACATCTGGGGTAAAACCGTATTCGCTTCTATAGTTTATCAGTATTTTTTGAATTGTATTTTGGTTAAAGCTTTGATCTATCTCCCAGTCAATTTGAATCTCCCTTGTTGTTGGATTAAAGTAGAGATAACCATCACTCTCAAAATGGTCGGCTGTATCGCTTTTGACCTTGTTGAGCTTGACAAAATATGGAATCTTCATTGCAATGTTTTTTACTGGCTGGTCAAAGTTGCTATCTATTGTAATGGTTGCGCCACTATCAGTGAAGGTTAGGTTAGCTGAGATTCGGCCCTGTTCAACTCTTGCGTTTTTTACTTCAATTACCTTTCCAGCAGTTGCCCACTCAGGTGATATTATGGAAAAAATTTTGATTATCCTCTCCTTTGAATTTATTCCACCTTCGCCACCATATTCGCATACTGCCATGTTTCGAATAAATAGAGCAATCTTTGCTGCAGCCCAGGCATGAGGCGGAGGGCAACTCGGATCTACTGTTCTTGTCCAAGGTTCTACAAGGTTTTCAAATCCTTCATGTGTCGGTCCATTGTGAAGTAGCACGTGATAAAAATCTAAAAGTGCCTGGTATTGGTTACCCATTCCCAGATATTGTTGTGCCTGGTTAAGTGTAGCATATTGGTGAATATGCATTCCGTTTCGGTAAGTCATTACACCTTCGCTATATTTTCTTTTTCTTATTGTCTCAACAGTATCAACTAAGCGAGGATCATCAGCTTTGAGCAACTCAGTCGGGTAGAGTAGCAGGTTATTCTCCCAATCCTGGTTGGGGAAGTCGTTTTTGCCTAGACTTGTTCTACCTTGAATATATCCAGCCTTCCAATCATAGAGACCTGAAGTCACATATCCTGACCTCTCGTAGGCATTATCAATTGCCTTTAAAATAGCTTGTTTGTAGCTGGAGTGTGTCTTTATCCAATAATTTGCATCTTCTTCATAGCCTAACATCTGTGCCATCTTGATAGATGTTTGTAGTGCTGTTAAGGCAAAAAGATTGTGACAGGTGTGATATCCTGTTACCATTGGCGCATCGTAAGGAATTGATGGACGTAACAAGCCATACTTGTCGTTGAGATGGTCCTGGATTATTAGTTCCACCCCTTTTTTTATTGATGGATAGACCTTATCTGCATAATCTTTATCTTTTGAAAATAGAAAGTGGTGTGCAAGAGCAAAAACTCCTTGCCCGTGCGAGGTTACGATTGAATCATCTCCGCGATTGTGAACATCAATAAACATCCCTGACTCGTGCTGCTTCGAAAGTAACCACTCTACGTTAGGCTTTACAAAATCGTGTAAGCCTGCGGTGTCGTAAGCCATAAGCATGTCGAAGTAGTCATTTAAAAAAAGGTCATCATATGGTAGCCCACTCCCTTGTCTGTTTGGGGAGTTGTTACAACCACGAGTTGCCAGAATTAAATGTACAAGAGATGCCTTGTAACTCTCATTTACCCTTTTTTCTGGAAAAGAAAATGATGCAGCACTTTCAAAGGTATTGTTCCAAAACTCTATAGTCTTTTTTCGGTACTCATGGTAGTCAGCAGCTTCGATAGCTAGAATCTCTTTCGGATTAGCAACAGGTTTGCGAGGCATCTTGAAAGAGGTTGAGAATTGCTCGCCTGGTGCGAGATCCTTCGTGTATTTTACAATAGCAGTTGAGGATGCTGGATATATCATGTAGTGCCAAGCCTTAAATGGCTTCTTGTATTCTCTTGTCGGAGTCGCAAATTTTTCCCCGCCCTCTTTAAACACATATAGAAGTTTGTCATCTCGATAAGCAGAGGATTCTTCCATGGAAAATTTTGATGAACCCTTTATTTTTGAGATTATTCCAGTCCTGTTATCCATACCAGAATTCCTGATTGCTGAAGCTAGTACCGCTGTCTTGTTACTTTTTCCTATATTCTTCATAGAAAAATTAGCAAACTGCACTAGATTCTCTCTTCCGAGAGGTTCAATTGAGTATGAAAAAATTTCAATCTCATACTCAATCTCATCTTCAATCCAAGAGTAATTGATTATAGGTATCCATCCTTCGATAAATTGCTTTTCGCGAGCAAGAATGGGTTGCATAGCCTGGGAGTAGAGAAAATGCATCTCTGCGT
>JAFGXN010000085.1 GCA_016936615.1 Spirochaetales bacterium | reverse complement strand
GTAAGCGCTCAATAATCCAGCGGATTGTCACATAATTATTAAAACCGCATAATGATAGTAATAAATGAAGACGTTCACTTCATCAAAATCACAAAGTAATGGAATTGATGGAGACGTTTACTACATGTTGCGGAGGTTACAAATGTCCAAAAGAAGATCAATAGAAGAACAGTATGAACTCGTACTAGAGTGTAGAAAAAGTGGATTATCAGATCGAGAATGGTGCTTTAGAAAAGGAATCCCACAAAGCACTTTTTATCAATGGCTTAGCAAACTAAGAGCTCAAGCTTGTTATAAGATTCCAGAAACTGAATCGGGAAATTCAGAACTTTCAAATATTCAAAAGCAAGATGTCGTAAAACTTAACATGTATCCCAAAAATCCAAAGTATGAAAATAAGGCTTTAAATGCAGCTTGCTCGAGCACACATGAAAGACCAGCAATTACAATAGAAATAGAAGGCATTCGGTTATCCGTTGAAAATTATGCAGATCCCACGTTACTCGCTCAAACACTTAAGATGATCCGAGGCTTCATATGCTAGGAGACATTTCAGTTGCAGACGAAATATATGTGGTTTGCGGATATACCGATATGAGGAAATCAATAGATGGTCTATGCGCGCTTGTTCAAGATCAGCTTAAACTTGATCCGTTTAGCTCATCGCTCTATCTTTTTTGTGGTAAGAGACGAGATCGAATCAAAGCGCTCTTTTGGGAAAAGGATGGTTTCGTACTTCTTTATAAAAGACTCACTGGAACTGGAAACTATAAGTGGCCAAGAAATCAACTTGAGGTTAGAAACCTTACTTGGAAAGAATTCTCATGGCTCTTGGATGGTCTAGAAATTGATCAACCAAAGGCAATTAAACCGACCACGTTCAGTGGATAACTTTTTAAAAACCAAGTGAATTTGTGGATAAAGAACAGTTTCAATGCATTGAAAACACTAGGCTTTTGATGAACAATTAATAGTGGAGTTACTCTAAATATGGTATAATAGAGACAGAAAAACCAAAGGAGAACCACTACCTAATGACTGCTAAAGATATTCAAATCAGAGAACTTAAAGATATCATTATCGATCAAAAGCAGCTCATTGGTGCATTAAATATAGCGCTGACTCAAAGCAACGCTCAGTCTGAACAGCTCACTGAACAAATCAAACTACTTAACGAGCAACTTGCTTATCTTAAACAAAAGCTTTTTGGTACGTCGAGTGAACGTAGAATAAATGATGATCAGCTTAGCCTGTTCAACGAGGTTGAAGTTGAAGCAACACAAAGCAATGAGATAACGCCACTTGAAGTAACCGTACAGAGTCATAATAGAAAACCTAAAAAACTGCTTTCTGAAAAACTTAATGGCATTCCTGTTGAACAAGTTATCTGCGATATAGAAGGTGACAAATCGTGTGATCAGTGTGGTACTGAACTGGTCAAAATCGGTCAAGAGGTTGTTAGACGCGAACTTGAATATATTCCTGCTAAAGTAAAAGTTCTTGAATATGTCAGCCTTCACTACGGCTGTCCAGAGTGCAAAGAAACAGAAGAGCCTTATTTTGAAAAAGCAGCTGTTCCAAAAGCACTTATGAAGCACAGTATCGCGTCGCCTTCATCTGTAGCATGGGTCATGTATCAGAAGTACGCTAATGGCTTGCCTTTGTATCGCCAAGAGAAAGACTGGAAGATGTACGGTATAGAGCTCAGCCGAGCTACTATGGCGAACTGGGTGATTTATTCAGCCACAAACTACTTAAGACCACTTTATGACTACTGTCATCGCCTACTTCTTAAAAGGGATGTCTTGATGGCCGACGAAACCAGAGTACAGGTACTTAAGGAAGATGGCAGGAATGCTGAAACAGATTCCTACATGTGGCTTTATCGAAGCGGTGAAGATGGATTAGATCCCATCATCCTTTATAAGTATTGCCAGACGAGAGCCGGTTATAATGCCCTTGAGTTTCTTAAAGGATTTGGTGGCTATCTGATGACAGATGGTTATTCTGGATATAATAAACTCACTGAGATCAAGCGGTGTTGTTGTTGGGCTCATGTTAGACGCTACTTCATTGAAGCCGTCCCCAAAGGACACGAGTTTAATCTTAGCAAGCCAGCCGTGCAAGGTGTTGAGTTTTGCACGAAACTGTTTAAAATTGAAGAAGAACTTCGTAAAAAGGAACATACTCCTGAGCAACGAAGAGCAATACGCCTACAGAAGGAAAAACCAATTCTTGAGGCTTTTTGGAGTTGGATTGAAGAACAACGACCTGTACGAAACAGTAAATTTCATAAAGCTATTGTCTATGCAGTAAATCGTAAACCTTATCTTGAAACTTATCTTGAAGATGGCAGGTGTAGTCTTTCTAACAATTTATCTGAAAATGCAATCAGGCCATTCACGATTGGAAGAAAAGGTTGGCTCTTTTGTGACACACCAGCTGGAGCTGAGTCAAGTGCAATCGTATACAGCGTTGTCGAAATGGCAAAAGCACATGGACTAAATATATATAAATACCTAAATTTCTTATTATCACAACAACCTTCGATCTTGATGAATGACAGTCAACTTGAACTGCTATCACCATGGAATGATGTTGTCAAAGCTAATTGTAGTATCGAAGTGAAGTAAACGTCTCCATCTAATCCAACTTCTGTTGGATTTTATTTTACATACGCCTGATTATTGAGCGCTTACCACAAATCATAAATTTTAGTTTTCAGACACACGCTAATAAAAACAAGGGTATTACCTCTTAAACTAGGAAATAGCACCCTTGTTTTATTTTATACTGCTGTTAAAACGTTTTGGTTTAAATCAGAGGACGTTATCAATTTATCAATTACTGTGAATGACGTAATGCAGCCTGTGCCGCTGCAATCATAATAGACCAATCGAGTTTTGTTACATTATGGAACACTTATTTTTTCGTGTTTCTTTTAAAATTAATCCAAATTAAGTTGTATCTTTAAAATTTATAAAATTATTTTAAGCTTTCATTAGAAAACATGCGATGATTTGACTAATCAAGAATGCTCATTAAATGGACCTGTCAAGAATTTTGTGTAAAGTTTGATTTAGAATTTTAAGTGAGTAGCGATTCTATCAGAAAAAAGGATCTCAAGTTGATTCATGACTTGTCCCCAATTTTGGACAGGACGCAACCATGACTTTTTTATATCTATGGTTCTTAGGTAGACCAACTTATATAAGGCCATCTCATTTGGAAAAGCACCTTTGCGATCCGTAACTTTTCTTAGCTGATTATGATAACTTTCAATGGTATTGGTGGTGTATATAATTTTTCTTATCTCACTAGGGTACTCAAATAAACGCTCTACAGCGTCCCAATTGTTACGCCAAACAGCCACTGCTGCAGCAGACTCTGACCATTTAAGCTCAAATGCTTCGAACAGGATTACGGCTTCATCCAAACTCACGGCTTTATAAACAGCCTTTATATCTTTGGCGAATTCAGACCATCTTTTTCGTGCAATATAACGCGTAGAATTGCGCATAAGATGTACAATGCATCTTTGTGTTATGGTATTGGGGAAAACACCTTTGATAGCTTTTTCAAGCCCTGCTAGACCATCAAGAGAGATAAATAGGATATCTTCAACGCCACGTTGTTTGATTTCCTCGAGGATTTGAAGCCAATAGCGGCTGCTTTCTTCTTCTGAAAGCCAAAATCCTAGTACGTCTTTCTTGCCCTCTATATCAATCCCGATGATATTGTACAGCGCTTTTTGCCCTGTACTAGAAGCTGTTTTAACTGGGGTATACATAGCGTCTACGAATACAAATGGGTAGAATTTCTTT
>JAFGXN010000084.1 GCA_016936615.1 Spirochaetales bacterium | reverse complement strand
AAATCATCGATACTAAGTTTAAGCCTCAAATTTCCATTAGAATCAGAGTCAAAAGTTATATTTTTTCCTGATAATGTAGTAACAGTAGCACAATTACCAGAAAAATTCTCAACAACAAATTCATCTTCTAACTGGTCAATAACTACATAGTAAATATTTGGTTTTTGCTTAGATGCGAGCATTCGATATCTCGGAGATGAGGGTCTCAACTCAACAGGAGTTGTATCAAATATGACCTCAGAATTATACTCCATCCACGAAGCAATTCCTTCAAGAATTTCCTCAGCCTCTTTAGGAAAAGTCCCATCCGCCTTCGGTCCTATATTTAACAGAAGATTGCCACCTTTACTCACAACATCAGTTAAGGTCCACAAGATAACAGATGGATCTTTCCAACCTTTATCTTTGACAGAGTATCCCCAGGCTGCTCCAACTGTCATGCAAGTCTCCCAAGGTTCAGCAACTCCACTCTCAAGTACAAATTGTTCAGGAGTAATATAATCACCAACAATCGGTTTTGTAGTCTTTCGCTTATGCGAACCAACCCTACCGATACGATTATTTATCAATAGATCAGAATCAAGCTCTTTTAACTGATCGTAATATTTTTTCCCAAGAACACTAGTCCAACCAAATGGCCAATACCCATCAAACCAGAGAATATCAGGATTATACCAGGTAACTAGCTCTTCTAGCTGCGGCATCATCAATTCCTTAGCATACTTTGAGTAGAGATATTTCTTTGCTAAAGGATTATGCCAATCCCAAATTGAATAATAGAGCCCGAAGCCAAGTCCAGCCTCACGGCAAGCAAGTTCTAACTCCTTGATTGGATCTTTCTTATATGGTGATGCCGAAACATTGTAACTGTCAACCTTTGAGGGATAGATTGCAAACCCATCATGATGCTTAGATGTAATTACAAAATACTGCATCTTTGCATTTACTGCAAAATCTATCCATTTCTTTGCATCGAAATTCTCAGCAGTAAAACCATCTATAGCCTTATCATACTCATCATCAGGAATATTCGCCTCTACCTTAATCCATTCTGCCCATCCATTACCTTTGTAATCTCCAGCAAACACAGAATATAGCCCCCAATGGATAAACATTCCGAACTTCTTTGCTCGAAAAGTTTCTAATTGTGAACTAACTCTTGTCAATTCTGCTTTCTGCCCTGGTCGGTCAATATAGATTTTTTCTTGTGATAGACATCCAACAAGTATAACGTTTAACAAAATCGCTAAAAATAATAATTTTTTTCCCATAAACACCTCTAATTCGTTTTGTATTGTAAATATTATAACACGGTTTTAAAATTCTGTGTTAAAATATTATTAATTAAAAGAGGTAAAATGTTAATTTATAAAAAATGCTTAGATCTCCTTGAGAAGGAGCTTATCCCTGCCCTCGGCTGTACTGAGCCAATAGCAATTGCCCTTGCTGCAGCTAAGGCTCGAGAGACACTTGGAACTTTTCCTGAAAGAGTAAAGATCTCTGTAAGTGGAAATGTATTAAAAAATGTAAAAAGTGTAGTTGTCCCTAACACTGGTGGGCTAAAAGGAATTGATGCAGCCTGCATTATTGGAATTGTAAGTGGGAAATCGGAACAGAAACTTGAAATTCTTAGAGAAATTTCCCCAACTGAACTAGCAAAGGCTCAAAGCCTACTAGCTTCGAATTTCTGCTCTGTTCAACATCTTCAAAGCGATGCATCTCTCCACATAATTGTTGAGGCCTTTGCTGGGAGCGATTGCTCTCTTGTCGAACTAAAAGAGGATCACTCACAAATTGTGAGAATTGAGAGAAACAACCAGGTAATTTTCACTAAAGCACAGTTAGATGTCGCAAATGATGAGATAGCACTCTCAATTCAAGATATTTTTGACTTTGCTAATAGTGTCAAGTTAGAAGATGTTCACGACCTAATAGAGAGACAGATCCAGTATAATACTGCTATCTGCATTGAGGGGCTAGATCACAACTATGGGCAAAACATTGGGAGGACTCTGATTGAGATCTATGGAAACGATGCAAAAGTAAGAGCTCGAGCACTCGCAGCAGCTGGTTCTGATGCGCGAATGAGTGGCTGCGGTCTCCCAGTAATCATAAATTCAGGTAGTGGGAACCAGGGAATAACTGTATCAATACCCATTACTGAATTCGCTAAAGAGTTTAAATCGTCAGACGAGCAATTAATCAGGGCGCTAGTCCTTGGCAACTTGATTGCAATCTACATGAAGCGGGGAATTGGAAAACTATCTGCTTACTGCGGTGTGGTCAGCGCAAGTTGTGGTGCAGGCGCAGGAATTACATACCTTGCAGGCGGAAATCTTGAAAAAATTTCAAAGACTATCACAAATACTGTAGCAAATGTCTCAGGAATTGTCTGCGATGGAGCTAAACCCTCCTGTGCTGCAAAGATTGCATCAAGTGTCGATGCCTGTATAATTGCCCACCACATGGCTATGCAGGATCACGCCTTCGGTGCTGGAGATGGAATTGTGAAAGACAATATAGAAAAGACAATTGAAAGTGTTACAAGAATTGGAAAAGATGGAATGAAAGAGACAGATGCTGAAATTCTGCACATAATGTTTGATGATTACCAAAAATAGGAGAAAATATGTCAAGTATAAAAAACGAAGCAAAGATTAACTGGGGAATACTTAACAGTATTCGAGGACAATTAGAACAGAGAGCAATCTGGCTAGCTCTATTGAATCAAGAGGCAGAAAAAAAAGGGTTAAATCCTGCCGAATTTGGACAAGACTCAATCTTTCAATGCGGAACAATGCAGGGAAAATCTCTCTCAGGCGGAAGTTCAAGCTTTAAGACCTTAAAGAAAAACCTTTTCTCTCTAGGCGCAAGACTTGTATTTGAAATGAAGATAAAAGAGGCAACTGATGATAAACTTTCTATAGATTTTCATTACTGTCCATTAGTCAAGGGTTGGCAAAAGATGGGATTATCTGACGAGAAGATTGCTCAACTTTGCGACACAGCAATGTGCGGAGACAGAGGAATAGCAACTCAGTTTGGTGGTAAGCTAAATCTAGAGAAAGTTATTGCAAAAGGTGATGATATCTGCCAGATTCGTTTTGTAAAAGAGTAACTACATCAGAATCTTGAAGATCAAGGGGGCAATTATTACTGTAATAATTCCAGCTAGACCAATCGAAAGTGAGCTCATAGCCCCTTGCGTCTGACCAAGTTCAAGTGCCTTTGATGTTCCAACAGCATGCGAAGCAGTTCCAATAGCAACACCAACAGCAACCTCGTTTATAATCCTAAAAATCTTGCACAAGAGAGGAGCAAAGATTGCACCAGTTATTCCTGAAATAATAATAGCCATTACTGTCACAGAATCGTCACCACCTAGGGATTTAGAGAGTTCAATTCCAATAGGAGTTGTCACAGATTTTGGGATCAGCGAGACAGTTAAGACCTCTTCAACTCCAAAGAGCATACACAACAGAATCACGGAGACAACAGAGACAAGACTCCCTACAAAGATTCCAACTGAGATTGCAGCCCAATTTGATTTCAATAGTTCCAATTGCTTGTAGAGTGGAACAGCTAAGACAACAGTTGCAGGACCTAAGAAGAGATTAATAAATGACGCGCCACGGTCATAATCCTCAAAATCAATATTAAAAAGTTTAAGAACTCCGATTACAAACAAAATCCCAAGCAAAAGTGGATTAAAAAGGGGAAATTTAGTCTTACGAAATATAAACAACCCTATTTCAAACCCGATTAGAGATAAAATTATGCCAAATAGCAGATTAGATGTTATTGCGTTCATCTCGCCTCCTTTTAATCTTTCCATTAAGAGAGACAACCCCCTGAACTGACCAGCCAGTAGTAACAATTACCAGAAATGTTGTAAAAATGCAGATTAACATAATTCTGATAATACTAGAACTAATCAAACCAAAAGTGTTCATTAACCTCACCCCGGCAGGAATAAAGAAAAAAGCTAAATGGTTAAGAAAGAAGTCAGCAACATCTTCAACCATGCTTAGTTTAACAATCTTAGTTATTAGAAGAAAAAGCAGCAAAAGCATACCAATAATATTTCCAGGTAATGGAAAATGAAGGACATTTGAACAAAAATCCCCTATCAAAAACAACCCAATAATCAATGTTAATTGTCTTAAAATTTTCATAGACTCCCTCATAGACAATTTAACATTTAGCAAAAGAAATGTAAATAAGCGAAAATTCTAGAACCCATCCAACAACTCTGTAACAATCTTAACCTCTTCAGGATTAGAGAAATTCAAGACATTTACATTGACATCATACTTATCGTTCCAGAGCCTACTCGCATCAGCGACAGTAAGGCGATTAACAAAGCCATTGTTGTACTTTTCGTCTAGAAAAAGCCCAAGATTCCGCTCTTGAGCAAGTTGCCCAAAAGAAAAATTATTAAATTCTGAATTTAATTTTACACCAGAAAAAAGCCCTTCATTAAGTAGCGAATCAAAGGCAATCTCATTTTCAACAGAGAGGACAATAGAATCAACCTTATGAGTATCTTTCAAAAAAGCAAGCTGTGAAAGCACAGTTTTTAGCTTAGAGCTGTCCTTAAGAATCTCAGGAGAGATATAGCAGTTTAAAAAATCAAATTTTTCAATTTCAAAATTCTCAAGAGCAAGCTCCACACAATCTGTAAAGCCTGAACTCTCTTCAATCACAATATCAGCTGAGATGTAAATTCGTAAATCTTGACTAATCAAGGATTTAAAGCTATCCACGACAGCTTGAGAATATTGCTTAAATTTTCTCAAATCAGGAAATTCAAAAAAGTTTATCCCGCTCTCGATGCAAGTAGAAAATATCTGTTGTACATTTTCTAGCTCTGCACCATAGTTAAAATGATCAATCCCCATCCCTATAAAAGAGACAACCTTCTGTGAAGAACAATATGACGAATAGATCACTAATCCTCCTAAACGGGATATTGCATACTAAACATTAAATTTAAAATGCATTATATCGCCGTCTTTAACTATATAATCTTTACCTTCGAGCCTTAACTTACCGGCAGTCTTAACCTTCTGTTCAGTCTCATAGGTAAAAAGATCTTCACAATGGTAGACCTCAGCCTTGATAAAGCCTCGCTCAAAATCTGTATGAATTACTCCAGCAGCCTGGGGCGCCTTCCAACCTTGCTGAAAAGTCCAAGCCCTAATCTCCTTAGGTCCTGCAGTAAAATAGGTCCTCAAACCCAACTCTTGATAGACAATACGAATCAATTTGCTTAATCCAGACTCTTCAAGACCAACAGCTTCGAGAAATTCATTTTTTTCTTCCACAGTCTCAAGGACAGCAATCTCTGACTCAAGCTTACCACAAATTACTGAAACCTCCGATCCTTCACCCTTCGCATACTCTTTGACAGCCTTAACATACTGATTATCCTCAGCTATGCCATCTTCATCAACATTGCAAAGATAGATCTGCTTTTTACTTGTTATCAAATGGATCTGATTTATATATTTCTGCTGATCTTCAGTCAGAGTAAGTGCTCGAGCAGGCTTCCCCTCTGAAAGAAAGGCTTCTAACTCTTGTAGAACTGGCTCCATCATCTCCATCTCAGTCCGATCGATCTTAGAGGCAGACTTCATCAATCTCTTATTCTTCTCAATCTTCTTGCCGACAGTCTCTAAATCTGCGAGTGCTAACTCTGTATTTATTACTTCAATATCAGAAATAGGATCTATCTTATTCGCAACATGTACTATATCATCATCTTCAAAACACCTAACGACGTGACAAAGAATCCCAGTCTCCCTAATATTTGCCAAAAACTTATTCCCAAGTCCTTCTCCCTTTGAAGCACCCTTAACTAATCCGGCAATATCAACAAACTCAACAATAGCTGGAATAACCTTTTCACTCTGAATATAGCTCAAGATCTTCCCTAATCTCTTATCTGGTACACTAACAATTCCGACATTCGGTTCGATTGTACAAAATGGGTAGTTAGCAGCCTCTGCACGTGCAGAAGTTAGTGCTGAAAAAATTGTTGACTTTCCAACATTTGGTAATCCTACAATTCCACAATTAAGCGCCATAAATTCCTCTTTTATCTATTACCACTAATAATTCTAGATGATTTTAATCTTTTTTACAAATTACTTTGACAAGAATATTAGTAGTATGGTATTTTGTTAGTATACAGAAAAAAAAGTTTTATGTATAGCTTTTGCTTTTACATAAAATCTCAAAATGTCAATTAGGAGTAATAAATGAAGATATCAGATATAGAAAAATTAGAGTTCGAAGTAATTAACATGGCTGGTGATGCAGAAGTTACAAGCGCATACACATCAGATCTGCTAAGCGATGTAATGGGAAATGCTCAGGAAAATGGAGTGCTCATCACTATTCAAGCTCACAAGAATACAGTTGCAGTAGCTAGTATGAAAGATATGAAGGCTATAATCATCTGCAACAACCGAGAAATTGAAGATGATATGCTTGATGCTGCAAAAGATGAAGAGATTGCAATCTTTAAGACAAAGTTAAACCAATTTGAAACTAGTTTTTTGATTGGAAAACTATTAAATGCCTAATCTGAAAGCAGATCTTCACATTCACTCATGCCTAAGCACCTGTGGCTCGCTTGATAATAGCCCGCAGGAGATAATCTCTCGTGCAAAAGAGATTGGGCTTGATGTGATTGGAATTGCAGACCACAATTGTACATTTAATGCAGAGACACTTTTTAATATTGCAAAGCAAAAAGGTATAATTGTACTTCCAGGAATTGAAATAACAAGCTCCGAAGAGGCTCACCTTCTTGCCTTCTTCGACTCACCGCAAAAGGCAAAAAAATTTGGACAGATTATATTTGACTCTCTTCCAGATATCGAGAACCAACCTGAGAAGACTGGGGATCAGGTAATATGCGATGAGGATGAAAATATTGAATTTGTGGACAAATATCTACTCAACGCTAGCAAATTCAGCTTTGACAAACTTTTTACAATGATAAAAGATTACGGCGGAGTATTTATTCCAGCCCATATAGATAGAGCCTCCTTTAGCATAGTAATACAGCTTGGCTTTCTTCCTCCGATGCGATATGATTGCGTTGAAATAACAAAGGCTGAGTCAGCTAACCAATACAGCGAGTACAACCATATTGCGAATTCAGATGCCCACTACCTCGAGGATATTGGCAAACGCTACAGCATAATCGAAGCAGAAGAGGCGACACCAGAATCAATACTAAAGGCAATAAGAGAAGGAAAGATTACACCTGTATTTTCCCCAATAACCAATTTGAAATAGCAAAAATAATCAACTAAGATTAAATTAGAGGTTTGTTTTGTTAATTTTATACTTTTCAGGGACAGGTAATACCAAATTCATTGCAGAGTATTTTGCTGGGGTAATAGATAAGAAATACAACTGTGCAAATACCCAACTTCTCTCAATTGAGGCAAAGCTTGATTTTGACAAGATAATCAACTCCCATGAGATTATTACCTTTTGCTACCCAGTCTACGGTTCATGTGTTCCAGAGATAATGCGAGAGTTTGTCGAGGAGCATAAGTTTTTTTTAGATGGGAAAAAAATTATAATCTTTGCGACACAGCTTCTATTCTCCGGGGATGGCGCACGAGTATTCACGCCACTATTAAAAGGAATACAGACTCAAATAATCTATGCAAAACACTTCAATATGCCAAACAATATATGTAATTTTTCAATATTAAAAGAGCCAAAACTTGAAAAAGTTAATATACACCTTGAAAAAATTAAGAAATCAATTGAAAGTGCTTGCAAAGAGATTGATGAAGGAAAGATCTATCTTCAAGGCTTTAATCCAGCATCCCAGGCATTAGGTTACCTAACACAAAGATGTTACTTTAAGAAGATCGAACAGAAAGCAAAGCGTGATGTTAGAATAAGCCTAGATTGTATCTCTTGCGGTAAATGTATTGAAATTTGTCCAAGAGAGAATCTTGAACTCTCCGAGAATAAAATCATACAAAAAGGCAGATGCACGCTCTGCTATCGCTGCGTAAACACCTGCCCTGCTAAGGCTATTACCGTACTAGTTCACGGCAAGCCTAAATGGCAATACAAAGGTATTAAATTATAGGCCAAAGACCTCAACTAACTCATCAAGATTCTCTTGAGACATTCCTAAAGGAGAAAATCCACTAGCAAGACATTTTAGAAAGATTGTAGCACCCTTGTTAGCGACATCGATAAAGTCAAACGCTTCGTGTGCATCTCGACCTGTCGCTAACGCTCCGTGGAGATTCCAGATAGCAACATCTTTACTTCTAAGAGCTGCAACTGTCAAATCAGCTAAAGCCTCAGAACCAGGAAGAGTGTATGGAGTAATCCCTACTCCGCGTGGAACAAATGCCCTAACCTCTGGCAAGGTCGACCAGATTGCAAAATTAAATGCCTGCTCATCTGTGTTAAATCTATAATAGTGTGTCATACAAATTAACTCGATTGGGTGGGTATGTACTATTGTCCTGTGGTCAGAACCCTCAGCAATCTTATCAAGATGTATCTTGACATGAGAGATAAGCTCTGATGTTGGTCGGAAAGATGGATCATTATTACCACCCCAGATAATATGATAACCGCTAGCAGAATCATCGAATTTTATGATACATGAGACTTTTTCTGGCTTATTCAACTCCCTCAACCTCTTACCAGTACCTGTCACAAAGAAAACCTTATTAGCTGCCTCCTTAGGGAAATTAGCAACTGAAACATAGGTAAATTCATCAAATGATTCTGGCAATCCAGTAAAAATCTCAGTCAAGTTTATAGAAATATTTCCACCATTTCTCTCTGCCCAACCTTTTGAGAACAGATAAGAAGCAACTTCAGAAACCTTGCTAATCTCTTCTTTTACTAAATCATTTAAAATTACGCTCATAACAACTCCTCTTTTGTGATATTATACACTATTGTAAAAAAAATTAAACGTTTCAATGAATAATTTTATGAAAATTATTGTAATTTTTTTATAAAATGTTATCATATATAGAACGTTTCAGGAGGATTTATGACAACTTGTATTGCTATTGATTTTGGAGCCTCAAGTGGCAGGGTTATTTCTGCTAAATTCGATGGCGAGAAGATTATTTTAGATGAAATTCACAGATTCTACAACGGAATCTACAATATAGACGGAGTTGATTGCTGGGATTACGAGAAGCTCTTTGGCGAAGTGATAACAGGGCTGAAAAAGGTCAAGCAGCTGGGAATTAAACCTTCGAGTGTTGGAGTTGACACGTGGGGGGTAGACTTTGTATTAATTGACGAAGCTGGAAATCTTATTGGCAAGCCAGTTGCATACCGCGACCACAGAACAGATTACTCTATCGCAGAGTATGATGAGGCTTTTTCCTTAAAGAAACTCTACAAGAAGACTGGGATACAGCAGATGCAGTTCAACACGATTTTTCAACTCTTTGCATTGAGCAAGCTTGACAAGAAGCAGCTTGATTGCGCGGATAAGATATTGCTTGTTCCAGATTATTTTCACTATCTTCTTTCAGGGAAAAAGTTAAACGAATACACACAGGCATCTACATCGAGTCTCATAGATGCAGCGACAATGGCATGGGATACAGGGCTTATCTCTGAGCTTGGAATAAACCCTCAACTCTTCTGCGAGATTGCTCGCCCTGGGAGGATTATAGGTGAATTAAAAGATTCTATTATTGAAGAGACTGGCCTTACTGGCGTGAAGGTGGTTCTTCCTGCTGCCCATGATACTGCAAGTGCGGTTGTGGCTGCGCCAAATGCGAGTGAGAACTCGGTTTTTATCAGCTCTGGGACATGGTCTATTCTTGGAGCACAGCTTGACTCCCCTATCTGCACTGAAGAGGCGATGAGGCTTGGCTATACAAATGAGGGTGGCGCTGATGGTAAAATTTTATTTATGACAAATATTATGGGTATGTGGTTAATTCAGGAGTGTATGAAGATCTTTGAACCTAAGATAGATTATCACCAATTAGATGCTATGATACAAGAGGTCAATACAGATTGTGCTATCATCGATGTCAAGGATCAGAGATTTCTTAATCCAAAGAATATGGTTGAGGAGATTAAGAATTACTGCAAAGAGAGTGGACAGCAGATTCCACAGAGTCCGGGGGAGATTGGAAAGGTAATATTCCAGAGCCTTGCAATATCGTATGCTCAAGCAATCAAAGATTTTGAAAAGATTACAGGACGAACTATCAATGAGATAAATATTATTGGCGGTGGCTGTCAGAATAATTATCTTAACCAGTTGACTGCGGATTTGACTAACTGCAAGGTTACAGCAGGCCCTATAGAGGCTACTGCGATTGGGAATGTAATTACTCAGCTACAAGGACTAAACAAGATAAAAGATATTCAAGATGCTAAGAAGATTATTACAAATTCATTTGAAGTAACAATTTTCACCCCGCAAAAGAGGGAGAATCTTGAAAAAATTAGATTTTTTTTAGAAAAAAATTAAATAAAAATTGCGAAATAGAGGCAATCAGTCTATAATAGGCTATTGTCAATAATTTAGTAACTAATTGTTTCAAATATATGGAGGAAAGAATGAGTCAAAATAGTAAAATGAAACGTTTAAATGGAGATTTCCCAAAGGTAGGAATTAGACCTACAATTGATGGAAGAAGAAAAGGTGTAAGAGAATCGCTTGAGGTTCAGACAATGAATATGGCAAAATCTGCTGCAAAGCTTATCAGCGATAATCTTAGATATATTGATGGAAGTCCGGTAGAGTGTGTAATCGCAGATTCAACTATCGGTGGCGTGGCTGAGGCTTCTGCTTGTGCGGAGAAATTTAAGAGAGCGGGTGTTGGCCTTACCTTGACAGTTACTCCATGCTGGTGCTACGGCTCTGAGACTATGGATATGGATGCGAATATGCCTAAGGCAGTCTGGGGATTCAACGGAACAGAGAGGCCTGGTGCAGTCTATCTTGCTGCAGTTCTTGCTGCTCATACACAGAAAGGACTTCCAGCCTTCGGAATTTATGGAAAAGAGGTTCAGGATGCTGATGATACTACTATTCCAGCTGATGTCTCTGAAAAAATCCTTAAATTCATTAAGAGTGGTGTTGCTGTTGCAACTATGAGAGGAAAATCTTATCTATCACTCGGAAGCGTCTCAATGGGAATCGCAGGCTCAATTGTAGATCCTAACTTTTTCCAGAAATATCTAGGAATGAGAAACGAGTATGTCGACATGATAGAGTTTGAGCGACGTGTTAATGAAGAAATTTACGATAAAGATGAGTTTGAGAGAGCCTTCGCATGGGCAAAGGCGAACTGCAATATTGGGCCGGATATAAATGATCCAAGTGTCCAACACTCTGCAGAGCAAAAAGATAAAGAGCTAGCCTACTGCGTGAAGATGACGATAATTGCTCGAGATTTGATGGTTGGAAATCCAAAGTTAGCTGAGCTTGGATTTGGCGAAGAGGCTCTGGGTCACAATGCAATAGCTAGCGGCTTTCAGGGACAGCGACAGTGGACAGATTATCTGCCAAACGGGGATTTTCTTGAGACTATACTAAATACATCTTTTGACTGGGATGGTGCTAGACAGGCGTATATTGTTGCGACTGAGAATGATGCTCTTAACGGCGTATCAATGCTTTTTGGTCACTTATTGACTCAATCAGCTCAGATTTTCTCAGATGTTAGAACCTATTGGAGCCCCGAAGCGGTCGAGAGAACTACTGGCAAGAAATTAACAGGAAAGGCTAAGGATGGTATTATCCATTTAATCAACTCTGGTTCAACTTGTCTTGACGGAACTGGTCAGATGAGCCAAGATGGCAAGCCAGCTATCAAGCCTTTCTGGGAAGTTAATGATGCAGATATGAAAAAGTGCCTAGAGGCGACACAATTCTGCCCCGCAGATCTTGGATATTTTCGTGGCGGTGGATTCTCTACTAATTTCTTGACTGTCGGAGAGATGCCTGTGACTATGAGTAGAATTAACCTTGTCGATGGACTTGGGCCAGTGCTTCAGATTGTTGAGGGATGGACTGTCTCTCTTGACAAAGATGTTCACAAGACTCTTGATGATAGAACTAGCAAGACATGGCCTACTACTTGGTTTGCACCAAGACTTACTGGCAATGGTCCGTTTAAGGATGTCTATTCAGTTATGAACAACTGGGGAGCTAACCACGGAGCAATCGCATACGGACATATTGGAAGTGACCTAATAACATTGGCGTCAATGCTTAGAATTCCTGTATGTATGCACAATATCGATGATGATAAAATTTTTAGACCATCTGCATGGAATGCTTTTGGTATGGACAAAGAGGGTTCTGATTACAGAGCGTGTCAGAATTTCGGACCAATATACAAATAACAAGGAGATCTTATGGAAGATGTGAAATGCTGCGATTCATGTGATTGCACTGAGGCTGCGAGCACAGCTGGTACAGAGGGTATCGGAACTAACTCTAGCTCGACTACAAAATGGGTTCCAATTGTACCAAGAAATTTTCTACTACCCTTTATTCTTTTGACAAGCTGTTTTGCTTGGTGGGGATTGTCTAATAATATGACAGATCCACTTGTAAGAGCATTTACAGGAATTTTTGATAATCTTTCTGTCTTTCAGTCTTCTATGATACAGTTTGCCTTCTACGGTGCCTACTTCTGTCTAGCAATTCCTGGAGCACTGATTATCAGAAAATTCTCATACAAGACAGGTGTTCTTGCAGGACTGGGGATGTATATTGTCGGTGGTCTAATGTTCTACCCTGCTGCACAGATCAAGCAGTTCTGGTTCTTCTGCCTAGCCTTCTACGTACTTGCTGGAGGATTGTCAATACTTGAGACAGCAGCAAATCCATACATACTCAAACTTGGAGCTAGCAAGACAGCTACTCAGAGACTTAATCTTGCTCAATCATTCAATCCGGTAGGATCCTTTATTGGAACCATGATGTGCCAGTTTTTCATTCTAGCACGACTTGAAGGGTTGAAAAAGTCTGACTTTGCCACAACAGATGCATTTCAGTCAGCCCAACTTGATGTCGTAGTTCTACCCTACCTTGGAGTAGCTGCACTTCTAATAATGATATGGATAGCTATAGCAATAGTTAAAATGCCAAAAGAAAAAGAGATAGTCTCACCTGAGAACACATTTCTGAAAGCAATAAAAAGGCTAAGTAGCAACCCAAACTATGTATTTTCAGTTATTGCTCAATTCTTCTATGTAGGAGCACAGATTACTGTCTGGACATACACAGTTTTTTATATCGAAACACAACTTGGACTTGAACCAAGCGCAGCAATGAAATATCATACTGTAGCTATAATTCTATTTGGAGTAACAAGATTTCTATGTACTGGACTTATGAGCTTTATCAAGCCTGCTATGTTGCTTACAATAATGGCATCTCTTGGAGCACTCTGCACAGCTGTAGTTGTTCTAGGCTCAGGGCTTATCGGAGTTATTGCACTTGTGGGTATCTCAGTATGTATGTCACTTATGTTTCCAACAATCTGTGGTCTCGGTCTTGAAGGTGTTAGCAACGAAGACACTAAGGCTGGTGCCTCATTCCTAGTAATGGCAATCCTTGGTGGAGCTCTTATTACACCACTTCAAGGCTTTATATTAGGAAATACAAATCCTAACATCTCCTACATTGTACCGCTAGTGTGTTTCTTAGTCATTATTTCATTTGCACTATTCAATTTGAAACATAAAAAAAGATTAGCTCAAGGCTAAAAAAAAAGAGGAATTGGCTACAACTACTTTGGTTGTAGCCTTTTTTTATTACTAAAAAGTATAGAAATCGTCGATATCAAAGACGCCAAATCGTTTAGATTCGCTAGTCACAAGCAATCTACCGTTAGCCATGAAGCATATTGCTTCGGCTTGACCTAACGAGATTGGCATAATCTTAAACGGGCTATCAGCAGGGTGTCCATCCACAGTCAAATACAACAATATAGCTGTATAGGTCAAAACTGCCAGCACAGAGCCATCATCAGAGATATCAGCACCAGTAACTTGAATATTTGCAGTTATATTTTTTACATAACTAAGAGTAGAGCTTCGCTTATCAAGACTTGCAGAAAATAGAATCGGACTATTATACTTCTCTTTTGTTATGAAAAAAAGTTGATTATTCCAGTAATATGAGGCCTCGTTATCGTAGACTGGGATGCAAACCTTGCCGTAGGTGGAGCCGGATGGATACTTGAATGAGAATTTCGTTGTTAAGGTAAAATCTGCTGTCTCATCGACCTGATATACTGGGATAAAGTGACGAAATCTCCAATTGTTGCCAGAATCGACAATATAGATTGTGCCGTTCTTATTGTCAGCCAGATCCTCCCAGTCAAAATTATTAGAGCCTTTGATGCGAAAATTATCATCGTCGAAGAGATCTGAATATGTAACACTCTTGCATTTACAATCAATCTCTGGGATAAATGTGAGCTTGAATAGGTGGTTTGTATTAAAAGAGTCATTATGCGTGATAAACTTATTAGGCTCGAGAAAGGATCTTGCAAGGCCTGAAGACTCTTCAGCCAGATCTGAGGAGAGAGCACCAATATGAACCGGCTTCATCTGCAATCCAGCGCCATAATCAATTACATCTCCGCTATGCTTATAACCAAGGCAGGAGACAGAAAACAGAACAAAAGTAATAAAAAATAAATTTTTTCGCATAAATACATCCTTTTTTTTTAAAAAAAACAGACAATATCTGTAAAAAAATAATATACTAAAGAAAACGATTATTCAAGGACTAATATGAAACCGAAAATTAATTTTAATTCACCAGTGATTCTAACTTTTACAGGATTTTGCCTTTTATTCTATATAATAGATATCCTGACTAACATGTCGATGTCCAGAGGATTCTTACTCCTCGGAGGTCATTCTGTCCATGAGGGAAGTTTTCTATCTCTTCTGCCAAGACTTTTCCTACACTCAATGGCACACTTCGACTATGCACACCTCTCTGGAAATCTAATAATTATTCTTTTGGTAGGTCCTCTTATAGAAGAAAAGGTTGGAAGTTGGAAGCTAACTATTATAATGCTAATTACTGCCCTTGCCTCAGGTCTTATTCACTACACACTATATCCTAACGCTATATTAGGCGGAGCAAGCGATATTGTCTTTATGTTGATAATACTCTCATCTTTTACCCAGGTGAAAGATGGATATATACCCATAACTTTTGTTATAATAACCTTTATCTTTGTAGGAAAAGAAGTTGCTATGTTAGTATCTAGAAGCACAGAAGGAATTTCACACTCAGCCCACATTGCAGGTGCAATTGTAGGCTCAGTCTGTGGTTTTGGGCTTTTTTCAAAAAAGAAAAAAACAAAACCGATTGAGTAGCTATTTCAGGCTCTTATACAAGACATTCATACTCTCTAAACTGCCAGAAATTTGGGTATTATTAAATAATGTCCCAGAATATTTGTAATTTGCATTTAAAAAAAGCTTATTTATCCCAGGAGAGACTGATCTACAGATTGTGTAAAGATTCAAAAAATCCTTAGTGCACAAATAATTTTCCATCTCACGTAGGAGGATACTAGCAATACCTTTCTTGCGAAATTTAGGTGAAACTGCGAAATCAGTCATCTCTGCTATGCGATACTCAACTACTGTCTCTGCCGAAGAGATACCAGCAAGCTGGTTATTATAGAAAGCTCCAAAATAGATTGTTCCCTCATCCATACTCTCTGCTAGGAATTTAGGGTCAAATATTGGAAAGGGATAGGTCTCAAAGACTTCGCGAAACAGAGGAATCATCAGTTCGATATCAGTTTTATCCAAAATCCTAACATCAAATTCGCTCTTGGATAGATCTCCTTGAGAATTTTCTCCTAAAAGAGTGGTTATCCGCTGCAAATCACCATAATTTCTTTCTGAAAACATTGATTTACGCTCCGAAGTCATATATTTAGAGACAAAAAAGAGATCTCTCTTGCCCGAGATGCCTCCAGGAACGACTGCTTCGATGACGAAGTCTTGCAGAAGAAACTCTGCAAGACTTTGATTATCAGCTTTTGCGAAAATCTTTGAGTATTTGTTATCGAAAGCAAGCTTTTTAGCTTTTTCAATAACATCTCTAGGATTTTTCAAAATTTTCATAATGTATACACGGTCATTTACACTTCCATGTTGCAAAATACTATCTTCAGTCGCTTCAATCAGATCATAACTCTCAAGACTCATCGTCATCACTATCCCTTCTCTCCATTCTTGAGTTGTTCTCAGGTATCAATGAGATATCATCTTCATACTCAGAGATTATCTTCATAATTCCAACTGCCTTTGACTCATCTGAATCTGAGGTGTCTAACTGTAGATGACAGGTATCACACTCTAGCTCACACTTACCAAACGAGTAGTTATCAGGCTCACGGTATGCAGTTATAACTCCCTCATAATTTCTAAGAACTACCTTTTTCGGTGCCCAGGAGACAATGTAATTTGGCATAACTGGAATCTTACCGCCTCCACCTGGCGCATCAACCACATAACGAGGAACAGCAAAACCACTTGTATGGCCAATCATGCTTTCCATAATCTCAATTCCACGCGATACTGGGGTTCTAAAGTGGGACAAACCCTCAGAGAGATCACACTGGTAGATGTAATATGGTCTAACCCTGTTCATCACCAACTTGTGAACCAAAGATTTCATGATAATTGGACAATCATTTATACCAGATAGTAGCACAGTTTGATTTCCAAGTGGGATTCCGGCATCAGCTAGCAGGGAAAGTGCCTGTTTTGAAGATGAAGTAACCTCACGAGGATGGTTAAAATGGGTATTTAACCAGACTGGATGGTGTTTTTTCAAAATTTTTACCAAATTATCAGTAATTCGATACGGCAGGACAACTGGCATTCTAGTTCCAATTCGAATAACCTCAACATGCTCAATTGACCGAAGGCTTCCAAGAATCCAATCAATAAGCTCATCTGAGAGCATGAAAGGATCCCCTCCAGAAAGTAGTACATCTCTAACCTCATGATGCTCTGCAATATAATCGATAGCAGCTTGTAACTCACTCTTGCAAGGAATAGAATCCTGATCTCCAACCTTTCTCTTTCGAGTACAATGACGGCAATACATAGAACATGTATTACTGATATGAAACAGAACCCTATCAGGATAACGATGAGTTATGCAATGGATAGGACTATCACTATCCTCCGACAATGGATCTGACATCTCGAAATCTTCTATAATAAGTTCTCTAGCATCAGGAAACGCCTGCTTGTAAATTGGATCACTCTCATAGTCCTCTACTTTAATTAATGACAAATAATATGGTGTAACAGACATTGGAAACTTCTCCATTGTCTCTTGAAGCCTTTTTCTATGTTCAGGCGGGAACTTAATTCCTGTTAAAACTTCAGCCTGCTTAATTGATTTTACACTATTTTTTAAATGCCATTTCCAGTCTTTCCACACATCAAAGTTGTTACCTTTCATGGTTGGAATAATTCTTCTTGTAATTTCTTTTTGTATCTCAGTAATAATATACCTCCTAAAATACTTAGTACACTAAACATTTTACTTCAATACCACTCTTTATTCAAGTGCAAAAAATCCTATTATCTTAAAAAAAAGCAATTGAAACATATGTCTAAATATATTAAAATGAAATATGGAAATTATACTTTTATCTGAAAATCTAACATACAAGAGTTTTTTAAGATCTGAACACGGATTTAGTGCTCTAATAAGACACAAGGGGAAAAAGATTCTCTTTGATACTGGCGCGAGTGAACTTTTTTATGAGAATGCGGTTGCTATGCAGGTGGATCTTACTGATGTGGGAACTCTAATTCTCTCCCACGCTCACTACGACCATTGCGGCGGCGTCAAGAAGCTGCTAGAGATAAATCCAAAGATTAATATTGTCACAGGACCTAATTTTTTCCATAAAAAATATAGCAAAAACAGTGTATATCGTGGGATTAACTTTTTAAATGAGGAGATAACTAACCACTGCGAGGTTTCTGAACCGACAGAAATACTAGATGGACTCTATGTTTTTCCTAAGCCGAAGATTATCAACAAGTTTGATACCCACTATGCCAGTATGACTAAGGAAATTGATGGCAAATTCATTCAAGATGACTTTGAAGAGGAGATTTTTCTCTGCATAAAGGAGAACGAGAAGATTCTTCTAATAAATGGATGTGCACATAATGGGATTACTAACTCTATGCTAGCTTGCAGAGATTATTTTGGAAAATTCCCTACAGATATCCTCGGAGGGTGCCATATGCTTAATGAAAATCCTCAGACCATAGACAAAATTACAGAATTTTTGTTAGAATCAAAATCTAATTTCCATCTCTGCCACTGCACAGGTGTAGATTTTTTTGCAAAATTAAGAGCTAAAACTGAAAATTGCGACTATATGTCTTGCGGTAATCAGCTAACACTATAATTTATATTTACTAAGGAGTAAAAAATGCATAACCCAGATGATGCCTACAAGGCAATGTTAAGAAAAGACAATCTAGATAGAATCAAGAACAAGATCGTTGTAATGAGCGGCAAAGGGGGAGTTGGAAAGAGTACAGTTGCTGTAAATCTAGCCTATGGACTTCTTCTTCAAGGGAAAAAGGTTGGAATTCTTGATGTAGATCTTCACGGTCCATCGATAGCGACTATGACAGGAGTTGCAAACACTCGACTTCAAGGAAATGAGGAAGGTAGAGCAATCCCAGCTGAGGTTGTCTCGAATCTCCACGTCGTATCAATTGCATCACTAACAGATGATCAAAATGCGGCGTTGATCTGGCGAGGTCCTATGAAGATGGGAATTATCAAGCAATTCCTTGAAGATATTGTATGGCCTGAACTTGATTATCTGATTATTGACTGCCCTCCTGGAACTGGGGATGAACCACTATCTGTTATACAGTTAATTGACAATATTACTGGTGCTGTAATAGTATCTACTCCGCAAGAGGTTTCACTAGCAGATGTGCGTAAATCTATCGATTTTGCAAATAAGTTAGACTTGAAGGTACTTGGAATTATTGAGAACATGTCAGGTTTTATCTGCCCTAAGTGTGGTGAGAAATTTGATATTTTCAAATCTGGTGGCGTAGAAAAACTTGCTAAAGAGTCTGGAATTGAACTTCTTGGAACTATCCCTATTGAAAAAGATATCGTAGAGGCTTGTGACTCAGGAAAGGCTTTTATCTATCACTTTTCACAATCAGCTGCAGGAAAAATTTTCGAAGAAATTGTTGCAAAAATCTTAAAATAGTAAGTGATTTTAAATAAAAATATGGTTATAATAGAATAAAAAGGATTGGAGTCTTTAATGAAAAAATTTTTTAAAATTCTATTTATACCCATATTTGTTATTTTAGCAATTGTAATTTTAGCTATTATCGGTCTAGTAATTGCTTACTATGTAAGACGAGAAAAACCTGAAAACTATATCCCGGATTCTTTCTCCGCATATGCACATGTAAAATCTATCGAGACTGTCTTTGATAGATTAACCACACTCAAGGCTGCGAATTTTCTATTGGCGAATGAGTCAACTGCTGCGATTAACGAGATTTACCTTTCTGTTAAATCCAACAATCTGCTAGACAAGAAGATCTCAAGATGGTTATTAAACGTCGAAGCTAATATTGTGCTGACTGAAGATGATCAGCCACTGCTTATTATGGATCTTGGAATTCGGTCTATTGCAACTACCCTGTTCTCTTTTGTAGACTCTTCTATCGCAATTGAGAATCTAAATATTAAGAGGATTGGCGGACACAAGATATATGAGTACCCTATTGATGAGAAATCTTTTGTATATCTTGGAATCAAGAACAACCTTCTTTTCATATCACCTAACCTTGTTACAATAGATGCTACTCTCTCAAACAAGGAGACAGGCAAAAATATTGCAACAAACAACACAATTGAGAAAATTGCCTCATACGGCAATAAATCAAATTTCATAGATATTTATACTGACACCTCTTCACTTCTTGGAAAGGTAAAACTCGAAAATAAGATTTTTAAAAACTTTATAAAATCTTTCACCTTCCAGGATAAGAGTATCTTGTCATTTGATATTTCAAACGAGATGATTAATACAGAGGTCTTTAGCCTTGTTGAAGTAAAAAACAGTCAGATGGATGATTTCCTATCATGGTCGCCAAAACCTTCACAGATTGTTGAATTTGCTCCTGAAACAACTAATATCTTGACTACATTTAATTTTAACTCCTACGCTGACTTCTACAAGCTTATTCTTTCTCTTGCTGGAGAAGATTACGAGAAGACAATGAAGACATTAAACAATGTTTCAAATATGCTTTTTAAGATGTCAATTGAGAAGCTAATCTTTGAGTGGATTGATAACGAATCTGGACTTTTTACCTTATCTAACTCTGCAGATCCAATTGTATTTATATCAATTAAGGATATGAAAAAGTTTAATACCTCTATGGATCAGATTGCCTCTTCTGTATTTCTTAATACTACAGATGCGATTATTCTTGATGGTGTTAGACTTAGCAAGATTGAACTCCCAGCAGGTCTCAAGCCGCTAGTAAACAGTATAATGAAGGGATTTGATACCCCATATTACATTGTAGAGGAGAATTTTGTTTTCTTTTCAATGAACCCAGAAAATCTAACTCAGATATTAAGTTACCGTAACTCAAAGAAGACTCTTGCAAATGAAGAAGATTTCAAGGAAGCAACAAAGAATACTGGTTCTAACATCTTCATGTATTACAATCTCAATGAAGGAATTCCAAGTTTTTTTGCTAATAATGAACTTTTTTCTAACCTAATGAGCCTATACAGTACAGGTGTTGCAGAATTCAATATAGACAAAGAGACCTTCAACCTAAGTGTAACTGCTACCGGAACTAGGAAGATCTCTGTTCACAAATATCCAGGATACCCTAAAAAGGAAAATGAAGGAATCTCAAGTAACATAGTAAAGGCTGACCTATTCGACACTAGCTCAAAGGATTTTCTCTACAAGAATAACATGAATGAACTTGTCCTACTATCAACAACAGGTGCTAAGCAAAAATATCAAGTAGGTGCTAATTCACTATTCTATGTTAACAGTGACAAGACTATCTCCATCTTTGAAGCGGATGGAAATTTCTTCACAATCAACCCAAAAGAGAATGTCATTATCGAAGAGTCAAAGAAGAGTACAACATGGCAACCTCAATTTGAGATATCAACAGATGGATCTAATTTTTATTATTTCAGTATGAAGGAAAAAGGAATTATCAAACAAGATACATTAGGCAACTGCGAGGTGATAATTACTGATATACAAGGGCTGGTATTTAATTCCCCAGCTGTATCTAAGAATATTATTGCAATCTATCCACGCAAGATAAATGGCAAATTATTCATATACAAGAACAATCAGCTTGAAAACGAAGTTGAAGTTGAAGGAATTTGTCAATCAGGACCTGTGATCTCAGAAAAAAATATTCTAATTCAGATGCAAAATGGTCTATTGTATAACTTTGACCTCAACGGGCAGCTAGAGAAAGGATTCCCCGTAGAATTTGAAGGTGATAGCTTCAGTGCTAAGCCTATCTTTATCAGAGATGGGAAGAAATACAAAATTGCTGTTATATCTAATACAGGAAGATTGACAATCATCAACGAGGATGGTTCGATAGATAGCGAGATATCTCTAAAGAGGCATTTTGGTCGAGAGAGTAAGCTAGTTGCAAAAGATTTCAACAACAACAAGACAGATGAGATTTTTATCTATGGAGATGCTAATTACATTCTTGGATATACAAATAAATTATCGCCACTAAAGAATTTCCCTATAATTGGAAGTGGGATGCCAGATTTTGCAGATTATGACAGAGATGGCAAGGATGAAATTGTCTGCAAAGACTTAAACAATAACATAAATGTATATTTTTTAAATAAGGAACTACAATGAGAAAAAAACTAACTTTTTTTATAATCCTAATCTCACTGCTTAGTTGTGAGACAATAGATCAGTTTTTTGCTAAAATTGATGAAAAAGATATTGAGACTCTCGCTGCGACAGAGCGATTATTTGTGGAGCAGATATTTTCGGAAAACAATCATGAGAACGAGATACTCTCTAATCTGAGCAGATTAACCTCTATTCCTAATCTAAATAAGAAATTCCAGGCTCGAGTTAACAGTGTCGAAATACTTTTTTTTAACATGTTCAAAAACAAGGAATTTAAAGAGTATCGACAAAAGATAAATGATACAGAGTTCCTCAACAAAAAAGAGCCTCTTCTGCTTGCAATAAACATACTCAATCAGAAGACAAATGACCAGATTTTTGAACTTGCGCTTG
Source organism: Spirochaetales bacterium (assembly GCA_016936615.1). Classification (GTDB taxonomy): domain Bacteria; phylum Spirochaetota; class Spirochaetia; order JAFGXN01; family JAFGXN01; genus JAFGXN01. The sequence continues at coordinate 5,069 of JAFGXN010000084.1, read as the reverse complement.
AGCACAAGAAAGACATTCTCTTAGTAGCTATCACAACTAAGATTGCATTTTCAAGAAATAAAATTGACACTACCCTAATCCTCACTGATCTAGTGATTGCTAATTCGAAGGATGATGAAATAATAACTTCGGCAATCAATTTCCGTGCGAAAGTAAAGAAGTTAGAAAAGATTGCAGAGTTCAAAGACACTGATATTATATCTCCGACACAACCAAGCTTCTCGATTGAGCAGATGTCACTTTTTCTAGTAAATGAGGCAAAGAAGAGAGAGATGCCAATTGATTTTACACCACAACTTCTAAATCTCTCAAAATTCTATAACAAGAATTTAAAAGATGTGTTACAGCAAACTGCGACAAAGCGGGATGTTGCAATCGCACTACTAGAAATCATCATATATTTTGAAAATGATTTTTCTTATAGATTTGCTCAAACTGAATATTTCACTAAAAACAATATGGTATCCCCAATTCTAGATGTGCCAGTTGAGGATCCATGCTTTGATGCTGTAAATATTCTATATGAGCGTGGCTTTGTTCAGCTTGATAGGATGTTTTTCAAACCTGATAGCAGTGAAAATGCTGCTGATTTTCTAGAAAAAGTAAAGGATATATTTAATTTTTATTAAGATGGGAAAATTTAAGGTTTTAATAATAGCTATTGCTTTTGCAAATTTCCTCGCGTGTGCTACAGAGTCAGCTGAGTCTAACAATCTGGAGTTGCCTGAAGAGAAGAATGTTATCGAGGCAGAAGAGGTTAATCAGCCGGAGGAAGAGGTTGCTACTGAGCCTGACCTCGCGAAGTACACAATAATGATTGATCCAGGGCATGGTGGACACGATAACGGGGGGATTGGTGCAAGCAAGAGCTATGAAAAAGATTACAACAACATACTTGCAAGGATCATTGAAAGAGATCTAAAAAACCATGGATTCAAGATCATCTACTCAAAAAATCCTGATGAGGATATATTTATCTCCCCTGCTGACAGGGCTGAGATTTCAAATAAGGCTAATCCTGATCTTTTTCTAAGTGTGCACCATAATATGGATTTTTTTTCAAATAAGACTAAGGGTTTCACAGTGTACTATTCTACACACAAAGAGAAGGATAAAGAAGGCACCTATATTGTCGTCAATGGGAAAAAATATGACAACTTTGTGCGTCAAGAGGTAACAGCACAGACAACATACGCATACTTTATGATAAACGGAAAGATTCAGCGCGTAGAGAAATATCGAGCTGAATTCTATGTATATGATACATCTCCATGCAAAGAGGCAGTCGCAGGTAAATATATTGGCAAGGAAGTCTATGATAAATTTCTTGGCTTAGAGTTCTGGAAGCCAAATTCTCGTGATCAACTTGCCGATAGGGATTTTATCGTGCTAAGAAAGACTAATTCTCCCTCGATTTTAATTGAAGCTGGCTTTATTTCACATCCAGAAGAGGAGAAGATTGTAACAACTACAGCAAATCAAGAGAAAATCTCTAAGGCGGTCGCGGATGGGATTGCTGAATATTTTAAAAAACTGGAGATAAATTAGATTTTCCCCTAATTAAAGATTATACTTATATTATGAGCTGTATCATAAAACATCTGTTGATAATAATCATAGTCGTAACATCCATTCTTACATCAAGCTGTGAAAAAAAAGAAAATCACCCGCAAGAATTAGTCTCACCAACAAAAACATTAGAATCTATAGTTGAGACTTCGAATAAGCCGCCAACAATAACATGGGTTGTAGCAGATGCTGCACCAATATCATATTACAACAATGAGAATTCTACCCTTATAGGATATGGCATTGAAATTATTGAACAGATGAAAGTTTTTCTTCCTCAATATAATCACAAGATCTTCTGTGCTGGAAATTACAAAAGAGTACTAACCGAGATTAGCAACAATGATTTTTATGTTGGAATTGACATAATAAAAACACCAGAACGAGAGAAAACATTTGTTTTTTCCCAATCGCCTGCTTTTCTATTTTTAAACCTTCAATTAGTAATGAGAGAAGACTCTTTCGTAAAATTAAAATCACCTAAAATAATATCTTTAAGAGAAATTTTAACTACAACAAATCTAGTTCTAGGAATTTCTAAAGGAAGATCACACTCACATGAATTAGACAAAATAATTGAAGAGTTCAAAGACTCAAACTCAATAAAGATAATTGCCCAGGGAAATATAGCAGAGGATACAGCAAAGATGCTATTAAGCAGTAGGATTGACCTGATGTTGATGTACCCAGAGGAGATTAATCATCTTTTTTCAAAGATACAAGGTAATACAAAAATCTATAGCATCCCAATAAAAGAGACTTCAGCAATTGGGTTCTCATTCTTTGTTGCAAAAAACTCCCAGCAAGGGATTAAATTATTAGAAGAGATTGACAAGGCTCATAAAATGATTAAACAAACATCTGAATATCTCTCAACATATGAAAATTCCCTCCCGAAAGATCTAGCTGCAGAATACAGAAGACTTTTTGACCAGTACTTACTCAAATAACTATTAAAATTAAATTAAAACAATATTACAAAAATTGACTTTTATAGATCTTCAAGGTTCAATAGTATAGAAGATTATAATTTTAAATCTTTATAAACTATATTTTTTGGAGAAAGAAATGTTAAAAAAATTATTACCAGTATTTCTGATTCTTATAAATTTCAGCATATTTGCAAATACTCAAGCAGATGTTTTTATCGGAACATCTAACTCTAGATGGATGCTTGGCCCATATGCGGCAAGACCTTTTGGGATGGTTCAAGTTGGGCCAGATAACCAGGATGCGGTATGGATGGGGGGATACGAATACACAAAGTCTTCAGTGCGAACCTTTAGCCATATCCATGCTTGGACCATGGGAGGGCTCGGAATTATGCCAACTACAGCAGATCCAGTCTATACAAATCCTTCTAGTGATGCCCCCTTTCTTGGTGCGAATGCAGGTTATCATTCTAGAATCGATAAAGATTCAGAGATTGGGCGACCAGGATACTATAGCGCATATCTAATAGATCATCAAACTCGAGCTGAGATGACTGCCACGACCCGAACATCTTTTTTTAAGTTTAGCTTCGATACAGAAAAGCAAAAAAAGATTCTAATAGATCTTGAAATACCAGCAGAAGGCGCTTACCAATATAAGGTTGTAGATAGTGGATTCAAAGTAGTCAGCCAATATGAAATTGAAGGTTATGCAAAATGCAAGGGCGGATTGTGGGCTTTATGGAATGATTGGACACTGCATTTTGTAATCAGATTTGACAAGCCACTAGATTCGTTTGAGGTCTACAACAACGGACATGTATCGAAGATTGAAGATTCATTTAAAGGAAAAAGAAATATTGTAGGAATTGTGAACTTTTCTGATATTGATGTACTTAAAATCCAAACAGGTATTTCTCTTGTAGATATAGCAGGTGCTAGAAACAACCTTAACGAAGAGACTAAAGGGTTTAAATGGAACTTTGAGAGTGCTGTAAATGATGCAGCTAATGAATGGAATAACCTACTTGGAAAAATTAAAATTGAGGGTGGAACTCAAGAGGATCAGATCAAGTTCTACACTAACCTGTATCGAGGTTATGCAGGCAAGCAGACTTGGAGTGATGTCGACGGAAGATATAGAGATCCTGATGAAAAAGTTCAAACAACTAGCCCTGGAACTATGATGTATGGTGGAGATGCATTTTGGAATAGTTACTGGAATCTCAACGGGCTGTGGTCAATAATAACTCCTGAAATTGTTGATAATTGGGTTAATACTCAAATGGAGCTTTTCAAACATACTGGGTGGACTGGCAAAGGTCCTACTGGGCTTGAATACTCAGGGATAATGGAAGGATCACACGAGCTAGCATTGATGGTAGCTGCTTGCCAAAAGGGAATAAGAAAGGATCCAGAATATATCTACACAGCTGTCAAGAAGATGGTAACTAAAGAAGGTGTATATAATTATCTGAAAAAATGTGTCGGTAATCCTGGACTTAAAACTTACAGAAGATATGGATTTATGCCAACTTCACGAAGTACTGCAAATAAGACGCTAGACTATGCCTACGATGATTGGTGTGCTGCACAACTCGCGATGAAGATTGGTAACCAGGAAGATTATAATTTTTTCCTTAAACATTCAGAAAATTGGCGAAATGGTTTTCACCCTGAGACTAAGTGGGCTACGCCTCGGAAGCTGACAGGAAAGTGGATCTCTAACTTCGATGAGTTCTCAGTAAAACACTGGATTGAGGGAAATTCATGGCAGTATTCTTGGTATGTGCCACACAATGTCCCTGGACTAGTGGAATTCAAGGGCAAGGAGCTGTTTAACACAAGGCTTGAATATGGATTTGAAAAATCTAAAATACATAAGTTTGCAGCCCATGCGTTAGATAGAACAGCTGGACAGAGTGCTGAGTATTATATAAATCACGGGAACCAGGTTAACATGCAGGCAGCTTGGCTTTTTAACTTTTCAGGTAAACCATGGCTTACTCAAAAGTATACTCGTGAGATTATGAATTCTTACTACGGAGCTACACCGATTCATGGGTGGGAAGGAGATGAAGATGAAGGACAGATGGGCTCATGGTATGTGATGAGTGCGATGGGATTATTTGAAATGGATGGTGGAACTGCTGTCGAGCCGATGATTGAGATTGGGAGTCCACTTTTTTCCAAGATAACTATCAGCCTTAATCAAGAATATTACGAAGGCAAGGAATTTGTTATCGAGGTTGAGAATAACTCACCTGAGAATATTTATGTTCAATCTGCATTCTTAAACGGGGTGAAGCTAAATGAGCCAAGATTTCCATTTAAAGAGTTAGCACGTGGAGGAATACTGAAGCTGAAGATGGGTGGGACACCAAATTACGAGGCTTTTTAATTTTCGCAGGAGGGAGTTGAAAAATTCCCTTCTGACAGTGATTTCAATCATATACCTATTGACTTTTTTTTATTTTTTTGACATAGTTAAAAATTATATTTTTTGTTTGACTAATATTATTTTATAGCTCATAATGATTATATATTATTTAAAAGAGGTGAAATTTT
>JAFGXN010000083.1 GCA_016936615.1 Spirochaetales bacterium | reverse complement strand
TCTGAAGCAGATCTAGAGAGTGCAGTATGGCAGTATCAGGCAGAAGGCTCAAACACTTGGGAAGATTACAACAGTGGAATAGATTTGTTAGGAATTAAATCATACACAACAAATTACATTGTAGATTCAGCAAACGAGTTTGTCTTCTATTATTACAAAGTCTTCTCTGTTGCAAGTGAGGTGAACCCTAAGATTGATGAAGAAGCATTGATTGATGCAGGTTATAACTTGTCAAATGGCAAGGTTATTACTGGATTCTTGATGCCTAACAATATTGATAGCTGGCTTAGTGTTTCTAATAGAGATAATTCTAAACAAGGTCAGATTGTTTTAACTATAACTGTTCCTGATAATTTCAGACCTCAGTTAGCTAATTTGAGTTTTAAGATATCTAGAACATATAGATATGGTGGAGGTCATAGAGGATTTAATGCAACTGATTATTTGCCAGCTGGAGAAAGAGATCTTACCTCGCACGTGAGTTTGACCAATCCAAATCCTGCAACTGCTCAATTTGAAAAGACGATTTTTCTTGATTATGACCTTTCTCCTGCTAGCTTCAGTGATGGGGTGAAGAATATTTATGACAATCTTTATGACGTAGATTCAAATGGTGAAAAGCTATATGCTGTTTGGAATACCGATATTGTTAACGAAGGATGGGTTGATAGCGATTGGTATTATGCGAATGAAGGCTATTTCTGGTATGAAAGATCAGAGTCTCGGATTGCAAGTTCTTCTAGCCTTTATGAAAAAGTTAAGAATCCAGATGGTTCAGATGCTGGTATGGAGTGGCATTATATAAAATGGGATTGGGTTGTTCGAAAATTTTTACAAAATACCTCTAATCCTAGATATTCTCAATTTAATGAGTCTCAGAAGTTTGATAGATTTGACTTTAATGAGGCAGTAGGATGTGATTATAAATTATACGTAAGTTATAATGGTTTAGATAATTTAGAGCCAGTTGCAACTGAGTCAAAGAGGGGTTATCCTGCACTGACGCCTAGAGAATTTACCTATTTATCAATGTTTTTGAGAGAATTAGCATTTTATAGGGCGCCTGCAGCTTATTATGATCGGATCAAGGGACTTGGTCTGGGTGATGCAGGAATGCTTGGTGCAGATGTCACTGCAAACGGGTACAAGTCTGGTCGAATTCTTGTGCGAAACGGCGGGCTGAATGGGGTATCAGGAGCAAGGGCTGATGTCTACACTGAAGATTTGAATGGTTCGATTGGGTATTCAGACTTGCCAGGTTGTGGTGTAAAGTTTAACTGGCCGAGGATGGATATAAAATTTGGTGATTATGCTGAACTTTGCTTAAGCAACAGAATCGTCAATGTCTATACTCCGCTATATTCTGGAACAATTTCTATAACTGCCTATATGTATGCTGGTACCTATTATCATGGTTTGCAGGAAGGTAGTCGATTGGTTGTAAATTATACTGGCTCTGATGTTGAGGTAGATTATAGGTATGCTAATGAGTATTTAGGTGGTCCATGGGTTAGGGCGCAAGATCCAAATTTTTCTCCACATAAATTTTTTGATAGAACCACAAGTATAAATTGGACTGGTCCAAGTGGTACTACATATCCTGGATTTAAATAATATTTTTATAATAAAAAAGCTTCCTCGCGGAAGCTTTTTTATTGAACTAGTTAATTGTCTTATTTGTGTAGATGAAGGTTGTTCGCTCAGGAAGAGACTGCCCTCCATGTCCCATCCCAACACCTCCGTGGTCGGTAGTTATTATAAAAAGCCAATCTTCGTCTGCGAATTTAGATCTCCCCTTTGCTGCATTTATCATCTCTTCAGCCATCCCAAGGGCGCGTTCTATCTCGTCGACGTATGTAGTATTGAATGGCGAGAATTGATTTAAATGTCCAGTATGATCTGTGAAATCAATTACGTTAAAAATACAAGCATAGTCATCTTCAATAAGTTCTATTGTTTTTTCAACTACACGAGGATCTTTTGTGTCATAGTCTTCTGGTTTTTTGTAGTAGCCATCATCCGGTGTGTAGGTGTATACATTTTCATCTCCGTATGTTCCTAGCTCTGTAATATTTTCCCACGCAGCGATTACTGCAACTTCTCGGTTATTATCCATGTCGTAGACCTTCTGGCAGAAAGTCTTTGTCGCAGGGTTCTTGTTACCAGAGTCGTTGGTTGATATTCCATGCTGATTTGCCCAGACTCCTGTCATTATGGTAGTCCAGCCTGGAGCAGTTATTGTAGGTTGCTGAGTGCCATTTTTCCAGTCGCCGCCAGCGTAGCTGTAGTAGAATTTCATGCCTGGAACAATGTTTGAGATTTTCCCAATCATCCCAGCTTGTACTGCTGCATCTGGCCTAGTCCCGTCAAGACCAATTATAAGAGCCTTCTTCACCTTACCGTTTTTCTCTGAAAAGTGAGCAATAACATGGTCGTGAACTGCGGTCTGAGGAAGTGCGCTATCCCATCTGTTCTCAGATTCTACATTTGAAAGGATATCTGTGTTGAAGTCTCTCTTTTCTCCAACGCATGAAAAAAAAGATAAGATTATAAATCCTACATAAAGTTTTTTAAAAAAGTGTGTATCCATTTTTCTCTCCTGTCTTTTATAATACCATTGGTTTTTGATGAAAAAATTAAAATTTCGTTAATTAGAGCAGCTTTTTATTTGTTTTTTTTCGGGAAAACCCGTAATATTCATATATTTTTAATCTTCAGAGAACCCGATTTATTCTTTTTTTTCCAGGAGAATAGTCTTATAATTATCTTATGAAAAAAATCTTTGTTTTAATTTCGGTTATGATTTCTTTTGTTGCCTTTGCAGATTATAACGAGATTTATAATCAGGCGGTGGAGTTGTATGGTCAGAAGCAGTTTGCCGAGGCAGCAAGGCTTTTTGATTCGTTGCCGTTTGAGTACAAGACTTTTCCTGCACAGTGGTATCGTGCGAGTTCTCACGGGCAGAGTGGCGAGCCTTTGAAGGCTGTTGTGATTCTCGAGGCTTGTCTGCCTGAGCCGGTTCAACTGGGGACTAATCAGCCGAGGAATAATTTTTACTATTATAATGAGCTTGCCCGCTATGTAAGGGTAATTGGCGATGCAGATCGTGCGATCGCCTGGTCGAAGATATCTTTTGAGCATTTTAAAAATTACGGACTGGATGCCTCGCTTCTTGGAATAAACTGGGGGCGGACTTTGCTTGCCTGTGGAAAATCTTTGGAGGCGTATGAGATTTTACAGCCATATATCGCGGCAGTTGAGAATACTAGCCAGTATTTGATTTCGTTGTATGCGTTGAATATTGAATTGCTCTGCGCCAATAAATCTAGTGATGCTGCATATGATTTTATGAAAAAGATTGAGCCACTCCAGTTAGGCTTTCCAGGGTATGTTTATGTCCAGCTGATTTCACTTTTTGCTGAGGCTGGAGAGGTTGCTCTTAAGCAGGAAAAAATTGATACTCAACGTGCGATTAAATTTTTTACAGAAGCAAAAAATCTGATTCCAGGTGAGAATCCTTATCGTGGAAGCTCACTGGATAGGAGTCTGCTTGAATTCTATGTTGGATTTGCAGAATATCTTGGTTCTGATAATTATGCGCCGCAGAAGGCAAAGGTCGCATTGAGGTTCAGGACTTTTGCCTTTGCGAGGCTTGAGGCTGAGGCGGATTGTGGTGATGGTGAGGCTTCTGTCTCGAACATTCTTGAGGATGGGTTGATTGAGAAGTATGAGGGTGAGTTCAGGCTGTTTGCACGGTTGCTGAATTATTACAGTGGCGGTCAGATTTCGGCAGTAAATCAGACTCAGGTTCTAGATTTGACTGTGACGAAGATTGATGCTCTGTCGTGGTCAAATTATGTCAGCGGTGAGGAGGGGGTAAAGCGGTTCCTATTGCCTGATAAAAATAGTGCCGGGCGTGAGGTTGCCTATGCTTCGTGGCTTGCACGCAATGAGGCAGATTGTTTTGTCTGGATTTTCCCGATGCAGGGGTTGCCTTATGTGGCAGTTCATGGAACCCCGTCGATTGAGTATGTGAAAAATCGTCTCTATAGTCCGCGGCGCTTTCAGATTTATCTTCACAGTGATGCGGCAAAGCGGAGTGTCGCCCTGGTGCATGAGTTTTTTCATGCGGTTGAGTACACGTTCAATCCGCCGCGGGATTCGGGGATGGAGCCGTTGCTGATACCCCATCTGTTCAAGCCGTCGATGGATGCTTTCTGGCCGTCGTGGTTTGCGGGAGAGCACGAGATTGTCTATTATTTCATGGCTTTCAGGGAGATTCTTCTGGCACAGAACCTTGATTTGTCGCGGTTGATGGTCAGCCGTGAGGTGGATGCGACGCGGCGGGAAGAGCTGGATTTATAACGTCGAATTCTATTTCCTGTACCGGTAATGACCTATAATTTTGAATGAAAATAGGCAGTCTTCGAGAACCTGTCCGCTGCCGATGTTGTGGACGATCATGTATCTGCTTCTGTTCCGGGTTTTCTTTGGGGAGACTATTCCTATGTGTGTTTTGCCTCCGCCGAGACTCCAGCAGACAATGTCGCCTGGAAGATAGTCTTCTGATTTGTTAGAGATTGTCTTTGTTATGCCGAATCTTGAGAAGAATTTCATAAGATTCGGGACTCTTCTGTGGTCGATGTTTGAGTCAGGGGCTGTGAGTCCCCAGTTCTTTGGATATAAATGAAAATTCGTTTTCATATCTTCGTGAACTTCTTTTTGTAGGTCAATTCCGAGTTTTCTGTAGGCTCTGATTACTACATCTGTGCAGACTCCTTTTCCTTCGGGAACATCTCCGTTCGGATAATCGATTCTGTAATAAGTTGGATCATATACTACTTTCTGGTGAGTCAGTGATAGAGCAGCTTCAGCAAGTCTGTTGAAAAAATTACTTTGCTCTGCGTATAAATTTGTTAAAAATAGAAAGATTAGTACTGTTGTGATGATTTTTTTCATACATTCACTCCATTTTCATAAATGCTCCATTTATATTATTCTTGTATTATTAGTTTTGCAAGGATTTCTCATGAAAAAGTTGAATTTCTTGAAGTGTTTTATATTTTTTTTGTAATAATATAATATAGGTTTAGAATAAATCTTATAAAATTCCCTAGTTGTTGTATAATAAATTCACTTGATTTATTTAGTTTAATTTAATAAGTTGTAATGGAGGAGCTATGAAAGATAGATATATTAATCCATACACAGATTTTGGCTTCAAGAAGCTATTTGGCGAAGAGGCTAGCAAGGATTTGCTCATTGATTTTTTAAATGAAGTGCTA
>JAFGXN010000082.1 GCA_016936615.1 Spirochaetales bacterium | reverse complement strand
CTATTGATTTATGTGATGAAATAGAATTTATTTTTAATGAAAAAAAAGGTAATGTTTCAATTGTGTCTGGCATGGATATCCCAGATAGCGAGAATTTAATCTATAAGGCAGCAAAGCTTTATCTGGATTTTACTGGAGCAGATTTTGGTGTAGATCTAAATGTCTGTAAGAGAATTCCCATGGGCGCTGGACTTGGTGGTGGTTCGAGCAATGCAGCAACACTCTTGCTAGGTTTGAATAGTTATAACAATGATTTTTTAAAAAAAGATGAGTTAATCGCTCTTGGCAGTAAATTAGGTAGTGATGTTCCTTTTTTTCTAGACTCTCCAGCTTCTCTAGTTGGTGGGCGAGGCGAGATTTTGACTAGTATTAAGCCAGTTTCATATTCTGGGATTTTGATTATTCCTGAAGTGCATGTCTCGACTCCCTTTGCTTATAAACTAATCGATTCTAATTTTCATAATAAGCAAGAATTTGCTAGAAATATTGAACTTGAGCTAGAAAAGCCTCCCTCACAATGGAAATTTGAAAATACTTTTTCAATTCCTGTTATGTCAGAATTTCCAGAAATAAAGGTTGCTTATGATAAATTACTCTCTGGAAAGGCTGGTTATACCGCAATGTCAGGTAGTGGTTCCTCAGTTTTTAAGATTTTTGATGAAAAAAATGATATAAATTGTGAATTTGAGCGACTAAAATCTGATTTCTCTAGGATTTATGCAATAAATTTGCTTGTGAAATTTGAAAAACCGTTTTACAATAAATTAAATTAAATCATGTGCAGGCCTGGGGGTAATATGACTATAACAGATGTACGAGTAAGGAAAATTGAATCAGACGGAAAGCTTAAAGCTTACGTAACTGCGACTCTAGACGATTGCTTTGTTGTTCACAACATCAAAGTTATAGAAGGGCGGAATGGCAAGTTTATAGCTATGCCAAGCAGAAAGACTAAGAATGGTGAGTATAAAGATGTTGCTCATCCAATTCATTCTGATTTCAGAAATGATCTTCAAGAAAAAGTACTATCTGCTTACGAACAAGCTCTTTTATCAGATGAGGAAGAAGTTTGTATAGTTTTAACAGCAGAAGTTTAGCAGAGATACTTGACAAAAAAGTAAAAATTTTATAAAGTAAATTATCTTTGCAATGGGCTGTCGCCAAGTGGTAAGGCACCGGGTTTTGGTTCCGGCATCCGTAGGTTCAAATCCTGCCAGCCCAGTACTTCTTTTCGGAGGTTTCTCTGAATTATCTAATTATCGGTCTAGGTAATCCTGGACCCAAATACTCAAACACAAGACATAATGTTGGATTTCACTTTGTAGATAAATTTGCAAGCATGATGAATTCTGACTTTCGTAAATTGAAATTTCATCTCGTTGAGGTCTCGACATTTAAGATAAATAACAATAATTTTGTATTAGCAAAGCCTCAGACCTTTATGAATTTAAGTGGCAGAGTTATACCAATTTTGAAAAAAAAATATATGATCAGTGATGAAAATATATTTGTTGCTGTCGATAATGTTGATTTAGAGGCGGGGCGGTTGAAGCTTCGAGAGGGTGGCTCTGATGCAGGTCATAACGGGCTGAAATCTATCTCTTCGTTTGTTAGTCGCTCAAAATACAAGAAGATCTATATAGGTGTCAGCCGAAGCCACCCAGGACTTGATCTGGCAAACTATGTGTTGATGGAGCCGACGCGGGAAGAAGCAGCAAAGATTGATGGGGCATTGGATTTTCTAGTGAAAATTTTGAAAGAGAGAAGCCTTGAAGATTTGCCAGCTTTGATGAATATTATAAATTCGTACAGGGAATGAAAATTGAATTTAATTGAAAAAGTTAATAAGTTTTTGAAAGCTCATAATATCAGTCGCGATTCTAAGATTTTAGTTGCCTTTTCTGGCGGAGTTGATTCAAGTGTCCTTCTTCATCTTTTATCACAGATTTTTCCAACACAACAGATTTTTGCATATCATGTGCAGCATATGCTCCGAAGTGAGGCGGAATCAGCTGCGGATCTCTCTTTCTGTCAGAAATTTGCTGCACAACTTGGTGTTAATTTTTCTTATACACGCATATCTGAAGGCCTGATAGAGTCCCATTCTAAGGCGAATAGATGTGGCATAGAGGCTTCAGCTCGCCATTTTCGTTACGCTGTTATCTCTGAACATGTAACGGCTTTAGATATCGATTATGTGGCTCTAGGTCACCATTTGGATGATAATTTAGAGACAGTTCTACTTCGCTTCCTCTCTGGATCTTCTGTGTTTGGCTTGAGGGGGATACCGCCGGTAAGAGATCTTTTTATTCGTCCTATGGCTGAGATATCAACAGCTGAGATAAGCAATTATGCAGAAGAAAATTCGATAGGCTATGTAGTCGATAAGAGTAACTTGGATAACGGATTTCGCAGAAACCTAATTCGCAATAAAATTTTTCCATATCTTCTTGAATCCTTTCCTGGATTACGCACCTCAGTTCACAGCATTTCAAAAAAAAGCAGCATGGTAGCTGATTTTGTAGATCGGGAGTTGGCAAGGAAGATTGCTTGGAGACAAGATGGGGAGAGTTATTATATTGAATTTCCTTCATATTTAGAGCTTGATGAATTTTTGAAACATGAGATATTGTATCGAGGATTTGATTTTGTTTCGCGATCAAGTGGCGATTCAAAGCGCCTACCGACGCGTTTTGTCGAAGAGTCGATTGGTAGATTGTTGAGAGAGGGTGATAAGGTTGTTGGAAATGGAATAGTTGTGGAGGTTTTTCTTGATAGATTGTATTTTTACGAGATTGGTAACTCTTTGCAGGAAAAATTATATTTTACGGTAGATAAAGTTTTTTTCAATAAAAATTTGAATACCCCTTTCGGAAAAATTTTCATAAAAATTCTTGATAAACCTTTGAAAGAAAAAGAAAAAAATGTTACT
>JAFGXN010000081.1 GCA_016936615.1 Spirochaetales bacterium | reverse complement strand
TGATCCATAGGATTTCTCGTTATCGCGATCACGTCCATAGCTAGACGGCTTGCTGTCTCTCGATCCATAGGACTTGCCGCTATCCCGGCTCTGCCCGAAGGATGAAGACCTTCCACCGCGTGGGCTACTACCTTTTTTCTCATTAATTCTTCGTTGAGCAGGACCAATTGGCTCATATTCAACCTTTTCTGAAAACTTTTTATTCTGAGTTCTTCGCTTGTGCTGCTGTAAAGCAAGAGATTTAGCCTGTTTCTTTGATAACTCAAAGCCAACAGAAAATTCACGCCCAAGCAAAGATCTACCTTCTAAAGAATTTATCAACTTTTCAGCCGCCTCTGGGCTCTCCATCTCAACAACTGCGGTTCCCTTTTTAGATTTTTTCATAGAAATCTCGACAATTGTACCAAAAGGCTTACATAAAGCCTCAATATCACTCTCTCCAGCTGAATAACTCAAATTGCTGAAGAAGACTCTTTTTTTTCCCATAATAACCTCGATATGTGAGTAACTGAATTTAAAAGGTATTCTATTTAACGAAAATAGTCTAGTGAATTTAAATTGAAACAAAAAATAGTGAATAAATAGAGAGCAGTAAGACTCAAATGCGTCGAAAAGTTATTTTTTCAAAACAATCAAACGGTTATCTATAAAAAATGAAGAAAAACCAAACTTTTTTACAATATACTCAATTGTCCTCTCCTGATAGATGAAGACATGAGTCGGATCTTTTGGATAGTACCACTCTTCAAACTTCACCTTGCCATCATAGAGATGGGTCATACAGACAAGCTCCCCACCACTTTTTAACATAGAAAAAAGCTTCTGAAACTCTGCGTGAGGATGGTGAAAATGCTCAATCACCTCACAGCTTGCAATATAATTGTAACTTTGCTCTAGCAACTCAGGATTATTTGCAAAAAAAGGATCATATTGGAGAATATTATAACCCTGATCAAGCAAAAGCTTAGAAGTAACAGGTCCTGTGCCACTTCCAAAATCAAGCCCCACATCCTCAGATGTAAATCGCTCTAAGATATGGTCCACAATTGGAGAGACAAATTTCTGATAGCCTAGATCCTCTACGTCGTTGTTATGCTCCTCGTACCGAGCCTGTTCATCATCTAGGGTTAGGTAAAAATTTTTATCTTTATAGATTGCACTACACTCAGAACATAGATAATAGTTATTGGGGATATTAGATTTTTTTTCAGAAAAACACAAAGGACAATTCATAAAAAAAATATCTCATATTTAGCTTGAAGAATCAACCTTAAAGACTAACTGTTATGTGATTAAATTTTAATTAAAAGGAGAAAAATACTAAGATATAAATATGACAGATCAGAAAAGTCGTGGTAAAAAGTAATACGTTTAATAAAGGAAAATAAATGAAAAAATCAACAATACTATTTCTTTCACTACTTTTTCTAGCAAATAATATTTTTGGACAAACGCTAGAAACACAAGAGCTTTCTATTAAAATAGAAAAAAACGGGCAGATATCTTCTATATTTAACAAGGATAAAGGAAAAAATCTTCTTCTAACAGATCAACCTAACTATCTGATTAGGCTTAGAGTAGACTCGAATTGGCTAGAGCCATCTAGCCTCGAGGAATCGAACCAGAAGCTAGCTATCTACTTTGAAAATGATATCAAGATATCTGTGAAACCCGAACTGAATGGCAACTATATCTCTTTTGAGATTGTGGAAATTGATAATCCTGAAAATATGGATATTGAGCTAGTACAATGGGGTCCAATTGGAATTGCGATCAAGCATACTGTGGGAGAGACGCTCGGCGTTGTCTACGATGACGAGATTGCTCTAGGTCTCTTAACATTAAATATCAAGACAATTGGTGCGTGGCCTATGGGGATTGAGTCTCCATATCCTTCGGAGAAATGGCAAGCTACCCGCTTCGAACACGAATATTGTGCAGCTTGGCCGATCAAGGGAGGAGCAATAATCAGCGCATACTGCCGGGATTATTCAAAAGAGAGGATTTTCTCTCAAATCGGGTATAAAAATTTCATAGTACAACCACTTTCAGATAATTTTGCAAATGATAGAACTCTCATCGGATCAAAGATTGCTATCTACTCCTGCAAGCGTGAGGCGATACTTGATAATGTCGAAGAGATTGTAGTTGCAGAGAATCTACCAAGACCTACGACTAATGGGGAATGGAACAAGAGATCTGGTGATACTGCCACAATCTACTTCATCACAAATAGCATCAACATTTTCAATGTAAACAAAGTTATTGATGCAGCATCCCGAATGGGAGGAAAAAGTATCTATTCTGAATATCCATTCCTATCCATGGGAGAATTTAAGTTTTTAGGTGCTTCTGACTCATTTTATAGAAAAAACATAATCGAAAAGGCTGGGAAAAGAGATTTAACAGTTGGAACACATATGATAAGCAATTTCGTCTCAAGACATGACAAGAATGCGCGAGGTATAGGTAATATAAGAGAGAAGATGAGCTATGTAACATCAACTAGGCTTAAGAACAATCTTGGAATAGGAATCGGCAAGAATATTGAGTTAGAGAATCCAGAGGATTTTTCAAACTCAGAAGGATTTCTACTAGTCGATAATGAGATGATACATTTTATCCCAGATGCTAATAAGCCAGGAACTCTTAGGATAAAGAGACGAGGAATACAAAGAACTTTAACAGCTTGCCATAAGGCTGGTGCCGAGGTTAAATTATATCCATACGAATGGAGTTGCTACAAAATAATGTGGGGAAATATCAAAATGAACCAAGCGATATCTCGACGAATGGCAGATATCTTCAACAATGTAGGAATTCAACAGATGTCGTGGGATGGGCTTGAAGGTGGTTGGCACACTGGATATGGCGCATATGCAGAGAACAAACTTGTTAGTGATTGGTACAACTCAATAGATAACAAAGAGTATAGAGCTGATGGAAGTAGATTAACCCATTTTACCTGGCACACCTTTGGATATGTCAACTGGGGAGAGACCCATATGCCTTTTAGGATAAATGAACCTGATTATAGATACCGCGTAGAGACTAACTACCCTTACTATGTAAGAAATTTCTTTCCACAGATGTTTGGCTGGTGCGGATTCTACAGCAATACGACACTAGAAGAGACTCACTGGCTTGGTTCTAAGCTAGCAGCCTACAATGTCGGGGCAGCAATTCGCGACATTGGTGTATTTGCTAACCCTCGCAAAGATAAAATTTTTGACATAATAAGAGAGTGGACAATTGCAAAAAAAGAGAATGTATTTGATATTCAAACTCGTACCGAGATGGCAGAGTTCGATAGCGAGTGGGAGCTTACCAACATAGAACCTGGCTTGAGCTGGAATCTAGTGAATAAGAACGCAAAGACGAGCAAGATTGTACAATCCGCATCGATTAATTACATGAGCGAAGCTGGGGTGGAAATCACTAGTAGCAGCAGTCAAGGGAATCTATCGATTGTAGCTGACAAATCGATAAATCAGAATAACCTAACCAACATAGGAAAAGGTTCTAGCTGGATTGCTATAAATTTAGGAAAACTAGTCGAGATAAACAGAATTAGAATCTGGAGAGATTTTGAGAAAGGTGCTAGATACAAAGGAGTAGTGATAGAGCTCGCAGATAATCCTGAGTTTTCAGATCCAGTTCAAATTTTTAACAATGATAAGAACAACATAAATGGTCGTGGAGTTGGGACAGATTGTGAATATGCTGAAAAATGGACTGGAACAATCTTTGATGTCGACTCGCAAAAGGCTCAATTTATCCGAATATGGTCAGCTGGATCTAATCTAAGCAGTAATAACCTGATCTCCGAGATACAAATCCTCTCCTCTAAGCCTGCTGACCAAGAGCCGCTTCTACTGATAGACAATAATAATTCTGCCACAAGCAAGAATCTAGCATTAACAGGAATGGCTAACTCTAGCTACGGATTAAATGCCACAAGGATCAATGATAACTCTCTTCAGACCTTCTGGACCTGCGACAGTGACGAGCAAACTTGGATTGAGGTAGATATTGGCAAACCCGAAGAGATGAAAAAAATTGTCATCAACTGGGGACTGAGCAAGAGACCAGCCTCAATAAAGATACAATCCTCTTCAGATGGCAAACAATACTTTGAAGAGACTACCCTGAAAGGTCCACTTGACCCTCAAACAGAAATAGCAGTTAAAATCTTTAACCGCAGATACATAAGAGTGGTTCTACCTCAAGGGAGCAAGGGTATCTCTATTGCTGAATTAGAAATACACAACTAATATTGTGCCCGGGATAATGCCTCCTTATCTAATTCCGGGCACTCTTTTTCTTTTTTTAAAAATACAAACTCATAAATTCTTCAGATTTATCAAAAATCGCCTACAACAAGTAGATTTAATAGATTTTTTATACATTTTAGATAAAAAAGATAAATTTTAATACAAAAGTATTCAAAAAAATTAAAATTTACCTCACTCTTTGGATTTTTTCTGATTTTTATAAGATTTTGGACTTTAAATATGTTTTGGAGATATTTGACATTGCCCCCTTTTAGTACTAACTTTTATATGTAGGGTTTAGGAGGGTTTTATGAAGAAACTAATGGTTATATCAATTATGATGGTTGGACTAAGTGTTCTAGCTTTTGCTGAAGAATCAAAATCTGCTAAGACAGAATTTGCTTTTCACATCGGACCGACAGTGCAATACGAAAGTCCAATACTAGCAGGTGGACAGTATAATGAAAATTTTGCTGCTGCAGACAAAGAGATTGGAATAGATGATTTCTTGCTCGGATTGCAGATGAGAGCTGACTTCACTTGGAACAAAGTTGGATTAAGGCTTGATTTTGTTACATTTTATAGCCCAGTCGGCAGTTATTCTGCATTATCAGATGCATTCCAAGATGTATTATCTACATTTGACACATCTAGCCTTGAGACACTTGAACACCAATTAAAATTTGTATTCAACCCTATGTTCCACGTCTCAGGAAAGTTTATATCATTTGGATTTGGTCCTGGAATGTCATTTGCTTGGAACGTAAGCCAGGGTGCTGCAACAATAGAGGCAATAAATGCAGGTGATACTGCAACAATATCAGATTACATAAACAGAATAGGATTAAATCCAGCAGACTATAGTGTATCATCTAGCGAAGATTTACAAGCTCAGTTAACACCTATACAGCAGATTGCTTTCTATGGTGGAAATCTTGATATGAACTTGAAAGTTGGACTTGATTTCAAGATTGGCAAGATAGTCCTTGGAGTAAACTATATATGGTATTTCAACACAAACTTTAGCTTATGGGATGAGAACAACGACTTTGCAGCCAACATGGATGCAATCTTTAATATTGAAGAGACAACAGGAATGCTTGGGGCATCAGTCCTTTGGAGATTCTAACAACAACTACGACCGAGATTCTCTCTCGGTCGTTTTTTTTTATTTTTTTATATGAAAAACTAAAATCCAAAGCCAATAGTAAACTCGAGTGAATGGTTAGATCCTGTATCCACACCATTTGAAAATGTCTTAATCTTAGGAATATAATTCAATCCCATGCTAAAGATCTCTCCAGCATATGCAATACCAGTTCGCATCCCAAGCTCTAGCCCAATATCGCTATCCTCATTAACATTGTACATAGCAAAGCACAAGTTTAATTCAACAGCATCTACAGGAGAATAAACAAACCCAGCAAAAAACTCATTTTCATAGACAAAGCTATCTCTTGCTCCGCCAACAAAAAGATCTTCAGACTCAAATTCACCCTCTAACAAAAGCCCAAGACCTAGATCTTCCTTTACAAAGTTAAGGAAATCAAATCTAACGCCCCAGCTCAAGGTATTTGCAAGCAAAAAATTCCTCTGTGTAGTTCCTAACCCGCTAAGAAAATTCATAGAATTTCCAACCGAATACTCAATATGAGCATCCTCAATCTCACCATATAGTTCTAGAACAACCCCCGGACCAAATCTAAAAAGATCTTCCGGCCTTAAATTAAAGACCATATTCGTTGACATCTTAAACTGCACTGGCTCAAATCCATCTACAACAAAGAAGAATCCAGCTGCAAATTCCTGCTCCTCAAGCTTAACCTGATTGAAATCAGGCGTATCTAAAGTCAACAAATCAGTATAACTCTCAAGAAAGCCACCAATAACCATAAAATCAGCAACCCTGTATTCAAGTCCCAGAAGAGCCTCAATCTCATTCTCAAACCCAGAATACTTCAAGCCGTTATCATCTTCAACAAAAAGCTCAAAGACATCTCCAATCTCACCAAAGACGACCAATTCCTCTGCACTATCTGCACTCTCCTCTACGACAGCCTCACCCTCTGTTGAAGCATCCTCAGTTTCTACCTCTGCCTCTTGAGCAAATCCAACAAAATTTAAGGCAAATATTGCCATGAAAAAAATAAGCTTTTTCATCTAAACTCCTTATAATGTCTGGCTTCTAATTAGCCTAGACTAACTAAATAAGTTTTAACATATTACAAAATCTCTGTCAATATTTTTTAAGAAATATTTTATTTTAACTGACTTTTTATCCTTTTTTTTATATATTAAAAAGATGAAAATTATCTTTGTTACAATACACAATTCAAACAATGCACACGCAGTACCTCTTGGCAGCGCATATATTGCTAGCTACCTGAAGAGTAAAATATCAGACATTGAGGTAAAAATTCTAGAATTCTACCTAAGCGATAATCAAACAAAGATAACAGAGAGCATTACCAAAGAGTCCCCCGACGTGGTAGCCTTTTCGGTCTACATATGGAACCACATCACAGCACTAGCCACAGCGAAGGCTCTACAGCAGGTCGGCACAGAGACTCTCCTGATTGCTGGTGGCCCAGAAATCTCAGGAGATCTAACACGGCTAGACGACTCCCCCTTTGACTTCCTCATACAGGGAGAGGGCGAACTCCCATTCTACAACCTTATCAATCAGCTTAACTCCGGCATGAGCAAGGATCTAATCTATCAGCAGAGCGGGAAATTTATTCCAGCAGAGTATATCGAAGATCTTAGCCAGATTCCATCCCCATTCCTGACTAAGCTTATCCATCCAGGCAATTACAAGGGAATGTTACTACAACTCTCACGAGGCTGCCCATTTAAATGCAGCTTTTGCTACGAAGCTGGGGGAAAGAGTGGTGTTAGATATTTCCCAGAGGAGAGGATTCACCAGGAACTAACAAGCTTTGTAGCTGCTGGGATAGAGCAAGTCTTTGTATTAGACCCTACCTTCAACTGCAACAAAGAGAGAACCATAAGAATGATAAATCTTATGCTTGATGCAGCACCTGATATTCACTACAGCCTGGAGATACGAGCAGAATTTATAGATGAAGATATTGCGAACCTACTCTCAATGCTTAATTGCTCAGTGCAAATTGGCGTACAATCAATCAAACAAGAGACCCTCAAGAATATCAACAGGAAATTCAACCCTTCACAATTTAAGAAACAGATCGGGATACTCGAAGAATATGGAATAATCTATGGCTTCGATATAATCTACGGACTACCTGGAGATAATTTTCTCGATATTCTAGAAGGCATTGACTTTGCACTCTCACTGAGACCAAACACCCTTGATATATTCCCACTTGCGATACTCCCAGGAACCGTACTCGAAGAAAAGGCAGAAGAGTTCAAGCTTGAATACCTGAAGAAACCTCCATACACAATAACAGCTACCCCGAACCTCTGCGCAGAAGAGCTAAAGAAGGCGAAGCTAATCAAACAAGCCTGCGACTCTCTCTACAACACAGCTGGCGCTGTAACCTGGCTAAACCTTGTAGCAGAATATTGCAAGAGACGACCAAGTGAAATAATCGAGGAGTTTATTCCTTTTATGAAAAAAGGGGAAAAAGATTACAAACTAGTAGAGACAATAAAACTCAGCATTGTATCCTTTCTGGAAAAAAGAAAAATTGAAAAGAAAACAATTGAACTGATAAGCGATATCATCACATTTTTTGGATATACTCAGATATTACTCAAAAATGACCAGGTAGATGTCGAGACACCACAAGTAATTATGAACTACACTTGCGAAGAGCTAACCTACAATATTGACCAAGGGATTGCAGATTTTGATCTGCTGCGCAAATACACAACCTACAGACAAAGCAAACTGGCATTTATCCTAACACCAGCAGGCTTTATCACCAAGAATTACAAATTAAACCGAGAGAGACCTAGATAGCCCACTCGCCATCTTTTAAGACAAAGAACTTCTCGCCATTCTCACATGTAGCCTCAATTTGAAGATCTGCACTTCCGACCATGAAATCGACATGAGTCATACTTGTATTTATATCAGAAGAGTTCCCAGAATCAGGATTAAGACACATGTTATAGGCGTTGCCGATTGCTAGATGACAAGAGGCATTCTCATCAAATAAAGTATTATGAAAAATTCGATTTTTCTTAGATATAGGCGAACTAAAAGGCACAATTGCAACTTCACCAAGGAAGCTTGCCCCCTCATCTGATTGAATAATTGTCTCAAGAGTATCAAGCCCCTTCGCAGCTGAATAATTTACAATCTTCCCATCTTTTAACTCTATCTCGAAGTCATCAATCATACGCCCCGAGTAGATAAGCGGCTTAGTACTTCGAACCTTGCCATTAACCCCACCCTTTAGCGGTGCAGTAAAGACCTCCTCAGTTGGAATATTAGGTAAAAAATTTAATCCTGTCGCGCGATTTTTGTTAATTCCGCCAACCCATAGATGCCCCTTTGGAAGAAGAATCTCTAGATCCGCAGTAGCACTAGAATATTTAAGCTTCGAAATATTCTTGGAATTAAGGTAATCCGTCTTCTTTGCTAGCTCAGCTAGATGAGAATTCCACGCCTCAACTGGATCAGCTTCTGAAATCCTACAAATATCAAAGATATCCTCCCACAACGCAGCTTCAGCATAATCTGCCTCAAGATCTGAGAAGACCTTCTGCGCCCACTTCTTGTTAGGATGAGCAGCAAGCGACCACGAAGTCCCCCCCTGCATTACAAAACTCCGATACTCCTGAGAATCTTTCTGACCAGTAGTGATATAATTTCTCAACCGAACAGAATCTACATCTGCCATCAAATCTGGATCTGGAGAAAAAAGCGAAATAACACAGGCGCCTTTCTTGAGATACTCTAATTTCAAATCAACAATAGCCTTTTGCGAAGCAACAACAGCCTCATCTCTTCCGTAGAGCAATCGAATTTTTCTCATCTGCTCATTATCATTAAAGACCAAGACATCGCTTGCGCCAGCAAGATAACACTGCTTAACAATTAACTCACCTAATTCCTGACCGTTTACAGGCAAATTCACAATCACAACCTGCCCTTCCTGAACATTTGCACCAACCTTAACAATCAGCCCAGCATATTTTTCCAAAAAATCATAATTCATATATAACCTCGCAAGATATAGAATAACATGAAATCATCTTTTTTACAAAAAAAAAAGTCCCTCTTTTATTAGCAGGAGACAAGAAGTTAAACTTCTATGCTAGTAAAGAGGGACAGAAAATTCTAAACAATTTATAGCTGAATCTGCCAAATATTTCCTGAGAAATCAGCACAATAGATCTTACCATCTTCCCCTAAGGTAAGACTGTTAAGAATTGGCGCACCAATACTTATCTCAGAAACCTTCTCGCCGGAAGTAACATCTACACAATAAATATAACCATCTGAAGCTCCAAACCATACATTATTGCCCATCAATAGAGGCTTCCCATTTACTGTAGAAAGTGGAGAATCTCCCTTTGAAGAATAAGGAGAAGTATAGACTAATGCATCACGAGTCTTAAATGACCATAAAAGACTACCTGAACCAGTATCAATAGCTACAAGACCTGAATTAGCAGATCCAGAGATCAGAGTGCTTCCAATAAGAATCGGCGTAGTTGCGACATTGAAACCGACATCAACCTTATGTGAGACCAAACCACCACCATTAGAGAGGTTGAAAATATTTAGTTTATCTCCATTTACAGAATAGACCTTACCATCCTTAACTACAGGAGTAGAATTCTGATATCGAATATTGCTTGAAGAATCATCGACAACCCAAGTTTGTCTACCATTAAACTTATTGTGACCGAATAAGGCCTTCCAGTTTGATCCAGCAAGTAAGAGATCACCAGCCACAACATGGTTAGCAACAGAGCCTTCTCCACCACTCCAAGCAGAATTAGTCCACAAGACCTCACCAGTCGAGATATTAACTGCACGAAGCCCACTTGAGAAACCAGCATACAATATTCCATTATCTTCACAAGAACCTGAGACATTAGCACCAAGACTTGTCATCCTTCCAGGAATAAATTTATTCTCTCCACCAGTCAAAGCATCTAGAATATAGATATTATTATCAGCATCCGCACCACAGACCTTTCCATCATAATAGACTATGCTGTTTTTGATAGATTGCCTTGTAGAATATTTCCATGCTACAGCCTTTTCTGCTACATCTACACTGTAGAAAGCGTGCTTACCATTTCCACCATCGTCAACCGACGCGACATAGACCTTTCCAGACTTATAGATTGGGGAGGCCATGTATATATCAGAGTCGATGTTTGTAATATGCGTCAACCTAGAGTCAAAGATTCCACTCTCTGCAACAACCTCTTTATCATCGCCAAATATAACCTTTACCCTGGCTGAATCATAATCCTGAGATTTTAACCCACTTGCAAGATAGGACATCTTCCCAGTTTGAACCATATCAACACTCTCCACCAACATGCCACTCTTATAAGTAGAATATTCAATACTCTTTGGATCAGCCTGAGTGTTATAAATTACAGCAACACCCTTTGAAGGAAGAACCACATGGCTATCAATGAAAAAATACCTGTGCTCTACAGAAATTTTACCATCCTTATCCATTGAAATTACACCAAAATTCCCGACAGAATTATCAATACCGCCCTTCTGAGGAGTAATTGTCCAAGAGACAGGACCGTTTTCACCATGCTGCCTAAAATAATTTATATGCCAATGACCATAGACCCAAGCCTTAAAATTATAATTATTCAAGTCAACTCTGCCATACTTAAACTCTTCACCTAAAGTCAACAAATCATGGTTAAAGATAACTACAGGAATATCACTACCAACCATAGCCAAATCCGCCTCTAACCACTTTGAGACCTTCAAAGTATTGTATGATGGGAGATAATCGCCATGAGCCATAGGAAGAACAACATAGTGAACCCCAGCAGAATTAAACGAATAATAGACAGGTCCAAAACGCTGCTCAAAATACTCCTCGCCATATTTTCCTTTCACCAAGTCATGGTTACCAATAGCATAGAAGACAGGAACACCCATAGTCTCTGAAGTAACACTCTGCGAATGAAACTCCATACCATCTTCATAACAGATATCACCAGTATGCATTATAAAAGCTGAACCACTGTTTGCAGCAAAATTCTTAATATCAGCAATCCAACCATTATCGCTAGTAGTCTCAGTATCTCCTAGATGAATAAAGCTAGAATTAGAACCCTCTGCTGAAGAAGCGTGATTAGCTAATTTAAAATCATACAGCTTCTTAGCCGAATCTACTGGCTGATAAAACTTGTCGATTTTATACCCACTAGGCACAGAAATATATACAAACCTAGAGCCTAACCTCTTATAAACCTTAAAATTACCATCTGCATCACTCTTAACAACATCAATGCCGTTTGAAACAACAACATTAGCAATCCCCTTGCCTGACTCATCAGTTATACGCCCATGATAATTTAACGAATCAATCTTACTAAAGCCATTACAAGATAACAAGGCAATAGAAAGAATAAAGAAAAATGAAATTTTCTTAATCACAAACACCCCCTAAACGTTTTGTTGAACAATTATAACACCAGAAAACGATAAAAAACATTGATTTAAGATTAGAAAATTTTAATATTTCCTTAAACAGATTTTTTTTTATACAATTTGACTATAAAAAATAAAATGACTACCCTTAAATAAAGTGGAGTTTTTATACAATGGAAATTAAAACTGTAATCCAAGGTTCGCTCAACTCGACAAAGAAAATCCTGAAAGAGGTTCCATTTGGAATTTTCCTCACAGACTCAAACAAAATCATCCACTATCTCAACAAATACGCTCTCAAGATATCTGAATACACAACTGAAGACCAACTATTAGGAAAACCATCCGAAGATTTTTTCACCAACTGCGATGCAACTATAACAGATATAAATCAACCAAGCCAGAACAAATCTAGCGAATGTCTTTTTGTAAAAAAAAGCATGCAGACTTTACCAATTATCAAAACAGAAATAAAAATATCAATAGGGACTGAGGACTTCTACATAGAGAGCTTCACAGATATCAGCCTACAAAAAAAAGCTGAAAAAATACTAATACAGCACAAACAGATCTTAGAAAAAGAGATAGAGAAACGATCAAAAGAGCTAATCCACAAAAACAAAATACTAGAAAAAGAGATAAAAAAACAAAAAGAGACAGAAAAAAACCTAAAAGAAGCACAATCCCAACTTATTCAGGCAGAGAAGCTCTCCTCAATCGGAGAATTAGCAGCTGGAATAGCTCACGAAATAAACAACCCGCTTGGGTACATAATAAGCAATACCCACACGCTTGAAAGATATCTAAAGAAAGTAGTTTTTTTCATAGAAGAGGAAGAGTTGAAAAACAACGAGAAATTACAATTAATTATCAAAGATATCCTTCCAATTATAAAGAGCAACAATGAGGGGCTTGACCAGATATCCAAGATTGTAAGTTCGCTCAAGGATTTTTCAAGAATAGATAGCATAGAAAAAATGGAATTTGCAGATCTAAACAAACTTATAAAAGATACTATAATCGTTGCTAGAAATAGATTCAAATACATAGCAAAGGTTCAAACACAACTCAAAGAAATTCCATTGCTCTACTGCAACCCTTCTCAGATCAACCAAGTAATATTAAACATCATCATAAATGCAGCTCAGGCAATAGAAGAGCTACAGATGGATGAGAAAGGAATTATAAAGATTAAGACATGGAATAACTGCGACAACATCTTCTTTTCAATCAGCAACAATGGAGCATACCTACCCAAAGAGATACAAAAAGAGATCTTCAACCCATTCTTTACGACTAAAGATGTGGGAAAAGGAACAGGCCTGGGGCTTAACATTGCATATGACATAATTTCTATAAAACATAACGGCAAAATCAAAGTAAAAAGCATACGAGGCAAATACACAACCTTCACAATAACCCTTCCAATAGTGAAAGAGATTAAGGAGAAAAAAAATGAGTGAAAAAAAACTCTTAATTGTTGATGATGAAATTAAAATTGTAGACTCTCTAAAAAGGAGCTTTTTTGACGATGACTATGAGATTTTCTCTGCAACAAGCGCAGCAGATGGGTTGAAAATTCTTGAGGATCATCAAGATATAGCAGTCATAATTTCAGACATGAAGATGCCTGGAATGAGCGGAGCCGAATTTTTTCTAAAGATAAAGACCCTATATCCAGAAAAAATAAGAATAATCCTCTCTGGATACTCAGAAATTTCGATGTTTCATGAACTTATCAATAAAGGCGGAATTTGGAGATTCATATCTAAACCTTGGAATGATGAGAATCTAAGATTGACAATAAACGAGGCTTTTGAATACTACAATATTTCCCAAGAAAGAAAAAAATTGCTCGAAGATCTAAAAGCCATGAACAAGAGACTAGATGAGACAGTAGAGAGAAAGACAAAAGAGTTGCTAGTCCATAACAAAATGTTAAAAAGCATCCTTGAAATCCACGACTATCCTCGCCTATTCAGACATCTCTGCAACGCCATAACCGAAATAACAGAAATCAAAACCGTAGCAATCTATTCTCTCTTCTCTAAAAAGACATACCACGCAGAGAACCAAGCGATTAAGCCGAAAGCACAGGCTCTATTAGAAAAAACCAAAAAGACTCTACAAAAAGAGAAGACTGAAAACTTTAACGCATATCCAATCTGCTACGAGCAGACGATAGAAGGAGTGTTAGTTGCAGAGTTCAACAATATTAAAGAGGATGACTTCATCAACTCAATAATTTTTATCATTGCGATAGCACTATATGATGAAAAAAGCACAATTGATGGTGAAAATACTATCAAAAATATAAATAGTATTATAAATGCGATGGATTAACTATGTATAAATATGAAGAAATTCTTGAAATGAGAGAGTACCTAACACTATTGAATCAATGGGAGAATGAAGAGAAGGACGAACTTTACAAAGAAGGGCTTTTCTTCAACAAAGATGATGCAATTTTTGAAATAGAAGAGGAGAAAGAGAGTGATTTCGAGATTGATCAGCAATTCATCGCTATGAGAAGAATCCCAGAGAAACATAAATTTATAGCTCTCGAGACAGGATTTCTTTTTTTTAACAGCCAGGGCAGACTATCTATCATTAGCCTAACATTTTTAAATAGAGAAAAATCAAGATTATATATACGTAAAATAACTACAAAAGAGAGAGAGGAAGAGTTCAAGGATAAAATTATTGAAAAATTAGTCGAATTTGATAGAAGATTTTGGACAAAGAGTTTTGATACAATGGGGACAAAAGAGTTGCAGGGCTTTATCGCACTCTCAGAAGGAATTCCAGTAGCAGCAGAATCATCACCAGCAAAATATGCCCAAGACACCAAGATTATATGGGAAAAAGAGCTAGGCAACAAAAAATTTATAGAACTTGAGCAAGATCAACTAATTTTGACCCTAAAAAAACACAAGGAAGGGGTCAACGGCGTAGATTTATACGGGAATGACATTGTTGCAGGATCCCCAAATATTGTAAATCTAAGGATTAATGAAAACATTATAGATGAGGAGAGTGATACTGAGGTAAAGTATTTTGCAAAGATTGCTGGAGCACTTTTTTTCAATAATAATGGATTAACCCTAGAGCCAGAATTAATTATAAAAGGTTCACTTGACCACCACTTTGGAGATATCGAATTCTCAAGAAAAATAATAATAAAAGGTGAAATAGAAGAGGGAATATCAGTCAAAGGTGGTGATGAAATTGAAGTAGAAGGAATAGTCAGCAATAACGTAAAGATAACCTGCAACAAGAACCTATTCGCAAAACATGGAATAACTGGTCACGAAACAATCATAAAAGTAAATGGAAATCTAATTACAAAATTCATACAGGAAAGCAACATAAAAGCTGGTGGTTCAGTTGAAGTTGAAGAGTTCATATATGAGGCAAAAATCTTTGCTGGAGGTAATATCCGAGTAAAAGGCGAACATCTAAAAGCTGACAACAAGGGTTGCGTGATTGGCGGAGAGATAGCAGCTTTTCATAACGTAGATATACACTCAGTAGGGACAACAATGAATATGACACATATCCTCTGCGGCGTAGATCCTAGCCTCAGCAACAAAATTGTGCAGCTGAGAAACTACCTCAACTCCCTCAGAAGAAAAAAGATATCGATACAAAACAACCTAAACTTCAATGTTGAAAATAAAGATGTACTGGAAATTTTAAAAAGAATGACTCCCCACCAAAAAGAGAGTCTGAAAGAGAAGCTACTCGAAATAAAGAATATAACTCAACTCTACACAAATTACTCTGAGAAACTAATAGAACTTGAGAAAAAATATATAAATCCGAAGATCGAAGATCTAAGCATAACAATTCACAATCAGATAATTCCAGATGTCAAAATACAGATGGGAAAAGAACATTTAGAAATTAAAAAGCCCGATAAGGGGAAAAAATACATTATTCGTAGCGATAATATAGTCATAAAAACGTTATCTTAAAAAAAATATCAAAAAAATCACTTTTTTTTCAAAAAAACCATAGCATTTTTTGAGAAAAGAAGTTAATATAAGCGTAGATTATACAAGAATCTGTTTAATCAGTTATCAGATTTTCTGATGTAAAATTTTTGTAATATCTCCCTATAAATTCCCCCACGGGCTGTCAGTCAGTGGGGGTTTTTACTTTTAATTAGAACTCTGCGGACGGAAATAATTAGCCCACCAGACAAATGGTGAAGTCTTACGAGTCTGTATCCAGACTTTACCCTTTCCGCTAAACTTACAAACTAAACCCTCTCCAGAAAAGAAAAAACTTTTCATTCCTCCAACAGATGAGATATTATAGTCAAGCCCATCAGTAAAGGCAACAATATGTCCAGTGTCAACAACATAATTATCTGTCACATCTATCTCAATAATCCCACCAAAGCTGTTAAACCAGAGATCCCCAGTACCACTACACTTTATCAAAAACAGCTTCTCCCCAGAGAAAAAACCTTTAACAAAACCTTGCCACTTAGAGAGCACCTCAATGTTAATACTCGAAGCGACGAAGGCAGAATTTTGTAGATATATAGTCTGATTATCAAGATAAACATGTCGCATATCACCAGGACATCCTGGTGCAATTCCAATCTCCCCAGGAACTCCCTTAGAGGTAAACTCATTTATAAAGATACTCTCACCAGTTAAGAATCTCGAGAAACCACCCTTAAACTTAGTCTTCATCTCAAAGCAGGTATCCATGGTTGCCATTGCTGAAGCCTCAACCTTAAGTCGCTGATCTGCAGGAACCTCGACAGTTAGAAAGCTATAATCAGGATCAGCTTCAATTTTATATTTAAAACCTTTAAAATCTTCCATTAATTTTCTCCTATTTTAGTTTGTCACATTCTTTATAATATTACCGACAATACCTTTCCCTGTTCCACCCGAAGAGGTAGGTCTTAAATGAGAAGATAGTGCCTTTCCTAATGAGGAAGGATTATGAGATTGACACCAGACTCTTCCACTTCCAACAAACTTACACACCAAACCTTCTCCTCCGAGGAAAGAAGAAACCCAACTTTGACCTGCCTTTGAAAGAGAAAAATTTAACCCCTCCTCGAAAGCAACGATATGACCTGTATCTACTATGTAATCAGTAGAGACATCCTTCACATAAATTGCACCATACGAACTGAGAACGACCTTACCAGATCCAGACAATTCAATCCAAAAGAGAGACTCTTTGGAAATTACATTCTTAAAACCTTGCCATGAAGTATTTATCTCTACTCCACTCTCCGAAGCTACATAAGAACCTGCTTGGACGATAATTTTTTCATTATTTAACTCAATTACTTCCATGTCACCAGGCATTGTATGAGACAGATAGACTTCACTCCCATCAGAACTAGCAGTATAATGATTCAAGAAGAAACTCTCGCCAGCAAAAATTCTTTTTAGAGCTTTACCAATAGATTTTTGCCCCTTCTTATAAGTAGTTGTTTCAATCTTCATTCCAGAAGACATAGCAATCATAGAACCACCCTCAGCTGTCAAGGTCTCACCTGCTCCCAAAACAATCTTCGCAGCTGTATTTGCAGGTTTTAATAAAATTTCAATTTTCACAGATTCCCCCTAACCAATAAACTTTTGATTTAACCAAGACGCAAGCCCGTTAATACTTCGAGTCTGAAGAACAACCTTGCCCTTACCCTCTAGCCTCATAACCAAACCTTCCCCACTAAAAACACTTGAAAAAAGCCCACCAGCTAACTGAATTTTTATATTTATTCCAGGTTCATATGATACAAGGTGGTTAGTATCCACAATAAGCTCTCCATCTATATCTTTCTCAACCATACTGCCATAAGATCCATACCAAACACTACCAGAGCCCTCAGCCTTCAATCTAATTAACCCTTCGCCTCCAAGCATAGAACGCACCCCAGCCCAAGAAGCCTTCAGCTTAACCCCCTCTGTTCGTGCAATAAAAGCTCCTCGTTGAAAATAGATAGCCTCATTATCCAGAACTCTTTCACGAATCTCACCAGTACCAGCTTGGGTTAAGACCAAATTAGAAGCAACCCCACTATTATTCTTGAAGTAACTAATAAAAAAAGACTCTTTTCCAAAAACACGTTTCCCTGCAGCTGAGAGAATTCCCTCATTTGTCTTTGCTACCAAGTCTAAATTCGCAGACATCGAAGCCATAGCATCGCTTTCAGCAACAATTGTTTCACCAGGCTCTAGCGTCACATCCATATATGAAAAAGATGGCGCCCCCTTTATTTCTACATTCATAGATCCTCCTACAACCTTTTTTTTAAAATATATTTTAAATTATCAAGATCATAGTGCTCTTGATAATCAGAATCCTCAACTCCAATTTTATCAATCTCTCTTGAAATATATTCAAGCCTCTGCCGATGATTTGGGTGAGTACTTAAAAAAGTAAAAGCCTCATCCACAGCTAGAATCCCATCATTTAAAAGCTCAACCAAACCTTCAAAAAAATTATAAAACCCCCATGGATTTATCCCAGCTCTAACCATCAGCTCTACAGCTAAGCGATCTGCCTCTCTCTCATTTCGCCGAGAAAAATGCCTACTCGCTAAAAAACTGCCTGAATGACCAATGCTCTCTGTAAGATCACCTAAATCACCTAACAACAATTTCAAAGCTAACCCAATCCCAACTTGATTTACAATCTGATTAAGAGAATGCCTAGCATTTACATGAGATATCTCATGAGCAATAACCCCACAGACCTCCGAACTATCTCCTGCATGGAGAATCAAACCAGAATTAACAATGACAATACCACCAGGCAAAGCAAAAGCATTAGGATCGCTATCATCCGAAATATAAAATTTAAAATCATAAACAGAGTTTGAGTTAGCAACTAACAAAGGACTTATCAACAATTCAAACTCCTTTAAGATATCAGAATCTTCTATTATGCTGAGTTCAAAAGATAGAGATTGAAAAACCGCCTCCCCCAACTTAACCTCAGCAGAAAATGGAATAGATTTAATAATCAATCTCTTTAAAGGAAGGATAGAAAAGATAACAACTATCGCAAGAATTAGAAGTGATAAAGAAATAGTATATGGTCTCAATTTAGAACTCTTAACTCTTCGCCGAAGCTTGATAAAACTTTTTTCCCTACCTAATACCGCAATCAATCCAGAATCATTTAAAATCCCTAAATTTGAAGAGTAAAAAACAAAGTCCCGATTCTCTTCAGGATGAAAATATAACAACCTGTTAGCAGCGCCTCCGAGAGAAATACGTGTCGAATCGATTGAAAAATATTCAACTCTTCCATTTAAATCTACAACAAAATACCTGCCATCTATCACGACAGTCGCAGAAGCCCCACGGATATGACTATTAAAAACTTTTATAAAATATTTTTCACTTGACATAGAAAGATTATAACAGATTTATATTTTTTTTAAATAAAAAAAAGAAAATTTGCTTGTCTATAAAGATTTTTTTTTATAACATCAGAGATAAGAGGTTAAAATGTTAGAATTACTATACAAACGCAGAAGCACAAGGAAATTCAAAGACACCAAGGTTGAAAAAGAAAAGATAAACATGATCTGCAAATCAGCATTGCTCTCCCCATCTTCAAGAGACAAGAGACCGTGGGAATTTATAGCGATTGATGATAAACAAACAATCGAGAAGCTCTCAAAGTGTAAGCCACACGGCGCTGCTTTTATGAAAGGCGCACCACTTTGCATAGCTGTAGTTGCAGATCCTGAGAAATGCGATGTATGGATAGAGGATGCATCTATAGCATCGATTATAATTCAACTTGCCTGCGAATCTATCGGATTAGGTTCTTGCTGGGTCCAGATCAGAAAACGCCCAACCTCTGACAGTACAGAGTCTGAAGAGTATGTAAAAAAAGTATTGCAGATCCCTGATAACTACCGTGTTGAATCTTTGATTGCGATAGGATACAAGGATGAAGAGCTAGAGCCATACACTGAATCATCACTTATGTTTGAAAAAATTCATAAAAATTTATTTCAAAAAAAAGATTGACATATGAATCTTTATAAACTAAATTTGATTAGGTATTTAAAAAAATGAAAAAGAACAAAAGAAGCACAATTATAAAGAGATTTTTGCTATTGCTAATATTTTTTATAATTGTGGCAACAACATCAGTAATATTTTTTTACTTCTCTTTTAGCTCAAAGCTTAAAATAGAAAAAAAGACTCAAACACAAATTCTGACACAAGCCCTCTCTGACATTGTCGAATATCTACACGAGATTGAGAAGAGCTCTGCAATGACAGAAGAGCAAGCGAAAAAATTAGCAATCAATGCTCTTAAGAATGCTAGATACGAGAATAATGGATATTTCTGGATAAATGCCACAAATGGAGACATGATAATGCACCCATTTGCTGATGAGACATATGGACCAAACCAGATGGATCTTCAAGATATAAAAGGTAATTTTTTCTTCAGAGAATTTCTTGAAAAGGCTCGCGATGGAGGAGGTTGGGTCGAATACTATTGGCCAAAACCTGGCGAGACAAAGGCATACAAAAAGATAGCATATGTTGTAATTTTTGAAGAGTGGGAGTGGATCATTGGAACTGGAATATATGTAGACGAGATGGATGCATCAATATTCAAGACACTTCTACAAACCTCAGGGGTTATATCTCTTCTCTTGTTAGTCTTCATTGTGTTCATATTTTTCGAAGCAAGAAGTCTGATAAAGGATTTAAACGAACTAGCAATCAAAGACAACCTAACAGGGCTCTACTCAAAGTTTTTCTTTAACGAGACTATAAAAATCTTTCTAAAACGACACAAACGCAACCCTCAGCTATTTTTAACCCTGTTCTTTCTTGACCTTGACCATTTCAAACGAATAAATGACACATATGGCCACGCAATCGGAGATATGGTACTTGAGAAGGTTGGAAAAATTTTGCTAGACAATACCCGAAGTGAAGATCTCTGTGTCAGATATGGAGGCGAGGAATTCTTGATCGCAGGTTTTTTTAATACCCTAGAAGAGGTTCAGAACTATGCAGAGAGAATTAGAAGTCAGATTGAAGGAACTAACTTTTTAACTAGAAAATATTATTTCAATGCAACAATAAGCATTGGTATAGCTGCACACGACCAAGAGAACTCCATAGAGAAGACTATCAAAACAGCTGACAAACAGCTATATATTGCAAAGAGCAATGGCAGAAATCGTGTAGAAATCGACGATTCACTAAAAAAAAAAGCCTTCTAACAAAAACGAAAAAACAAAAGCTTATAAAGTCACTCTAAAATAATTAAAAAGAATGACCTCAGATGAGGTCATTTTTTCACACCCAAGTCTCACTCCCTATAGTCCCATCTGTTCTCATAACAATCTGCTTAACCGGAACCTCGCGACTAGCCTTAGCCAACGCTGCTTGGACAATTCTCATCAAACCGCCGCAGCAAGGAACTTCCATCCGCAAGACTGTAATCGTGTTCAACTCAGCCCCATCTATCATCAAGGCAATCTTATTAACGTAGAGCTCTAGATCAGAATCCAACTTTGGACAAGCAATTGCTAGAACCTTCCCGCGCAAAAATTCCTTGTGAAAGTTGCCAAAGGCATAGGCAGCACAATCTGCCGCCAAGAGCAAATCTGCCTTCTTTAAGAAGCTCGCACTAGGTGAAATCAGGTGAAGCTGAACCGGCCACTGATTCAAGAAAGTAGACGCGTCGCTAGATGAAAGCTCATCTTCAGATAAATTATCGCGGCTAAAAGACTTAGATGCCGAACCTGGACACCCTCCTCCACAAGAAACTCTAGGAAGAGCTGATTCCTCAGCCCTATCCTGATCAGCTATTTCACCAATAACATCCAGCATCGAATTCTCACGCAAATAATCAAATGCAATCTTCAAATACTCATGTTCGCCATGCTCCTGGAGATGTCTCACATGGGCAATAATCGTATTTTTCCCAGCAGGAACAATCATATCCTTCATAACAGCATATTCATCATAGGCAGCAGCCTCACGCTCCTCAATCTCAATTGCACCCTCAGGGCAATGGCCAAGGCAGGCACCAAGCCCGTCGCAGAACAAATCACTGATAAGCCGAGCCTTACCGTCAATAATCTGCAAAGCACCTTCCGCACAATTTGGAATACAAAGCCCGCAGCCGTTGCATTTATTTTCATCAATCTTTACGATTTTTCTTTTCATATCATCCTCCGTACATAACCAATTCAAGTGCCAGTGGACTTAAACTAACTATATTTTAATAATACAAAGAAGCAAAGAAAAAATATGTAACAAATGTTACGGGGGAAAAAAATTACCAAAAACTGAACAATAAACAAAGAATGAAAAGAAAAACTCCAAGTCTAGATTAGAATTTAGGAGATACAATACAATAAGGAGTTTAAAAATGGATATTATGAAAAAGATATTCCTAGCAATACTCTTTTGCTCAGGAATAGGCGTTAGCTCTGCAAATACCCTTCCAGTTCATCAAGAGATAAACGAAGAATGGGCATTTGAGAGATTCGGAGAATTAGCAGATGGATCTAAAATTACGGAACCAAGGAATTTAATGAAGAAAGACCTTGACGACTCATCATGGAGAAAACTAGATGTTCCACATGATTGGGGAATTGAAGGTCCTTTCAGATATGACATCTCAGGCGACACTGGTAAATTACCTTTTATTGGAATAGGCTGGTACAGAAAATGGATAGATATTCCAGTTAATGACAAAAATATAAAAACCTATTTACTGTTCGAAGGTGTAATGTCAAATGCAAAGATATATGTCAACGGACAGCTCACAGGTGAGAATGCATATGGCTACTCATCCTTTATTGTCGACATAAGCGATAAATTAGACCCTTCAGGAAAAAACCTAATCGCAGTCAGGGCAGACAACAGACCAAATTCAAGCAGGTGGTATTCAGGCGCAGGAATTTATAGAAATGTAATACTTATCCAAAAGAACAAGCAACATTTCTCAAACTGGGGAACTTGGACTACAACACAAAATATTGAAGAATCACATGCCGGACTTAAATTACACATAGAAATTGACAACCACGCAAGGAAAAATTTTGATGGAAAGGTCGAATACTCAATAAGTAAGGGAGAGGAAATTATTAGTAGTGGGAAAATTGAAAATATCAATATCCCTGTATATACAACAGAAGCAAGAATTACTACTAACATAACCATCTCAAACCCAATCTCTTGGGATGTAGACAGACCAGAGTTATACACTTTGAAGTTAAAATTATTATCAACTAAAGACGAGGTTTTAGACACAGAGACTAGTAAGTTTGGTATACGAACAATTGAATATACGAAAGATGGATTTTTTCTAAATAATAAAAAGACAAAATTCAAGGGAGTCTGCCTCCACCATGACCTTGGCTCGCTTGGCGCAGCATTCAACCGAGAAGCAGCAAAACGCCAGCTTGAAATTATGAAGGAGATGGGATGCAACGCAATTAGAACAAGCCACAATCCACCCGCACCTGAAGTCCTTGAGCTATGCGACGAACTCGGGTTACTTGTCATGGACGAAGCCTTTGATACTTGGAGATATAATAAAGTTCCAAATGACTATGGAAGGATTTTCTGGAAATGGTATAAGACAGATATTAAAAATATGGTCAGACGAGATAGAAAGCACCCATCCGTAGTAATGTGGAGTTCTGGAAATGAGATAAGCATGAGAAGAATGTTCGGATTTTCAACTGGGAAGAGCCTTCGCAACGAAATTCGAAAATTTGACACGACAAGGCCAGTAACTTTTGGGGCTAACTATACTACAGAGACATATCTTCCCCGATTCGAGAAAGTCGTAGATATAATTGGGTACAACTACAGAAATCACCTCTACAATGAGATATTAGAAAAAAAACCCAACACACCAATAATTGGAACTGAAACCTCATCATGCATCAGCTCTAGAGGAGAGTATTTTTTCCCAGTATCTTATGAAAAAGATGGAGGATTCTTTGATAATCAGGTCAGTTCGTATGATCTGTACTCTCCAGTCTGGGGATGTCCACCCGATAAAGAATTTGCTGCACAGGACAAATACGAATCTGTTCTTGGAGAATTTGTCTGGACAGGGTTTGATTATCTTGGAGAACCAATTCCTTATTTACCAAGAAGAATGAAAAAACCTCAATTCACCAGCGATGAAGAAAGACAACTAGCTAATTTTAACAAAAACGGATTCAAACCTCGAAGCTCATATTTCGGAATTGTAGACCTTGCTGGATTTAAGAAGGATAGATTCTATATCTACCAGGCAAAGTGGCGTCCAGAACTGCCAATGGCGCATATCCTTCCACACTGGAATTGGGAAGGTCGCGAAGGCGAGATCACACCAGTGCATGTCTACACATCAGGAGATTCTGCAGAACTTTTTCTTAATGGAAAGTCTCTTGGGAGAAAGTCTAAAAAGCAGTTCGAATATCGACTAGTCTGGAAAGATGTAACATATCAGCCAGGTGAACTAAAAGTAGTTGCCTACAAAAATGGTAATTTCTGGGCAGAAGAGATAGTAAAAACTGCTGGAGTAACAAAAAAACTCTTAGTAGAAACAAACAAACAAAAGATGCTCGCAGATAACAAGGACTTAGTATTTATAGAAGTCTCAGCGCTTGATAAAGATGGAAACTTTGCTCCAAGAGCAAATCATCGAGTATACTTCACCGTAAGTGACAATGCTCAGATAATCTCCACCGACAATGGCGATGCTTCATGCTTTGAGAATTTCCAGAAGGCTGACAGGAAGATGTTCAATGGTAAGGCCTTAGCAATACTCAAAGCAAAAAAAGGTGCTACAGGAGAAATAATAGTAACAATTACCGCAGATGGACTCGAAAAATCAGAGATAAGAATAAATATCAACTAAAATTATAATTTTTCCCTAGGAGAATCTTTCCTAGGGGAATCTCCCCTAATCCTCCTGAACCAGATCTTTAAGCCCATCAATATCGAGAATTTTAATACGCTTTCCATCTTTCTCAAAATAGCCATCCTCCGCCATCTGTGAGAAGACCCGCGAAAGTGAAGGACGCGCAATCCCGAACAGCTCAGAGAGTTGCTCCATCGAATACGGAAGGTCAAAGGTCAGGGATTTCTCGCGACCGCTTAAATTGAAGAGATAGCTGGCTATCTTCTGGGAGATTGTCTTAAACTGCAAGAGGCGAAGTTTCTCTGAGAGCAGAACAATCTTATCGCCAGTATCACCCATGAAACGCAAGAGGAAAGGCCTGTGCTTGCACAACAACTCGGTCAAGATATCCTTGCGGATTGAGAGAACCACAGAATCCTCCGCCGCAATCAGATTAACCGGGAGGTAGGGCTGACTCGCATAGAGGATACCAGTCGCAACAAGACTTACCGCAGAGAGGGTCTCAATCTTGAGAACCTTGCCATTTTCACTGTGGATCTCGGCACTAAGGCTACCGCGGACAACAATCAGAAGGCGATCATACAAATCACCACGGAAGATTAGGATTTTTCCCTTCGGATACTCCCTGACCACAAAACCGCTATTCTGAGTCAATGAAAAAATTTCTTCTCGTGTAAAATCAGCAAATAGCTGCGTCTTGAGCAAAATCTCCGCAACATCTTCCATAGTCGCTCCTCCAAACAATCTGCTATAGGTATCATAACGCGAAACCTGCAATTTTTAAAGTAAAAAAACAGGGCCCATGGCGGAGCCCTGTAAAAAGATTTGTATGAAAATATTTATGGCGTAATCATATTTAAGATGACCTTGATTACTCTTTCATATTAGCCTTAACTAACTTAATTTGTCAAGGCTTTTCTATTAAAATCTTAGAAATTACTGGTAAATGGTCTGAAGCTCCAGGATTAGCATCAAATACATCAAATTCTTTCAGCGAAACAGATAATTCTTCGTTATTTGACCTTGCAAAGATATAATCAATACACTCTGTTGGAGAAAAAGCAGGAAAAGATAAATAATCAAATAGATCGATTTTCATCCTAAAAAAACCAGCAAAGGTCTCAACAGTATGGGTCTCTGGTTCAGCATTCAAATCCCCACCTAAAATGTAAAGATCAGACCCCCGACCAGCCTTATGCATCTCACGAAGAAGAGACGAAGCCTGCCAATCCCTAATAAGAACACTTTCAAAACTTAAGTGTGTTGAAACCAC
The DNA here is from genome assembly GCA_016936615.1 of Spirochaetales bacterium. Taxonomy (GTDB): domain Bacteria; phylum Spirochaetota; class Spirochaetia; order JAFGXN01; family JAFGXN01; genus JAFGXN01. The sequence goes on along the minus strand of JAFGXN010000081.1, from coordinate 5,235 downwards.
AGATGCAACTACACCCTCGCTTATTTCAATCTTTGCAAAAACCCCAGATCGCCCCTCCATGCCAATATGAGTAGGCAAGTTAATCCTCTGCAAATCTGAAAATTTAAACTTAGAGAGCATCGCATTTCCGTAAAAACCCGCTTTTAAAATAATTGATGGAGCAAATACAGCATTCAAACCAGTTAATTCAGCTAACTGCTCAATCTGATTAACATAACCACTTCGTTCAACATTTACATCCACCTCTTGCAAAAATATTAGATCAGCATCGTTAATACGTATAAGATCTGCGATATCCTCTAAATCTCCATTCCCATAAAATCCCAGACCATGACGGATATTAAAAGTCATCACAGTTAACTCAGCCTTAGAATCAACAAACTCCAAAGAATGCGATGTATTCTCAAAAACCTGATTATAGTCGCCATCCTTAACTCCTTTGTACGAAGCACACGAAAACACAAATAGTAAAGATACAAAAAATATTACTCTTTTCACAAGAGACCTCCTGATTTATATATTTTAAAAAAATTATAAACAATTAAACAACACCTGAAGAGAGAACAAAGTTACACGAAATCAACCCAAATTGTAGAAAATCTTAATAATCTTCCAGTAACGATTAATTCGCTTCTGAGTCCTCATCTTCGCAAAGAAAAAATTAAGAATAGGCAAAACCAACCTATAAGTCTTGCGAATCTTGCGGTAGATATCAGTATCCTTGAAATCTAGGTTAATCTCTTCGAGCAACTCCAGATCCCATTCATGATCTTTGTTTCGCGCCACAAACTCAGCAGCAAACCTAGCCGATTTCATGGAAGAGACAACACCACAACCGCCACTTGCCTCAACAAAGCCGATAGAATCCCCACACAACACAAGCCCGGGAATTGTACACATATCCTCAAACATCCCAGCCATTGGCAAGACTGACTCGCCCTCGAAGAGAACCTTCCCCCCCTTCAACTTATCAGAAAACTTAGGATAATCCAAAATCAAACGATCAAGCACCTCACGACTCTTACTCATATCAGGAAGTTCTGACTCATCGTGATTCGCAAGAAAAGTCCCAGTCAAGACCATGATCCCAGCCTCAACCTCACCACCATTTCGGGGAAAAATAAAAGCAATAGACGCAGGAAAATTAGGCGCATACTCAAGACTATTCTCAGCGATAAAGTAGAACTCAAGGCCATCAGGCTCCCACGTCAAGCCATTTATAACTTTTTTGGAGATAGGACAATTAAGCGGAGTATAATCGACACCCGAAGCCTCACCAAGCTTACTTGAATATCCATCACACGCAAACACACTCTTCGCATAGAACTCACGCCCATCTGCAAGCTGTACGCCAACACAATTCCCATCTTCGAGAATAGGACCAGCAACCTCAGCCTCAAACATAATCTGCGCTCCAGCCCCGCGAGCCCTCTTCTCCATCTGAGCAATCATCTTATGCCAATGAAAAAGATACGACGCCCTCTTGCGGTTAACCACAAAAGACTTCTTCGCTCCCGGACTATTAAAAACACGTTTTGCAGACTCATACAGACTAATACTCTGCATAAAACCAGCCCCAAGCACCTCGTCTAGAACCTCATTGTCACGCAAAGTCTCAGCACGAGGAAACTCCCCGGCCACCTTGTTTTTCTCAAGGATAAGAACCTTCATCCCCTTGCTTGCAAGAAAGAACCCAGCACTCAGCCCCGCAGGTCCAGCACCACTAACAATAACATCGTAATTCTCTGACATAACATCCCCCGATAAAGACATACTTTTTACACTATTTTAGCATAGAAAAAGAGAAAAATTACAGAAAAATCATTTTTTTTTATAAAAAGACACGATATGACAGGCGTTAAAATTAAGATACAGTTATATAATTTCGGAGGTAAAAAATGGAATTAAAACTAAAAGAAAATTTCAACAAATTTACAGGATTTATAAAGGAAGATTTTCAAGAGCATGGAATTAAAGCCTTTATAAAGAGCAAACTAGTCGGATCACTAACAGCGGTAGTGCTAGGATTACTAATTGTAACAACAGTTGGAGTCAGTAGCGGATTTATTTACAACGACCCCTACATAGAATATGTCAGAAATAGCTTACTAAAAGACTCTGGAAGTTCATACACAATCAAACAAATTTTTGAAAAATCAAAAATTACAAAAAATGTATACTGGGAAAGCTATAGCGGGGTAGATCCTTGGGACGAAACGGAATATGTGTGGGTAGCTTTTTACGCAGATATAAAAAAATCAGCAAAACATGAGATTGCCTATAAAGCAAGTTTTATAATATCAAACAATGGCGAAGTCATGATGTCTGATGAATCTTCAACTTTTAATGGAGAAGAGTGGTATAACAGGATAGATTCCGAAGAGATATTTAACGAAGACATAGATGAAGTAAATAATATTGTATCTTCGTACATAGAAGATATAGAGACAAAAGAAGAAAGACGCAGAGCAGCTATTGAAGAGGTAAAAGAGCGAAGAAGATCTAGAGAAGAGCAACCTCCTGCAACGCTTGAGTATTGACGAGATAGAAGAACTAAGAGACTTCAACAAAGAGTATAAAACAAAACCCCCCAGGAAGAAGATCTTCTTGGGGGGTTTTCATGATTTTTTTTATTAAAAAAATAAAGTAATAGCCGAAATTAGGACTAAACCTCCGAAGATAATCCACTTAGTCATCTTTGATCTAAGAACCTTGTCGCGAGAGACCTCAGCCACTCCATTACTAGCTAAATAAGCCTTATCATCATCTGATTTCCCGAGGTAACCCTTGCTCACCTTGTCTGAGACATAATCGATAAAGTAATTCTTTGTGATAATAAAATTGAACGCCAACAGAAAAAACCCAGTAATAGTAAAAAGTATATTCTGAGACACACCAGCAATTGTGACATAGTAGAGGAAAGGAACAAGCAACTCAGCAGTCCCAAGTTTATCAATCGGCTTAACATCAAGAGATGGGATTCCAAAATAAAGCTCCAATAATGATTGCTTAAAAGACATCTTCAACATCTTTGGCGCGTGAATAAGAATCTCATCATTAGTCTCAGGATGAACAAGAGAGAGCTCAACCCGATTTTTCCTCTTCTTCTTTTTCTTCGAATCAACCGAAGACTCATCAACCTTGACCCCGCCATTATCAACAGCCTCAACCTCTTTTTCTAAAATAGCACTTTCTTTTTCCATGCAAAACTCCTTAAAAATTATATATTTAATTTACACCCCAAAGCAGACACAATATGTCGAATCAGTTTTTTATTGAAAAAAATATTGCGCAAGCCATTGTTGAGATTTATAATGTAAAAATGAAAAAGCTATTATTTGTTATTTTTTCCCCGATAATACTAATCTGGCAACTACCACAAGCACTGCTAGGCGCAGCCACTGCGCTGAAATTTGCCAAGTCATTTGAAAAAAAAATCTACCTACGCGACAAACCAACCGCCATCACCCTGATCTACCAAGACCTGCCATTTTCTGGAGTAAGCCTATGGCCATTTATCCTTCTCAATCAAAAAAAATATGATACAAAAGTTATCAGCCACGAGTACGGCCACTGCATCCAATCATTCATACTCGGTCCACTCTACCTGCCACTAGTTGGACTACCCTCCGCAATACAATGCCATCTCTCACACAAACGCGGTGGAACCTACGCAGCAAACTACTTCATGCGCTACCCAGAGAACTGGGCAAACCACCTAGGCAAAGTCCCCGAACTAACAAAACCAATTGACTAAACAATGATATTTTTATATTATTGACTATAAAATTCGGGCTGTAGCGCAGTGGTAGCGTATGCGTCTGGGGGGCGCAGGGTCGCTGGTTCAAATCCAGTCAGCCCGACGATAAATAGAAAAAAAAGGAATCCGCAGGGTTCCTTTTTTCTCGTAACCAGGGCTGACTGGGTTTGAAGCGGAGGAGCGCGCGCAGCGGAAGGCAGACACGATGTCTGCCGCCAGCGACGGAGACGGGTTTTCGACCGAGACACGACGTCGAGGGAGAAAACCAAATCCAGTCAGAACTAACCAACACACCAGAACAATCTCAGCCCGACGAATAATAGAAAAAAAAGGAATCCGCAGGGTTCCTTTTTTCTCGTAACCAGGGCTGACTGGATTTGATATAGTACGAGTAAATACTTAAGAATTATTGATTTTGATGATCCCGATAAATCATTCACTGTGTATTTCAAAACAAAAATACCCAAATAACATCTCATCACATCTAATATCACGCTCGCTTTTTACTATCTCAATAAGCTCTAAGATCATTTCATACAAATAATCCAAATAAGAATTCAAAATGTGCGCATATGTTTTGAAATCGCCGGATTTACATGGTGTATATAATATTTTTGCTCTATTCTTTTCAAAATCACTCATCTCATTAAAAGATTTATCAGAACAAGAACTTATATGATCATATATAATTTCTTCATCAATATAATCCTTACATTCTAGATAAAACATATAATCTTCAAACTCACATTTTAAATTAAATTTTTCATTAATGTAAAAAGGAGTGATTCTAAGATATGATGTAGTAGCTTTGCTTTTCCTCTAACAGAAACTTGTATCTCTTTTTGAACCTTCCCCCAATTCCATCTAATCTATAAATTACTTATCAATAAAAGTGGTAATACTCTTCGAAACAATAATTCCATTTTCATAAATAACTTCTTTTACTGTACCATCGTTTAAATACTCTTTCTCTGTAAGAATCCTTTCATTAGCATCTGGATAAGAAAGAATTCTTTTAATCAAGAAATTATTTGAATTATATTCATTTTCCATTGTAGCTACTATTTTTCCTGAAGCATCATAAGTTGTTTGTTTAAATACCAAACTAGGATTTCCGTCAAAAAAACAATAAGAAAGTAATTTTTTATCTGAACTATAAGTAATTGATTTATATCTATCTTTGGAAAGATAAGAATAGAAAGTATATTGATTATTTTCGCTTTTTGGATACAAACGACTTTCCTTTAGTAAACGATTTTTATTATCGTATTCAGAATTAACAACTAGATAACATTCTCCATTCTCATCAAACCCTTCAAACTTCTCTCTCATTATCATTTTAGATGTTCTATAAGTTTCAATTAGTAGAGAACCCTTAAGCATCTTTCCTGACATTCGACAAATTCGTTTAGTATCAGAAGGATATTCATACTTTATAAGAAAATTCCAATCAGAATCACTATAATTATACGTTT
>JAFGXN010000080.1 GCA_016936615.1 Spirochaetales bacterium | reverse complement strand
TATAGGTGCAAAAATGCCGTTAAATAATCATGACACTATTGAACAAAATATTTATCTCAGCATATTCTGGGTTTGTGCTCTATGTTATCTTGCTTCTAATCTGGGGTCCAGAGGGGTTAATTAGTTACAAACAAATGAATGAGTATAGAGAAGAGCTAATTGCAAATGTTAGCGAGCTTAAACTAAAAGAAAATCGCTTTTTACATGAGACTCGAGAGCTTAATTTAAATGAAGAGAAGATTGTAGTAAATGCAAGAAATTTTGGCTATTTAAAAGAGAATGAAAGGATCATTGATGTTAGTGGTTTTAAAAAATCAGTGATTATGTACAATGCTGGTATTTTAATAAATGATAGGCCTCAGATATTCTCTAATCGAGAGATGCTTATGGTCTTTAGTTGTTTTTTTTCTTTGGTTGTCTTAATTTTCTGCCTCTCATTTGGTCATTCGCAAGGTTTAAATATGGATAAACGGCGAGCAGGATTAGGCTTGTCGTTCAATCATCTTTTTAGAACTAGAAAAAATAGATACCACTCTTTGTAATTCTGTCTCAAGCTTCGCAGCTTGGGACTATAAATTCGTTTTCAGTAATTTCCTCTTTGGATTGATTATCTTTGCTATTTATTGTATTTTTTGTATATACAATTTGGAGAATAGTTATGAGGAAAATTGCCTTTTTTGATACAAAATCTTACGATAGGGATTCTTTTTTAAAGACATTTGGTGATTCAGAATATAGCATAAAGTTTATTGATAGTAGGCTTTATGAGGATACTGCAATACTTGCTAATGATTGTGATGCAGTTTGTGCATTTGTTAATGATGATTTATCAAAGGGTGTTCTTGATATTCTTAGTAGTTATGGTATTCGCATAGTGGTTCTTCGTTGTGCTGGATATAATAATGTAGATTTAGATGCTTCTTATGGGAAAATTCACGTCTTGCGAGTTCCTGCTTACTCTCCTTATGCTGTTGCAGAACATGCTCTTGCTCTTTTGATGGCATTAAATCGAAAGACTCACAAGGCCTATAATAGAACTAGAAATTCTAATTTTAGTATTGCTGGACTTCAGGGCTTTGATTTGTATGGGAAGAGTGCTGGTATTGTTGGTACTGGAAAGATTGGTCGCATTATGATTGATATTTTGAAGGGTTTTGGAATGAATATTCTGGCTTATGATTATTACAGAGATGAAGAATATGCGAAGACGCGTGGTATTTCATATGTTGATTTAGATTTTTTATATAAAAATTCAGATGTAATATCACTTCATTGTCCTTTGACTAAGGAGACACATCACTTGATAGACAATAAGGCTATTGAGATGTTCAAGGATGGGGTCTTTCTTATAAATACAAGTAGAGGTAGCTTGATTGATACTGAGAGTTTGATCTATGGATTGAAGACTCAGAAAATCGGAGCTGCTGGTCTTGATGTCTATGAAGAGGAGAGTGCTTATTTCTTTGAGGATTTTTCTGAAACTGTTATTCAGGATGATGTCTTAGCTAGATTATTGACTTTCAATAATGTTTTAATCACGTCGCACCAAGCTTTTTTGACAAATGAAGCCTTGGCTAATATTGCATCGACAACTTTGAAGAATCTTGATGATTTTTTTGAGGGAAATTTCCTTGAGAATGAGATCTGTTATAGATGTGACAAGAAGCCTTGTAAACGTGATTTGAAAAAAAATTGTTTTTAATGGAGTGAGGATGAAAGAGGATAATAGATGGCTTTTGGGCTTGAGTCTTGATGAGTTAGAAGAGATGGCATTGGCAAGAAGATCTAGGTTTTTTTCGAATAAGCTCGATCTATGTTCTATATATAATGCTAAATCTGGAATGTGCAGTGAAGATTGTGGATTTTGTGCCCAGTCTAAGTTCTTTGATACTGGGATTAGGTCTTATTCAGCTGCGGACATGGCTGATATTATTGAAGCTGGGATAAGGGCTGAGTCTCACGGAATTAATAGGTTTTCTCTGGTCTCGAGTGGGCGTGGCTTGGATAACGGATTTTTAGAGTTTTTGTTACCAATTTATCGAGAGTTGAAGGAAAAGACTTCGTTGAGTCTCTGTGCGTCTCACGGGCTTCTCTCCTTTGAGCAGGCTAAGGTCTTGAAAGAGGCTGGAGTCTCTCGATACCATCATAATCTTGAGACTGGTCCTAATTTTTTCCATAAAATTTGTACAACTCACTCATACCAAGAGCGTATTGATACAATTAAATCTGCAATGGCGGCAGGTCTTGAGGTCTGTTCTGGTGGGATAATCGGACTTGGAGAATCTATTGAAGATGTGATAGAACTTGCTGAGACTGTTAAGGAGCTGGGGGTTGATTCATTTCCTATAAATATTTTAACACCAGTTAAGGGTACGCCTATGGGTGAGAATAAGCTGTTAGAACCAGATTATATCTATCGCCTGATTTTGATTCTTTCTATAATTCTAGAAGATATCTCATTTCGCGTTGCTGGCGGTCGGACATTGATTCCTTACAAGTATCAAAAATTGATCTTTTCTAAATCTGTAGATGGAATGATGGTTGGTAATTATTTAACTACGGATGGTTTAGGTGTTGATAATGATATGATTCTAATCTCAGAAGCTGAATTATCATCAACCTTGAAAAATTAAGGCTTTTATTTAAATAAATGTCTTTACTTGCAAGAAATATGGTGTAAAATAATAAAAAAGATTTCGGGGATAGAAAATGAATAGAATAATTAAGTGCTTTATTTTAGCAATCGTTCTTGGAGGATGTGTCGCGAAGCCAGATACTCCATTTGCTCCGCAGGCAGATATTGTTCCTAGGCCTGTTGATTATGTAGAATTACGCGGATTTCATACAATTCGTGATGATGTTGGAATTTGTGCAGATCCTGGCATGGAGGATGTTTCAGATTTAATTGCTGCAGATCTCTCTTCTTTTCTTGGGAAAAATGTTATTGTTGAGCGTAACATCTGTGCTGGTACTATCTTGGTTAGAAAATGTGATAGCTTTTCAGAGATTGGTACTGAAGGGTATAAGCTTAATATTACTGAGAAGTTTATAGAGATTATTGCAGCAGATCCAGCTGGTATCTACTTTGGATATCAGACTTTGAAGCAGATGATGCCATCTTCTGTCTATTCTGGCAAAGTTGTGGAAGGCGAGGTTAAGATTCCATGTGCGAGAATTTCAGATTATCCAAAATATAGCTGGAGAGGTATGCATCTAGATGTCTCTAGACATTTTATGAGTGTTGACGAGGTAAAGCAATTTATCGATGCCATGGCAATGCATAAGTTTAATCTTCTTCATTGGCACTTGACTGATAGTCAGGGGTGGAGAATCGAGATCAAGAAATATCCAAATTTAACAGCTCAGGGCGGATTTAGAACTGATAGAAGAGATCTTGAGTGGTCGTATCATGATGTTAAATTGAAAGGAACTTCTGGTGCTTCTGAGCCATATTATGGTGGTTACTATACTCAAGAAGAGATTAAAGATGTAGTTGCATATGCTAAGATTAGAGGTGTTTCAATCTTACCTGAGATTGATATGCCTGGTCACTCCTTAGCTGCCTTGATGCTTAATCCTGATTTGGCATGTGAAGGTTTTGATGTGAATAATAATGAGTTTTATCTCGATAATTTCTGTCCTGGTAAGGAAGAGGTCTTTTCATTTCTTGAAGATGTTCTAGGCGAAGTGATAGCTTTGTTTCCTTATGAGTATTTTCATATTGGTGGAGATGAGGTTAAGAAGGATTTATGGGCAAAATGTCCTGATTGTCAGAAGAGAATTGCTGATGAGAATTTGGCAGATGTAAATGAGTTGCAATCCTATTTTGTTAACCGAATTGAGAAATTTGTCAATGCAAAAGGCAAGAAGATGATAGGATGGGATGAGATTCTTGATGGTAAATTGTCAGAAACTGCGACTGTTATGGCTTGGAGAGGCGCATCAAAGGGTAAAGAGGCTGTTGAATTAGGTCATCCTGTGGTTATGGCTCCATATGACGAGGTCTATTTTGATTATTTGCAGACAACTTCTAGGTTTGAACCAAAGGCTATTGGTGGTTATAATAAGCTAAGAGATGTCTATAACTGGGATCCTATGCCTTCTATGTTGACTAAGGAACAGAAAGAGTTAATTCTCGGGGCTCAAGGTCAGTTATGGACTGAACATATGGTTAATTATGAACATGTTGAATATATGGCTTTTCCACGAGCGATTGCTCTAGCTGAGAGATTGTGGTCACAGCCATATAAGAATAATCTCTACTTTTTTTCAGATTTTGAAAAGAGAATGGCTTCTCATTATTCAAGACTTACATCTGCAGGGATAAACTTTAGATTTCAAGGAAAAGAGTTGCCTATCGCGAGATTATTTGGTAATGATCTTTCAAATGGTAAGATTTCTATCACTTTAGGGCGTCATCTACTTATAAATGATAGAATTCAGATTGCAATTGCTCCACGACGAAAGAATAGTTCTGAGATTAGATTAAAGAATATTAGACTTGAGGATGCTAGTGGAAATGTTGTTGAGAAAATCTCATACAATTCAAAGGTTGGGAAGTTTAATTTATTGAATTTCTATACTTTTAGTAATTTTTCAAGTGCTGAGGAGTTAATCTTTGTAGCTGATTTAGAATCAGAATCAGATGGGAATGTTGAGTTTGATATAATTGCTCGAATTTTCTAATAATAAAAATAAGTTGATAGGGGCGAGCAATCGTCCCTATTTTTTTTGGAGGAGATATGAAGAGTTCGCTTATGCCTGCGCTAGTTGTTCAGCAAGGTGGTTTGGTTGAGTTGCCGAATTTATATAATCTAGATGGAAAGAAAATTTTATTGGTTATTGGTGACAGATCTTTTGAAAAATGGGATAGATTTGATTTTTTCATAAAAAAAATTATGAGTGTTGCTGGTTCTGTGTCTATTGAGAGGGTTGGTCGCGAGCCTGAATGTGAAGATGTCGATTCAATTGCTTTGAATAGGCTTTATCGTGATATTGATTTGGTTATTGGTATTGGTGGTGGGAGTGTTATTGATGTTGCGAAGGCGGTCAGCGCCATGCTGATTGAGCAACAGGAGATTGTGAATTTTCTTGAGGGCATCGGTTCTGCGGTTCCATCTGGTCGACGTCTACCTTTGATTGCAGTACCCACTACATCTGGGACCGGTTCTGAAGCCACTGCTAATTCTGTGATAAAAGGAGTTAAAGACGGTGAGGCCTTTAAGCGATCTCTTCGCCATGTTAACTATATCCCAGATTTCGTGTTAATCGATTCTGAGCTGTTAGTCAGGGCGCCTCTCGCTGTTACAATAAACTCTGGCCTGGATGCAATTTCTCAGCTTGTAGAGGCTTTTACTTCTACGAAGGCTAATCCTACGACAGATGCACTTGCTCTTAAGGGTTTGTCACTTGTCGGAGAGGGATTTGAACTGTGTATAACCAATCCTGAGTCTCACTGTGCAAGAGAGAAGATGGCTTTAGCAGCTTTTTACTCGGGATATGCTCTTGCAAATGCTGGTCTTGGCATTGTTCACGGTGTCGCAGGCCACCTTGGGGGGATTTTTCCTATTCCGCACGGTGCGGCCTGCGGCATCTTGCTCTATCCGGTCTTCAGGGAGATCTTGCAAGAGCTAGCAGAACCAGGTTTGGTCGAGAAATTCGCGCAGATTGGGGAGGCCTTTGCTGGAAGAAGGATTGAGAGTCGGCAAGAGGCTGTAGATTGCTTTTTAGAATATATTAAGAAGGTCTCAGGGTATTTGACATTGTCGCGAATATCTGATTATTGTGCTGTTGAGCTTGATTTTGAGAAAATTTCTAAGGGGTTTTCAGAAAAAAATAGCCCTGTGAGTTTATCACAGGACTGTTTGAGTCGAATAATTCATGAAATATGGTAGATTATTTGATTTTTCTACCTTCGATATAGAATCTTTTCTCTTTTGCTTCTCCCATGGAGAATGTCTTTCGTGGGAAAGCGCCATCTTTAATAACAGTCTCGAAAAAGTTAGCTTTTGAGATATTTGGAAGAATTATTCCAAGGTTGTTTGTATCTTCAGCTAGTTTCTTTGTGCTTTCAATTCCGTGGATATAATCAATAGTAATTTCTTTGTTCTCTTTTAATAATTTATCGATGAAATCTTGTATTGTTCCAGCAGTTAGGTTGTGGCTTGGGTCAAGAATAGTTATCATGTCGCTGGTCTTTCCGCTTAGAAGAGCAAGCTGTTGTGTCTCAGGGATAGATTCTGCTAGTTCGTTGAGAGCTTTGTCAGAAATATTCTTGGTGTAGATTATTTGAAACTCTTTTTTCAGCTCTTCTACAAACTTCTCTTTATTTATTCCAAAAAGTACTCTGTGGATAGGCTCAAATACAATTCCTTCATCATATATGTTGTTAAGTTCGACAAGTGCCCATCTAGCTGGATCATTATTTTTGTCAATTTTGGGATTATCTTGTTTTTTTTGTTCCCAGATTGTCTTTGCAGTAGCTAGTGAGTGGTTACCATCGCCAACCGCATACATTAATAAATCTTTGCTTCCGTAGAGTGTACTAAATTTTTCAATATCACCAGCAGCAGCAAGACCATTTAACACCTGCATTAGATCATCTTCTTCTGAAATTTTAAATCCTTTGATATTTCCACTGCCAAACATTAAGTCAAAATCATAGATTTTCTCAAGACTTTCTGAATTTGCCTTATCAATCAGAGGTTCGACAATACCTTTTTCGCTATCATTAAGCAGGATCATTATATGTGGAAATTCAAGGCTTGCGTCTTTTCGTATTCTCACTCGTGGAGGTATCCTTTCGATTATTGTTCCCTCAGTAGCTCGTACAAGACTAGTTGAGCCTTTTGAAAAATCATACTGCTCAAGATCTATTGCTGCAATAAGTCCCCATCTTGGCTGAGTAGTAGGAGTCTCCCTTCTAACAAGCACAAAAAAGCAACCTTTGTCTTCGATTATATTTTGCTTAACATAATTTTCCATGTTTTCAGCAATCTCTTTGATTCTCTTCTCTTCATCACCATCTTCGAGATAGCATTCTGGAAAAATTAGATTCAAAGTAGACGGATCATTTCCAACAAGATTACTAGCATCTTTCCAGTACTCTTTTTCTGATGTAAACTGGTCACAAGCAATTATAGCCCATTTCTGCATATCAACATTGCTAGCAGGTAGGTAAATATTAGGTATTGCTATACCAAATTTCTTGAATTCTTTGTTAAAGTCACACATATCTTCTCCGTATTATCATAATTACAAGGAAAAATTTCCAAGATTATTTACAAGAAACTTAACATAGATAGAAATTTTTGTTTAGTCTTCTGGTAGTTATTTTTCTCTTTTATTTTAGTTTTTCATAATATTCTTTGATTATCTTTTCTGAAATACCTTTTTCAATAATTTTTCTGAGAGCTTCTTCGAATTTCGTGATGATTTGTTTGTCGCTATTTCTGTTAAAGGCTACTGATATTGGAAATTCATGTGGGAATAGCAGGACTTCTTCAAAATCATCTCTGCTTAATGAACTATTGTATTTTTTATTCAACTCTTTAATCATGTAGAGAAGGCTGTAAGGGGGCATAGAGTATGATAAATAAGAAAAAAGAGAAAAAATGTCCTTTAAGTCTTTGTAATGTAAATAAATAAGTGATGTGAAAAATTCTCACCCCGTGTCACTTCTGTGCGAAAAAATGCGAATTCTTGCAAAAAATTGCGAAAATCCTAAGTTTATATGATATAAATAGTTAGAATATTAAATTAATAATCAATACACCCTAAAATGGTGAGAGTGCGAACTAAAAATCAATCAAAAAAAAAGGTGCGAACTATGAAGCTAAATTGTTTAAACGTAAAGAATTATGAAAACCAACCTAGGGCAAGGTGCGAACTAAGGTGCGAACTGGCAAAAATCCCCTAGGTGCGAACTAAAAAAGGGCTTTAAACCCTGTTTAAATAGTATTTGTACCAGTGTTTCTTAGCAATAATTGTTCCTGTAAAGATATGACTTTATCCTTCAACTGTTCAACAGACTGACTAGTCTCAGCCTTAATTTCGTCATACTCTTTTTGAATTTCATCGATACTTTTTTTTAGATCCGCAATTTCCTGCTCATACTTCTGAGCCTTGATCACGTTTGGATCTTTCATAATCTCTTTGAGCTGATTATCCTTCTCTTCTAAGGCCTTTCTTAACTCTTCAACTTCTTTAGATCCTGAATCCTCTTTGATCGATGGTTGATCCAAAAACATCGGTTCAATCCCTAGCAATACCCAATTGGGATTTATATTTATTTTAGAAGCTAATGCTAAAATTAATGCTCGAGAAGGTTCTTTAGTCCCTCTTTCAATATCACCAATAACACTTGATGCAATTTCTAATTTTTCTGCGATTTTTATCTGGCTCAAATTTAAAACTTTTCTAATTTCTTTAAACCTCTCGCTATAAGCGTTCATAATTCCCTCTTTTTGCGTGAAAAAGCATTTTTTATATTGACACACTCGCAAAACACGAGTATTATAATCTTAAAGAACGGTTAAAACTAACCGAACTTAACCAAAAAATTGAGAATCTTGAAAACTTTGGTCGGCTTGCAAGATTCCCAATATCGAATGCCCACTAACAGAGGGCAAAGGAGTATTTATATTATGAACCAAAAATTCAAAAATTACAACACAAAAAATGTTGTATCGCGTGAGACAGCTT
>JAFGXN010000079.1 GCA_016936615.1 Spirochaetales bacterium | reverse complement strand
TGGCACCTTGTCACATCCGAACAAAAATGCAATAAACAGAGTTACTGCAAACAACAATTTGTGTTTTTTGTTTTTCATCACTTCTCCCGATAAAAATATTTTATAATCAAACTACAATTTAGAAGATAAGAAGTCAACTTAAAGTTGGATTAATGTCTTAAAAAAGAATTCAATATATGAAAAAGCATATACATCAACGCGATAAACCAAAATCGTTTTGCGAAATGGAGTTTTTAAATACATTTCGTTTTGCAATATCTTATTATCAAAACTTTTAACTCAGAAAGAGTGGCTAACATTAAAAAAAATTAATTTATCCTTTTAAATATGAGGGAAGTTCTAATTTATAATCTAGAACTTCACAATCTTTGAACATCGAACAATTAACCTTGCCTATCGTACTAGAATCATTGCCTATCGTCCATTCTAATTTTTCAAAGGTTGACAAATATTGAAATGGCATAAAAAATTACTATACATAGTGGAGGTTAGTTTTGAAAAAGTTTTTTTATCTGTTTTTAATTTCGGTTGCTCTTTTTTCATGCAAGAAAGAGGCAAATAATTTGATCAAAGATTCTGTTTCTACATCTATTTTAACAGAGATGCCAACAGAACTGGGAGTTGCTGGACCTTTTGCAGGGATTATCAATGATAATGGTCAAGATTTCTTAATCGTTGCAGGTGGGGCAAACTTCCCAGATCCTACTTGGGAGAGTAGCAAGCAGTGGCATGATGAAATTTTTATCTACAATATGAGTAGCAAGGAGTGGATTGCTACTGAAAAAAAACTAGAGTTCCCCCTCGGATATGGTTTTGCTGTCTCGACACCTCTTGGGATTTTCTGCGGCGGTGGAGAATTTGCGGAGAGTGGGAAATTAAAGTTTACTGAAAAGACTTTTTTTATAACATATTCAAATGGAGAAATTGAGATTGTACCAGGTCCAGATTTGCCACAGCAGATCTCACAGCCTTATGCAACAATTCAAGGCGACATTGTATATCTTGCTGGTGGCTACAATGAGCAGAAATTCTTAAACACCTTCTACAAAATAAACTACAAGGCTGCGATGGATAATCGATCTACAAATTGGGAGCAATTATCTTCTTGGAGTGATGAGGGAAAGGCAAACCCTGTCATTGTCGCACAGAGCAATGGTTCTGAAAACTCTATCTTTCTCTTCGGAGGAAGGTCCCAGCACGATGGGAAATGGAACTTTTCCACAACTGTCCACGAATATTCAATTACTTCTGGAAAATGGAAGCAACTAAAAGATTCTCCAGCAGCAATAATGGCAGGCCACGGTAATGCGGTCGGGCAATGCCACATAATCATCTCTGGCGGCGATTCAGGATATAATCAAGATGGCGAATTGTTATTTGGAAGAGCTGATGAATTGAAGGATAACCACCCAGGCTTTATAAAAAGATATTTTACATTTAATACCATTACAAAAGAGTGGTATGAGCTAGAATCGGAGTTCATGCCTACTGCGCACAGCTTTGCAATTCCTTACAAACAGGGCAAAATTGAAACGCTGATAATCCCTAGCGGCGAGGTTCGACCACGAGTCAGGACTAAAGAAATTCGAGAGATACGATTCAACCCTCCGAAGGGTAATTTTGGCGCAGGAGTAATCTCAGTGATTGTTATCTACCTTCTCTTGATTCTCGGTGTCGGGGTGTTTTTCTCCTTTAGAAGCAAATCTTCAGAAGACTACTTCAAAGGTGGGCAAAAAATCCCATATATCGTTGCTGCATTCTCAATTTTTGCAACAATGCTAAGCTCGATTACCTTTGTCTCTACCCCTGCAAAGGCCTTTGCAACAAATTGGAGTTACTTTGTGATGATTTTATTACTTGTAACAGTAATCCCAATTGTGTCAAAATTTTACCTTCCTTTTTTTAAAAAGCTAAAGGCAAACAGCGCTTACGAGTATCTGGAGTTGAGATTTGATCTCACTAATAGGTTAGTTGCTAGTTCAGCCTTCATAATCTTCCAGATCTGCAGAATGGCGATAGTTATGTATCTGCCAGCACTTGCTCTATCTGCTATTACTCCGCTCTCTTCGGTCTCAGCGATATTAATTATCGGAATTCTGAGCATTCTCTACTGTACTTTTGGCGGACTTGAGGCTGTTGTCTGGACAGATACAATACAGAGTATTGTTCTTCTCGGTGGAGCAGTATTCACCTTGATACTAATCTTTGTAAACTTTGATGGATCTGTCTCAGAATTTATAGGAATCGCAAATGAAAGTCGGAAATTTGCTCTTGTAGAACAGGTAGATCTAGGCGATTATTTGAAAAAGGCTTCACTTCTTGTAATTCTTCTAACCGGATTTGGCAATAACTTTGTCTCATACTCCTCCGATATGTCAATAATCCAGAGATATATGTCGGTCAAAGATGAAAAGGCAGCAAAAAAGTCAATGTGGGCGAATGTCTTCCTCTCCATCTTCGCAAGTGCATTGTTCTTCGGGTTAGGAACTGCTCTATTTGTCTTTTACAGCAAAAATCCGCAGGGGTTAAGTCCTCAGATGAGAATAGATGAGATTTTTCCAACATTCATAGCCAACGAGATGCCGCCTCTTCTAGCAGGAATTGTAATCGCAGCTGTCCTTGCTGCAGCACAATCAACAATCTCTACAAGTATGAATAGTGCTTCTGCTGCCATAACAACTGATTTTGTACAGAGACTATCTCGCAAAGAGTTAAAAGATAAAAAAGTCCTAAACATAGGAAGAGCTCTAACCTTCGTGCTAGGGGTTCTAGGAACAATCTTTGCTGTTCTCCTTGCTAAGGCTAACATTAAATCCGCGTGGGACATTTTCCTCCTATCTCTGGGACTGATTACTGGTGGCGTTTGCGGTCTCTTCATACTTGGAATATTCACAAAACGCGCAAACGGACTTGGTTCAATCTTGGGAATCATAACTGGAACTCTAAGCGTCTTCTTAATCCAACAGTTCACAGCCCTAAACGCGCTAGTTTTTGGATTTCTTTGCTTCTCAACAACTGCTCTTTTTGGATATATTTTTAGCATAATAATTAACAAAATTCTACCTTCTCTCCGCCCAGGAGAAAGAATCAAAGAGTTCACATTTTTTAAATAACCTCCTTTCTGCGTCTGGGGAGATCCTCCAGACGCAGATTACTCTTTCCTTCAAAATTTTTCTAAGATAGACAAAATCAGAGAATTCTCTTATAATTAGATATTCAAAATTAGGAGAATTTACATGAAAAATAGAATCTTTTTTACACTCTCTCTACTTTTTTTTGTAGCAATACCAACATTTTCAAACAACCAAAAAAGCTACAGTAAAATAGAAAGAAAAACGCGAATTGAGGTTAATTTTTTTAACTCTATAAAAAATCTATTTTCATCAGATGATGAAGAAGAGGAATCAGGGCTTTCCAAAAAGCAAATAGAAGAGATATATTCAAAATATATAATAGGGGTTACAGGAAATATTATCTCTGTAAAAGAGACAATAAATATCCGATTCAACTTCCCCACAGATCCGACAAAGCTTGACCAAGCAATCGAGATTGAGCCAAAGACCTCAGGCGAGTTCAAGCTAAATGGCAACGAGGTAATCTTCACACCAAAGAAGCCGCTCTCCCCCGGAACAAAGTATACAGTAAAAGTTAACCTAAACACACTTTTCGCTGATATCGCAGAAACAGTGCCAAGATTTTCATTTAATTTTCAGACAAAGGAGCAGCAGGTAGAGCTAGATTTTGAAAAAATTTCTTTTTCTGAAAAAAACAACTCTTTCCAAACGATAGAAGGAAAGATTAGCACCGCCGACTTTGCTGAAGCAAAGGACATCGAATCAATCCTTACAATTACTGATGGAAGAAAAAAAATCAAGATAAACTGGACACACTCAGAGAATGGTGAAAAGCATAATTTTACCTCTGAGCCAATAAAACGAAGAAAAGAAGAGTTTTCAGTAAAAGCAAGTTGGAACGCAAAGCCTATTGGGGCACTATCGCAGGGAGAAAAAAGTTTCAAAATATACAAAGATGGAGATTTCGAGCTTATTGATTACATTGTCTACAATACTCCTGAGAAAAAGGTAACGATACAATTCTCAATGTATCTCAACCCTTCGCAAAATCTTTCAAAATTGATCGATATTAAGAATGATAAAAATGCTAGACTTGTGGCAGAAGAAAATCTTCTCCACATATACGCTGGAGCAAGAAACACAAACGAGATTGAGATTACAATCAAGGACTCGCTAAAAGATGTATTGAACAATAAACTAGCTCGAAGCCATAATATCGGGGTTGTTTTTACTCCTCCACAACCTGCAGTTAGTTGGAAACACAAGGGAGGACTGATCCCTGCGAACTCAGGGAAGATGCTAATTCCATTTACAGCACAAACTCTAAAGGCTGTAGATTTGACAATAATCCAAGTATTTGACGAAAATATAGTGCATTTTTTCCATGATAATGAGATAAATACAAGAAAAAATATAAAAAGAGTGGGTCGCCCAGTCTTCAGAAAAACCTTAGACCTGAGAACTCTTGAACAAGAGAACCTTTACAAGAATAATCAATTCAATATTGACCTCTCAGAATTTATCTCGCTTGAACCAGGCGCGCTTTATGTTCTCTCTCTAGACATAAGACCTTCTCAATCGCTATATGTATGTCCGCACAACAACCCTGAACATAGAAACAGACTTGATAGCTTTGACAAAGGTAACTGGGATTACGAAGAAAAAAATAAAAATGAGTCTAGCTATTGGGACTACTACGAAGAGTCATATAATGATGACTGGAGATACCGTAACGACCCTTGCTACCCAGCATTCTATACAAATGGAAAAAGAAAGACAGAGATAAATATCCTTATATCAAACTTTGGAATTATTGTAAAAAAAGAAGAACCAAACAACTACATAGCCTATGTAACAGATTTGCTAACAACAGAACCACTTGAAAACGTAGAGGTTTGTTTTCTAAATTTTCAAGGAAAGGAAATTGCAAAGACAACAACAGCCAAAGGTGGAGTTGCAAAAGTTTCAATAAACCAAGAAAAAGGGCTGCCATATGCTGCAACTATCAAAAAAGGAAAAGAACGTGGATATATTAAACTTGAAACACCAGCAGCAATCTCACTAAGTAATTTTGATGTATCAGGAGACCTCAATTCAGATGGAGTAAAGGGTTTTATCTATGGAGAAAGAGGAGTATGGCGTCCAGGAGACACAATGCACCTAAATTTTATTCTTGAAGACAAAAAAAACACCCTGCCTGATGGATATCCTATAATTTTTACATTAACAGACCCTCAAGGACAGGCAGTTTACACAACTAAAACAGAAAAAAGTTCACAAACAATCTACAACTTTGATTCAATAACATCAATCAATGCCCCAACAGGAAAATGGCTTGCAACAGTTACTGTGGGTCTAAATACATTCTCCCTTCCTCTGAAGATTGAGACAGTAAAACCAAATAGAATAAAATTCGACATGGAATTCAAAGAAGAGCGGCTTTCAGCAAAGCAAAAAGCAATAGGAACAATTAAGGCCTCATGGATGCATGGAGCTCCTGCTAGCAATCTTCATTCAGAATTTGATATGTTTTTAACACCAACCACGACAAGATTTAAGGGTTACTATGATTTCATATTCCAAGATCCAACAAAGAATTTTTATACAGACAGAACAAGGGTTTTTGAAGGGAAACTGAACTCCTCAGGAGAGGCAACAATTCTTCTTGATATTGGAGAAAAGAAAAATGCACCAGGATTTTTAAATGCCTATTTCTCGGGAAAGGTATATGAGCCAGGTGGGGACTTCTCCATAGATGCCTTCAATATAGCATATTCACCATATACAAGTTATGTTGGAGTAAAGCTTCCAAAGGGAGATGCCTCAAAGAACATGCTTTTAACAGATATTGACCACAAGGTTGAGATAGTTTCTCTTCAACAAGATGGTACACCAAATGCAAATGCTGAGATAGAGGTTTCTCTGTATCAAATTTCGTGGAAATGGTGGTGGGATAAGACAGAAGAAGACAAATCTGTCTTTGTAAGGAGTAATTATTCTCGAAGACTATCAACAGACAAGATTTCTACAAATTCCAAGGGTGAAGGAAGCTGGACTCTGAGGGTGAACTACCCATCATGGGGTAGATACTTTATCCACGTGAAAGACCTCGCATCTGGTCACTCTACTGGAGAAATAGCATATATAGATTGGCCAGGATGGGCAGGAAGTCCTCAACGCGGAAATGGTGGGGTATCAACACTCTCATTCTCCACAGATAAAAACTCATACAATCTTGGCGAGTCAATCAACCTCTCAATACCTGGAACAATCGAAGGAGGAAGAGCTCTAATAACACTAGAAAAAGGTTCTGAAATAATCGGGAATTACTGGGTTAACACAAAGGAGAAACAAACAGATCTAACGATTAAGACTAACCAAAAGATGTCTCCTAACATATACATTTCAATACATCTAATCCAACCTTTTGAAAAAGCAAACGACTCTCCTATCAGACTTTTTGGAGTTGAATCTGTACAAGTTATAGACAACTCAACTATGCTAAAACCGATAATCACGACAAAAGAGACGTTTTCTCCAGAAAGTGAAGTCGAAATTCTCGTGTCTGAAGAGAACAAACAAGGAATGTTCTACACAGTCGCTGTCGTAGATGAGGGATTACTTGATTTAACAAACTTCAAGACACCAAATCCATGGTTTAATTTCTATAGGAAAGAATATCTAACCATTAAAACATGGGATATGTACAATTTTATTCTTGAAAAGACTGGCGCTGTCGCAGGGTCAACCCTCTCAATTGGTGGATCTGATGCCCTAAGTGCGGCTAAAAATACAAAATCAAACAAATTTGAACCAGTTATTGAGTTTTTTGGACCATTCTACCTCAAGCCAGGTCAAACTGACTCTGTTAAATTCAAATTGCCCAATTATGTTGGAGCTGTAAGAACAATGATTGTAGGAGCATCTAGTAGCGGAGCCTATGGCGTTGCAGAAAAAATGTCTTATGTGAAAAACGACTTAATGATCCTCCCAACCTTTCCTACTGTTGTAGGCGCAGGAGAAAAGATTCAATTGCCAATAAATGTTTTTAACTACAACGATGACCTAAAAGAGGTAATTGTAAAAGTAGAGACAGAGGGGCTGATAAAAAACAACTCCTCAGCAGGTCAAAAATTACTATTCAGCAAGGCTGGCGAGACTGTAATATATTTTGAGCTTGAAGCAGACAAGGAATTGGGAGCTGGAGCAATCCGCGTAACAGCAACAGGAGGAAAGACAACTGTAACGACAGACATAGAAGTAACAATAGACTCTGTTAATCCACAAATTACTGAAATATCAGAATTTTTCCTTGAACCAAACAAATCAGTAGAAATTCCAGCCGAAATCTTCGGGGTTAAAGGAAGCAATATTCAGAAACTAGAAATAACCGCACTGAAGCCAATTAACATGGAAAAGCGCCTTTCATACCTGATCCAATATCCTCACGGATGTATTGAGCAGACTACCTCAGGTGTTCTTCCTCAAGTCTTTCTTGAAAAAACAATAAATCTAAATAAGAACCAAAAAGCTGAAGTAGAAAAGAACATCAAGGCAGGAATTCAAAGGCTAACAACATTCGCAACCTCATCAGGTGGACTTTCGTATTGGCCAGGTGGCGATACTCCAAACGAGTGGGGAACTTCATACGCAGGACACTTTTTTGTTAGTGCGAAATTGCAAGGATATTCTGTTCCAGAAAAGTTTTTTAATAACTGGGTAAGTTACCAGACAAAGAGAGCTAACGAGTGGACGGAATCAGAATCAGCTAGTCTTCAGGCCTACAGATTGTACACACTAGCTTATGCTGAAAAACCAGCATTCAGTGCGATGAATAGATTCATTGAAGCAAAAAATAGATCTTCACAGGACTCTTGGATGCTAGCCGCAGCTCTTGCATTAAGTGGAAATAAGGATGCAGCTAAAAAAGTAGCAGGTGACGCTGGAATAAAGACAAAAGAGTACAACTATGATTCACAGACATATGGATCAAGCCTCCGAGACAAGGCAATGATACTATATTGTATGAATTTAATGGAGAACTCATCACAAAGCGGTAAACTCTATGAGGAGATTTCTACTGCTCTGAACAAAGAAGATTGGATGTCTACACAGACAACAGCATATTGTCTTTTGGCTGCAGCAACATTCAACAACAAGGGAGAAGCAGAGACAAAACAGATTGAGGTGACATACCCTAACAATAAACAAGATAAATGGAGCTTTACAGACAAAATTTTTATAAAAGAGATTTCTCCAACAACTGGAAATCTTACCGTAAAAAACACCTCTGGACAATCTCTATTTGTCAAACTAGTCAACTCTGGAATTCCATATGAAAGCAGGGAAAAAGATAGCAATGCGGGTCTTTCTATGGCGGTTAGATATTTCGACAACAAGACCAACAAGCAGATTTCCGACCTCTCATCCATAGCTCACGGAACAGATATTATAATTGAAGTAGAGGTTAAGAATATCAGTGGCTATACTGCGGAGAACATTGCTTTAAGCCACAACATGCCAACAGGCTGGCAAATCTTGAATTCAAGGTTGAACACAGACTCAAATATCCTTTCAAGCTCAAGCTTTGACTACCAGGATATACGGGACAGAGTGATATACACCTACTTTGATCTAAAGAAAGGAGAGAGTAGAACTTTCAGATACATTGTAAACTCCTCATACAGGGGAAGCTTCTACTTGCCAGCGATAAATTGTCAACCAATGTATGACAACACAGTATATGCAACAATAAAGGGACAAAGAATACAGATTAAGTAATGATATTCACGAGATATAAATACAAAAGCCTTTTCTGCCGACACACTGGCAGAAAGGCTGTTTTTCTTTTTATAAT
The DNA here is from genome assembly GCA_016936615.1 of Spirochaetales bacterium. GTDB lineage: Bacteria > Spirochaetota > Spirochaetia > JAFGXN01 > JAFGXN01 > JAFGXN01. The sequence goes on along the minus strand of JAFGXN010000079.1, from coordinate 11,795 downwards.
AATAACCTTCCTCACAATCAGACTAGAAAGGCCAATATTTGATATAACCTACTCTAGCGTTCTCGAAGCAGAGAGTGGAGAACTTCTCGCAGCTCGAATATCACAAGAACAACAATGGGTCTTCCCGATTTCAGAGGAGATTCCTGAAAAATTTGAAAAATGTATAACAACCTTCGAAGACAAACGATTCTACAACCACATCGGGATAGACCTCCTCGCCATAGCAAGAGCTGCCCGCGACAATATGAGATTTCAGCGCCGCACAAGTGGTGCAAGCACAATAACAATGCAGACAATCCGCCTCTCTCGCAAGGATAAACCAAGAACCTTTAAAGAAAAATTCATCGAAATGATACTGGCATTTAAACTTGAAATACGCTACTCGAAAAAAGAAATCCTCAATCTATACTCTTCTCACGCTCCGTTTGGCGGGAACGTGATCGGTCTTGAAGCCGCATCCTGGCGCTACTACGGAAGACCAGCACAATCTCTGTCATGGGCAGAGACCGCGACACTAGCAGTCCTCCCGAACGCACCCGCCTTGATTTTTCCCGGCAGGAATCAGCAACAACTCCTCGAGAAGCGCAACAAGCTGTTACGAAAGCTCTACCTCAACGGCGAAATCGACCAGATGCTATATCAGCTATCGCTACAAGAGCCACTACCAGGGAAGCCCCACCCACTGCCAGAGCTAGGCGCCCATCTTCTTGAGACTGCGATCAAAAATGGAAAAGAGGGAGAGAGAATCCATTCTACAATTAACTTTTCACAGCAAGAATTGACAACAAAGATACTAAACCGCTACTCCGCCCACTACCAGGAAAAAGGGGTTCAGAACGCAGCTGCATTAATTATTGAGATAGAGACAGGAAAAGTCTTAACATATATTGGAAACACAGAGAATCCTGACCCCAACTCAGGCAAAGATATAGATATGATACAAACTAACAGAAGTTCAGGAAGCCTTCTAAAACCTTTTCTCTATGCATTATGCATAAATGATTACAAAATTCTTCCAAGTCAACTGATTCCTGACTACCCGATACACTTCAAAGGATTTTCACCATCAAACATGTCTCACAACTTTGACGGGGCAATCAACGCAGACCGAGCATTAGCCCGCTCGCTCAATATTCCATTTGTTTTTCTTCTTCAGGAGTATGGCTACCAGCCTTTTTACATTAGACTAAAGCAATTAGGAATAACCCTACCCTTCGAGCCAGACCACTACGGCCTTGCAATGATTCTTGGCGCTGTAGAGACAACAATGTGGGATATCACGACAGCCTACTGCTCAATTGCAAGATCTCTAAACAACTACAACAAATATGGTAATTACAGTAGCAAAGACTACCACCCAGCCCACTACAAAGATAGTCACACACCACCAGACTACTCAAGCGACAGGACAAAGACAACCTATCTGCGAGCAGCACCAATCTACCAGACAATGGAGACCCTAACTGAGGTAATTCGACCAGAAGATGAGATGAAGTGGGAAAGATTTTTAGGGCAGGAAAAAATTTCATGGAAAACTGGAACATCATTCGGAGCCAGGGATGGTTGGGCAATTGGACTTGACAGCAAACATCTAGTGGCAGTCTGGATAGGCAACGCAGATTGTTCAGGAATCTCTGAGTTTATGGCATCTACATTTGCAGGACCAATCCTCTTTGAAATTTTTAAGACCCTTCCAAACCCAAAATGGTTTGACAAACCCAAGCTTGACCTGATAGAAGTAGAAATTTGCAAAGAGAGTGGAATGTTGGCTAACCGACACTGTCCGCACAAGGAAAAGAGGGAAATTCCCAGATTCATGGATATAAATCCTAATCAGTGCACATATCACAAACTACTACACCTTGATGAAAATGAAAAATACATAGTCGATAGCAGCTTCTACCCAGTCTCAAAGATGAAATCACAAGCATGGTTTATCCTGCCTCCAGTACAGGAATACTTCTTTAGCAAAAAAGACTCAAATTACAAGACACCACCGCCACTCCATCCCCAGTTAAGAACAAAAAAGCACCAAACAATGCAATTCATATATCCAAACCACACCGCAAAGGTATACATCCCGATAGAAATGAGCGGAGAGCATGGCCAAGTAGTCTTTGAACTAGCACATATCAGACCAGAAGCTAAAGTATACTGGCACATCAACAACACCTACTCGGGAATGACCTCCAACAAGCACCAATTCGGCTTTTCTCTCGACGAAGGAGAATACACAATCACAGTAGTTGATGAAACAGGAGAATTTCTATCAAAAAAGATCCGAGTCCTTGAAAATGTACACAAAGAAAATAGTGAATAAAAATAGTGCTTGCTAATTTGAAAATCTCAATTATAATTTTATAAGCAACTAAGTTTTTCTCCAGAAAGGAGATACTATATGAAAAAAGTTTTGATAATTCTGTTACTGATAATTTCTGTAAATTCATTTGCCGACGAACAGGCTGATAATTCTGACACATGGGCTAACTCTTTCGAAGGGAAAATCATAATTTCAGCAATGATGCCTAACGGCAATCCAATCTACACCTACCAGAACAAGAGTTATTACTCATTAGGCGCTTTTTCAGCCATAAACCCAGGGCCATTCCTCGAATTCTGTCAAATATTAGCAAGTTGTGAGGTTAATCCAGACATAGATCAATTCCTGCATCTTCGCAACACCTCACTAGCTATGATGATCCTCGGAATCTCCACAGGCTATGGAGCTCTAATATTCGTACCTATAGGTGGTATTATAGAAGGAAAGCTTAGAGCAACAATAACGGAGTCTGTCGCCAATTTCAATGGAGGCTTCCTCTACTACGAGACAAGAAACAAACAAGAACAAACCGACCCGATTCTAATAGGAACAACCTCGCTAGGAAAGTTCTACTATGTCTTCGACAATACAAAATTCTCTGAGTGCTTTATCCCCGCCAACTATCCCCTTTATGATAAAATTAGAACCTGCCCTGAGGCAACCCCTCACCTAGAGGAGTACCTAAAAATGGAAAAGGCACTGACCTCACTAGCAATCTTTCAAACTGCTTTTATCTCATCCGGAATCGCCATGATTGTTCAAGGCGCGAGAATGAATCCTGTAGATTACGATTCAGAAGATTATTACTATGGACAAACAGGCGGAGAAGCTGCGGTCTGGGCACCTGGTATAGCCTTTCTAATTTTTTCATCTTTTTTTACCATTCCAATAGCAACTCTCTCTTCTACAAAAAGAGCCCCTCTCTTCAAGGCAGTAGCAGAGTACAACGGAGGGGTAATTCCTTATCATTATAATTAGGGAAAAAAATAATTTAAGATGATATATCCCCCCAATCAATACCCCAGCACCTCATCCAACATTCTGTCCTTCGAAGCAGGATATGCCAGCAATCCATTCTGAGAGCACAGAGTCTTAAAATCAGCAATCTTCTCTGCATCTGGAGAATCCTCGTTAACAACATAATCTGTAACAAGGACAAATTTTGACGCATCAGTTAATTTCTTAATATAACCTAATCTATACTCGATATCAGAATCAGAACGTTTCCTAGTGCCCTTGTAGAACAAATCCTCAACCCCATATCCAGAGATAGTCTGCAAAAATTTATTATCAGCATCATAGTCTAGAATAGGCAAACCATTCTGCGGAACAATTATAAAATTTGGATTAGCATCCCGTGTATACTCAGCAATCCGCCTCACAAGCAGAATCATCTCCCGTGCTGCGACCTCCTCAGTCAGCCTAATCCCCTCACAATTTAGGTGACTGTAATAGTACCAGGCATCTACAATATCCAAGTAAACACCGTCAAACCCGGCAGCAACAATCTTATCCAGATAAGCAAAAACATAGTCTTCCTGCCACTCACGAGCCCAATACTGAACCTTATAATTTCCAGTCCAGTCAGGATTAGTAAGCCCCAACCAACCCGGCGCCTCTTCCACAGGCTGATCAACCCCATTAAGCCACGACTCCTGAAAATACCAGCGGTAGGACTCAGCCTCTCCGATGCTCAAATAACTCAATATCTTTTTTCCACCTGACTTAAGCCCAGCAATCTCAGCTGTCAAATAGGCTTGCCCGTCACTGCCGTCTTTAGAATAATCAATAACAACAATATCCGAAGAAATTGAGGCAGCAGATGGAAGAACATCCCCCTGAATCATGTAAACAAAGCTCTGTGGAACAAAACCTCCAGTATCAAGAGCATCTGCTGGCTGATCTGCCCAAGCCTCCTGCAACACAGACAGCCTACATCCAAGAAATAAAAACAAAACCGCCCCAATCAGTAAATTTTTTTTCATAGCGCCTCCTAGAATCTATCAAAAGCCTCCGCATTCGGCTTAGGCCCCATCTTAAAGATAAGCTTTCCACCAGCAGCAAGATCTTTATACCTTAAAAACGGCCTCCCCACTCTCTGACCATTTAAAAACACAGCCTGAATATACTTATTTTTATCACTGACATCTTCTGCGACAATCTCAAGCCTTACAGAATCAACCCCATGAGCATCAGTAAACTGAACAACAACTCGCGGAAACCTCGGAGTTCCAATCGCATACTCTCCACTCGACGGCGCCACAGGATAGAACCCCATCGCACTAAAGATATACCACGCAGACATTTGCCCGCAATCATCATCGCCACGCAACCCGAAAGGATGATTCGCATATTTTGACGCCATATACTTTCGCACCTTCTCCTGACTCTTCCACGGCGTACTAGTCCAATTGTAGAGATAAGCATGGTGATGCCCCGGCTCATTCTCATGAACATAATTGTATCCTATAAATGATTGATTAAGTTTCTGTAAAAATTTCCTATCCCCGCCAAACAAATCTATCAGCCCCGGCACATCATGCATCGCACAGAAGAGATAAGTCCAAGGACTCCCCTCAGTAAATCCCTCACGACTATTCTTGTGCCACGACCCGTCCGAGTTACGCGGCGCCATAAACCCAGTTTTTTCATTATAGACATTACGATAGTTCTTACTTCTCTCCATGAAAAAATTATAATCTTCCAGCCGCCCTAACGACTTTGCCATCTGCGCAACACAATAATCGTCGTAAGCAAACTCCAAAGTTCGCGAGACCGACTCATTCTTCTTGTCAGCTGGCACAAATCCTAGATCCTTGTACCAGGTCAGCCCCGAGCGTGCGTGCGGACCAATCCACTTCTCACGATCAGCCCCGCGGCTAAGAGTATCATTTGGAGTCGGCGTCATAGCATTTTTGTAGACAGCCTCATAAGCAGTCTCAACATCAAACCCGGTAAAGCCATTAACAACAGCATCAGCAAGAACACTGTCAGCATGCGAGCCAATCATAATATTTGAGTAGTTAGGATTTGGCCACTTCGGAAGCCAGCCCCCCTCCTTGTACATATTCACAAGAGCCTGCATCATCCCATTGACATGATCAGGTGCAATCAAATGCAACAACGGATGCTGCGCCCTGAAAGTATCCCAGAGAGAATAATCTGTATAAGAGACCCCGTCGTGAATCTTATCATCCATCGCACTGTAATATTTTCCATCTTCGCTAAATTGCCGTGGATAGAGCAACGAGCGATACATCGCTGTATAGAAAATAGCCGCCTCATCCTCTGTAGCACCTTCTATGCGTAGTTTGTTCAATCGATTATTCCACTCTGCCTTGCTTCTTCCCGCAATCTGATCGAAGGTCGCAGAACCAAGCTCTTTTTCCATATTCACTCGAGCCTGATCAATACTAATGAAGGAAGTCGCAGTTCGAACCTCTACCACCTCGCCATCACCAGTCTCAAACTCAATATAACCTCCGGTTCTAGCCCCACCAGCAGAGAAGAGACCAGGCGCAACATCATCAGCCACCCACGTTCCGCCAAGTTTAAATTTTTTACTAAACTTAACAACAAACCAGCCTCTAAAATTCTCCATCACAGGACCAATCCCAGTCCTCTGCTGATCATTATTCCAACCTCGAATCTCCTGATTAACAACATCAACCTCAACCACGCCCTGAAACTCAGCCATACGGCTAGCCTCAACAAGAATCCTCGCACTCTCAGTCGCAGGAAATTTGAACCGCAGCACCCCGCAGGCCTTAGTCGAAGTCATCTCCGCTGTAATCTTATTTTTGGAAAAAGGATCTAACTCCACAGAATAATAGTAAGGTGTCGCAACCTCACGAGAATGCATATAGGAAAAAGCCCGATCATCCGGCATAACCCTGACTTTTTCCCCAACCTGAGGAAAAATACAGACCTGCCCATACTCAGACATCCACACCGCTGGCTTATGCGTCCCAAGAAAACCAATATTTTTCCCATGATAATATTTATAAGCAGCACCAGTCCCGGAAATCCTGCTCTCCTGAGTATTCGCCACCCAGTGCGTCATCCCAAACGGCACAGCCACAAGCGGAGTAACCCGCCCATACAAGGTAATCCCCATCGAACCAATAATCGGATCAACATAATCCACCGCCGTCTTGCTAGACCCCGCCACAGGATAATGGCTCTCACCAACCATCGCATCGACAACATCAGAATCTAACCCAGCCAGATCCAAATCCCCCGACAAACAAGAGACCAACGAGACAACCACAAATAATACAAATAATTTTTTTACTTTCATAATGAGTCCTTTTCTAATTATAGGATAAAAAATGAAAAGAGGAAAATAATTATACTAAAGCAGAAAAAGATTTTCTAGCTACAAGACAAATCAATAGATCTCGACTGTTTTCTCGTCAAAGAGATGAACTTCGGAGATGTTTGCGTAGTCATCGATAATAAAGGCTACGACGATTCGGGTCTTGAAGTCTTTGCGGATATTGCGGTAGATGTAGGCTTTTCGTTCTACACTGTCAGATGCTGAATGCTCGGAAGAGAGGACCTCTTCGGGGAGGTTGTAACGAACCACTCCAATAGTGTCTACAGGGCCTAGAGTCTCTTCGAGATAGGCTAGGTCCCTTCCCAGTGGAGTATTTTTTTTCATATAGCTGTCAAACATAAGATGTCGGGTGAGTGGATATTTCTCCCATTTTTCTTTTGAAAAATTTTTCATAGAGACAGAAAATGAGATACTAGAGATAAAAAAGATTAGGTAAAATAACAGATAAACAACAATGGAGACTTTTTTTATATTTATTTTCAATATTAGGTAAAGAAAAAATAGAGCAAAGATAAGAATCGAAATAGCACACATAACACCGTAAAAAGTGGTAAAAGTATCAACTATCCCAAATGGAAGATAGATCGAAAAGAGAAAAACAATAAAAAAGTATAAAACCTGCATCAAAAAATGTATGCCAAGCTGAAAGAAGATATTTTTTCTATCCATAAATATATATTACCACAACTCTCAAAAACTTCTAAACAATAATTAATATTTCTTCAAAACTTCAGAAATTATCTGAAACTCAAACTCTGTCGATTTCTGCAAAACCTCTTGAAAAGAGCTCATTGCCTCTTCATCTGCAGAATCTGAGATAGTCCGCATAATCGCATATGGAATATTGTTCATCTGGCAGACCTGAGCAACTGCTGCACCTTCCATCTCCACTGCATCAGCTGCGAACTCTTCCCTGATTTGAGCAATCTGCTCCTTCGACGCGATAAACTGATCACCGGAAGCGATAATCCCCTTGTGCATCGGCGGGAAATTTGGATCTTTCTCACGAAGATCATCATGGGCATCAGCAATCTTTTTGCTTAGGATAAAATCTGGAAGAAACTCCTTGCCAACACCAGGGATGAAACCTTTTTCCCTGCCAAATGGAACTAGGTCAAAGTCATGCTGGAACAATTTCTCCGCAAGGATAAAGTCCTGAACCTTTATCCCAGGCTTGATCCCGCCAGCTAGACCTGAGAAGATGACATTTTTCACAGAAAAAGAGTCGATCAAGATCTGCGTCGCAACTGCGGCATTAACCTTACCGATTCCGCTCTGCACCACAACAACAATCTTATCACCAACCTTGCAGCTATAAAATTTTATCCCAGCCTTTGTAACCTTCTGGACAACCTGCCAATTTGAGACAAAGTAATTTATCTCCTCTTTCATCGCTCCGATAATTCCAAACATATTCCCCCCGGATTTTTCTCGTAATAATAGAAAAGTTTAAACTATTTCGCCAAGACTCGCAAGGCTGTATCGATATTTCCAAACGGCGGACTTACCTGAATTCCGCGAACATAAGGCCTGATCTGCTCAACAATCTCCCGTGCAATTGCAATACCCTCAAGACGAGCCTCCTCTTTCGAGCCAGCCTTTTCCATCCGCTTCATAATGTGATCTGGAACACTTACCCCTGGAACCTCATTATTCATGAAAAGCGCATTTCGATATGAAGCAAGCGGCCACACTCCAGCGATTACTGGAACGTTTGTACCCTTAATCTCTTCAAGGAACTTGACCAATGATTCAACATCGAAAACAGGCTGAGTGAAGAAAAACTCCGCACCTGCCTCAGCCTTCTTGAATGACCGTTCAATCTCTTTTTCACGAAAAAGCGAAGCTGGATCTGCGCCTGAGCCTTTGACAAATGTTGTCTGGCCCGGGATGGACTTGCCACCAAAATCCAACCCGTGGTTGAGATTGCGCGCAAGGGAGAGCATTCCTATTGAATCGACATCGAAGACACCTGTTACGTCAGGGTAATTCCCCACCTTCGGAGGATCTCCAGTTATGAACAATATATTTCTGATGCCTGAGGCCTGGGCTGCAAGCATATCACTCTGAATTCCAATCAAATTTCTGTCACGGCTGCAGATGTGCGGCATGGTCTCGATTCCTGTCGCACGCTGTATCTCGATCGAGGTCATAAGCGCAGAGATTCGTGACGAAGCCCGCGGCCCATCCGGGATATTGATACATGTGATGCCCTTGCCGATAAGCTGCTTAGATTTCTCGATTATTCCTGAAAAATCGACTCCTACCGGCGGAACAAGTTCTATCGAGGTTATCCAATCGCCAGCCTTCAAGGCTGCACCGAAGGCAGATCTTTTTTCAAGCTCAACCTCCTGCTTCTCCACAACACCCTCTTCGTGGTCATGAATCTTTATCGCGGTATGGCTCTTGTTCAACGACAAGACAGCCTTCCCCATCTTTTCAATATGTTCAGCCGAAGTTCCGCAACAGCCACCGATAACCGATGCCCCGCCGTGCATAAACTTCAATGCATACTCTGCAAAATAATCTGGACTTGCAAGATAGATCTGCCGACCATCCACCTCTTTTGGAAAACCAGCATTTGGCATTACAGAGAAAGGTTTCTTGATTTTCGGGCGGACAAACTCAAGCAGGTCAAGCATATCTGCAGGACCAATAATGCAGTTTGCACCGACAACATCGACGTTCGCATCTGCGTCAAGTTTTGTCGCATATTCCAACGCGGTCGAAAGCCAGCCTTTTTCATCGTATGGGCGCAGAGAGAACTGTGCCTGAACCGGGACCGCCGCGTCGATGGACTTTACTGTGCGCGCAGCAAGTAGAAGCTCATCAATATTGGAAAAAGTCTCAAGCAGAATCAAATCGACTCCTGCGCTCACTAGCGCACCAATCTGCTGTGCGTAGTAGCGCTCAGCCTCGTGTGCACTCAATTTTCCAAACGGCTCTATGCGCACACCAAGCGGTCCAACCGAACCTGCGATTAAAATATCAGCATCGCCGATTGCTTTTTTCGCTATGCGCACAGCTGCAGCATTTATTGCCTCGACTGAATCGGAGAGGTTGTAGCCTTTGAGCTTGAGAAAATTCGCGCCGAATGAGTTAGTCGTAATCACCTGCGCACCAGCTTCAACCATCTCTGTGTGCACAGCTTCGACTAGCGCTGGATCTGTCAAGTTAACCTCTTCGAAACAGCGGTTAATAAAAACCCCTTTTTCATAAAGTCTTGTGCCCATAGCCCCATCAAAAAGGACGATATTCTTTTTTATCAAATCTAGATATTTACTCTGTGCGCACATACTACCCCTCCCGTCGAGCAAGCTCAGCAACAACTTCACCGAAAGAGATATTCTCAGACTCAAGAAGAACCATCATGTGGTAGACCAGATCCGCTGCCTCATAGACGATATCTTCACGTTTCTTCGCAAGAACCAGCTCGAAAGCCTCCTCGCCTGTCTTCTTTCTGATTTTCTCATAACCTGATTTAAAAAGGTGTGTTGTATATGATCCCTCCGGCATCTTCTCGTGCCGGTCTTTGATTAGTTTTTCTAGGTTTTGTAAAAAATTTGAACTTTTTTCTGCATTTTCAGCTGTTTCCGATGTGTTTTCACCATTTTTTCCTGAAAAAATTACATTTTCCTGTGGTTTTTCACTGTTTTCTGCTGTTTTTTTCTCAAAAACACACTCATACCAGTGAATTCTATCAACAAGTGAGACAAAGGCTGAAGTGTCAGAATATGGTAAAAGTCTATCAGTTTCTGAATCAAGTACCCATAGTGCTGAGTTTTCAATACTCTTGTTAAAGCCTTTTTCATTAGTTTTAACCAGATCCAGGATATTTCCATCCTGATCCTTGATTATTAGTTTTTTATTATCACTACTCATACAACGCTCCATTAAAAAAATTTCTTCACTAGTTCCACTGCCTCGCGCACTGTGAACTTGTTCTCGTAGATTGCTTTTCCAGTAATTATTCCCCAGACCTTATCGCCTGCCTGTGTGCACACAGCCTCAATGTCGGCCAGGCTACTTATGCCGCCGGAGACGATTACTGGGAGGTTGCTCGCCTGCCCTATGCGCACAGTGTTCTCGATGTCGGGACCGGAAAGTGTTCCATCCTTGTCGATGTTTGTGTACACAATGCCGGCACAGCCCATAGCCTTGACCTTCTGAGCCAAATCACCGTCGTGCACACCACTACCTTTTTCCCAACCCGAAACCTTAACCTCGCCATGCAAGGCATCAATCCCGGCTATAAAATCAACATATTTTTTATAATCAGAAATCATCTTCGCAGACAACTCTGGATCTTTCACAAGTATCGTTCCAAGTATAACTCTGTGCACACCAGCATCAATCAACTGCTGCACATCATCGCCCGTGCGCACACCGCCGCCAAGCTCAAGCCTACAGCGCACAGCCTTACCAATCTTCGCAATAATCTCACGATTATGGCCGCGCCCTGCCGCCGCATTCAAATCCACAAGATGAATAACCTCAGCCCCGGCATCCTCAAAAGACTTCGCAACCGCCACCGGATCATCAAAATACTTAGTCTCCTCATCATACCGCCCCTTATGCAGCCTCACACAAGCCCCATCCAACATATCAATCGCAGGCAAAATCTTCATCTCATCCTCCAGTTTCTTTCGCGTTTATTATCTTCATTGCCCCGACACTTGAGGCATCGGGAGGTTCAGTCAATTTTATCATAAAACCACAACAAATCCTTCAACAAAAAGAAATTTTCCTACAATTTCTGCAAGAAATTTCCTGATTCACCACGCGAAGGATAAAGGCTCCAGCACTCCTGAAGCTACCTAGAGATTACTATTTTTTTGGAGAATGAGCAAGGTGGGGGGAGAGAGGAGGAGGAAGAAGGAGGCTCACGCGAAGACGCGAAGGCGCGAAGAAGGTTGGAAAAATTTGGGCGACCCGCCTAACGGCGGCCGGGTCTTGCGGGATGAAGTATTCTTCATCCGTTCGACGTGAGCATTAAGGTTGAAGTACTCATCAACCTTAATGCTAGGAGAACAATCGGTCCTTCGGACTGCTTCGCACTGCTACAGCCCCTGGCGCGGGGGTTTCGACGTGTTAGAGGAAAGCAGAAGAGTGTGATTGTGCAAAAAGTCGCATTAT
>JAFGXN010000078.1 GCA_016936615.1 Spirochaetales bacterium | reverse complement strand
TGAGCTTTCAATCAGAACACTTCAGCAAGGTGATAGGTTTTTTATTAAAGGAAAATATCGTGATGTGTTTTCATACTTAAAAAAGAGTTCTATTCCTCAGAAGATAAGGGAAATTTCTTATGTTTTTGAAAAAAACGGAGAGATAATCTTAATAGTTGTTCCTTTTAAAGAGGGTAAGTATATTTTGTCAGAACAATCGCTTGCCTTTGTTAAAAATAACAAATATTATATGTATATACAAATATTAAATGATGGAGATCTGTAGTGAGTGATCAAAAACCTGATAATAAAATAAAAAAGAAGCAGAATAATAATTTTACTTTAGTTTTAATGGTGGTTTTGGCTTTGGCTTTAATTTATTTTTTTGTTAATAGTGGAAGCTTTTTAGGTAAGAAAACCCAGGAAGTGAGTTATAGTGAGTTTGTATCTATGTTGGAATCTGGGCAACTTTTAGAGGTTCAGGTTGATACTCAAAGTATGAAGATTGAGTTTTCTTCGGAGGTTGAGGATCCTACTACTGGTAAGATATCTACTCAATCATATATTGCAGTATTCACAGCTGAGATTTCTAGCTCTTTAGAGAAAAAGCTAGATGAGCAGAAGAGTGAGCAGTTAAATCTGAAATATTCATATAGACCTCAGCGTATTCCAATTGGATTAGTTCTTATTCAAGTATTACCTTGGATATTGATTATTGGTCTATTCTTTTTTATGATGAAAAATGTCCAAGGTTCTGGAAGTAAGGCTTTTTCTTTTGGAAAGAGTAAGGCTAGACAATACAAAGAGGGAAAGACAAAGGTTCGTTTTGAAGATGTTGCCGGACAGGAAGAGGCGAAGAATGAGCTTGTTGAGGTTGTTGAGTTCTTGAAAGAGCCTAGAAAGTTCACAGAGATTGGTGCGACAATACCTAAGGGGGTTCTCCTTGTTGGAAGTCCTGGAACTGGAAAGACACTGTTAGCTAGAGCTGTTGCAGGTGAGGCTGGAGTCTCTTTTTTCCACATGTCAGGTTCTGACTTCGTGGAGATGTTTGTCGGAGTTGGTGCAAGTCGTGTAAGAGATCTATTTGATCAGGGGCGTAAGAATGCTCCGTGTATAATTTTTATAGATGAGTTAGATGCTGTAGGGCGTACTCGTGGAGCAGGATATGGCGGTGGACATGATGAGAGAGAGCAGACCTTGAATCAGATGCTTGTTGAGATGGATGGATTTGATGGTAAAGAGGGTATTATTGTACTTGCTGCTACTAACCGTCCAGATGTTCTGGATTCAGCACTTCTTAGACCTGGTCGATTTGATAGACAAGTCGTGGTAGATCTACCAGATGTGAAAGAGAGAGAAGCTATTCTTAAGATACATACTAAGAAGATTAAGGTTGGAGCAGATATAGATCTATATCGAATTGCTAGAGCAACTCCTGGTACATCAGGTGCAGATTTAGCAAATCTAGTTAATGAGGCTGCCTTATTTGCAGCACGTAGGAACAGCAAGGTTGTTGGTATGCAAGACTTTGAAGAGGCTAGAGATAAGATGGCTATGGGTATTGCACGTAAGTCTAAGCTTGTCTCTGAGAAGGAGCGTCTAGCAGTTGCTTATCATGAAGGTGGTCATGCATTGTTGCACTACTACCTAAAGAATGCTGATCCATTGCACAAGGTAACTGTTATTCCTCGTGGTAGAGCAGGTGGTATTACCTGGTCTTTGCCTGAAGATGATTCTCATATTCCAGCACGAAGTTGGTTTGTCGATAAGATTAAGGTCGCTATGGGTGGTTATGTCGCAGAGAAGATTATTTACGGTGAATCTACTGCAGGAGTAAGCTCGGATATTAAATTTGCTACTAGAATTGCACGAAAGATGGTTAAAGAGTTTGGAATGAGTGATTTAGGATTTCTCTCCTTTGGTGATGAAGATGAACCAATTTTTCTAGGAAAAGAGATTGCACAGCACCATGATTATTCAGAGAAGACATCTGAGAGAATTGATTCTGAGATAGAGAGAATTATTGCTGAGTGCTATGAAGATACATATAAGATTTTAAGTGAAAATGTTGAGCAATTACATACTCTTGCAAAGGCTCTAGTTGAGAATGAAACTATGGAAGATTGTGAAATTAGAAAGCTTTTAAATTTGCCTGAGGCTGAAAAATCTACTAAACTTACTGATGTAAATACAAAAAAAGAAACTACTAAAAAAAGTGATGAGAGTTTAGAAGATGGAAAAGAAGAAGGTGAAAATCTTGCTGAATAAGTTCTAGACCTTGTCGCAAATTTACAAAGGTGAGGTAACTTGTGCAAGATATTAGGATTTGTATTGTTGAAGATGAAAGTATTGAGGCCTATGATATAAAAAGGATTTTAAGCAGAGAGGGTTATGAAGTTCTTGGGATTTATTCTTCAGGAGAACAATTTCTCTCTTCTGCCCAGTCCTTGCTAGCTGATATTGTCTTAATGGATATCAGACTAGCAGGTAAATTAAATGGTATAGAGACAGCGCAAAAATTCCATCAAATCAGAAATATCCCTGTTATTTTTCTGACAGCGTATTCAGATGATCAAACTTTGAATGATTTTTACAAATCAAATCCCCACGGCTACCTAATCAAGCCAGTCGACTCTCGTGAGTTAATCGCATCAATTCAAATTGCAAATATCCAACATAAGACAAATCTCGATATAGAGAGGTCGGAGAGAAAATATCGCAACCTATTTCAAAACAGTATGAGTGCTAATTTTATAATTGATAAAGAGTTGAAAATTATTGATTGTAATAATGCGTTTGTTGAGTTTTCTGGATTTTCTGATAGCAATGAGCTTGTAGGTCAATCTCTATTAGACTTCTTCCAGGAAGATGATCTATTTGATCAGGATAAACTATACTCATCAATCTCAAAAAAGGCTCTCGTAGAGACTGATTTTGTATCAAAGAGTGGCGATATAAAAAAAATCCTCTTGACACTTTCAAGTGATTCTGACTTAGATGATCCCTCTAGCCAGGTTCGAGGAATTTTTCTAGACATTAGCGACAGGTATGTACTGCAACAGCAGTTAAAACAATCTCAGAAGATGGAGGCGCTTGGTCGATTAGCAGGTGGAATTGCCCACGATTTTAATAATATACTGACAGTCATTCTTGGCTATACAATTTTAATCCCAGACAAGATGGAAAGAAAAATCTCAATAGATAATGATATCGATGGTATTCGTAATGCCGCTGATAAGGCAGCAGCATTGACAAAGCAACTTCTAGCTCTTTCACGAAATCAGATAATGAGACAGGAAAATATTAAGATTTCTGAAATCGTTCGAGGTATGGAAAAGATGCTTCTGAGGATTGTTCCTGAGAATAAGATTCTTGAAATTTCGGTTGATGAAAATGATTTGAATGTCTATGTTGATAAAAGTCAAATTGAAATGGTGATATTGAATCTCGTGATAAATTCAAGTGATGCTATTCTTGATGGTGGATTAATAACAGTCAAATCATATTTGCTTCACTTAGATGAGGCTAGAGAGACCCTATTTGATCTGATTGAACCTGGTGATTATTCTGTCTTGTCTGTCCGAGATAATGGCTCTGGGATACCTAAGGATATTCTTGGCAAGATTTTCGACCCATTTTTTACAACCAAAACTCCAGACAAGGGAACTGGACTAGGCCTTTCCACTGTGGATGGTATTGTCAAACAGAGTGGCGGTCATATTGAGATTTTGACTGAGAATGGCAAAGGCACCGAGTTTAGAATCTATTTTAAGCAATCTGAGGTAAGACGTATTACTCAGCGTAAAATTAAAACCAGCTGCGACTTAAGAATTTTTCAAAATAGAAAAATATTGATAGTTGAAGATGACTCAGGAATGAGAGCCTTGATGAAAAATATCTTTGAAGAGGTTGGGGCTTCTGTTTCACTGGCAATGAATCCTGGGGAAGCCATATTGTTGATTGAG
Organism: Spirochaetales bacterium; assembly: GCA_016936615.1. Lineage (GTDB taxonomy): Bacteria > Spirochaetota > Spirochaetia > JAFGXN01 > JAFGXN01 > JAFGXN01. Next base: position 37,952 of record JAFGXN010000078.1, on the reverse strand, counting down.
GAGAAGCACAACAATTACGATATAATAATCTCTGATATAGTTATGCCTCTTATGAGTGGACACCAGTTAATTAAGCGAATCAGGAAATTTAAGAAGTCGCAGAAGGCTGTCTTTATCTCAGGGTATAGCGTTAATGATCAGTTTGTTAATGAAACTCTTAAAAATATACCTGTCGTCTTTAAGCCTTTTCATCCTGACGAGCTTTTGCATGCAGTTTCCGCAGAGTTGACTGCCAATATGAAAAAAGAAAATATAAAAAATAATTATTAAATTAGCTTTTCTTTTTACATGTTGAAAAATTATTGAAAATAGTATACATTTTGACTATGAAACAAGAGAATATTAGAAATTTTTGCATAATTGCACATATTGACCACGGCAAGTCTACACTTGCAGATAGAATGATTGAGATGACAAATTCAGTTGATCTTAGGGATATGAAAAATCAGTTGCTAGACAGTATGGATATCGAGCGTGAGCGTGGTATTACTATTAAGAGTCAAGCAGTATCAATGACCTATAGTTATAAAGGAGAAGAGTTTCTGCTTAATCTTGTAGACACTCCTGGACATGTCGATTTTTCATATGAGGTATCTAGGGCAATTTCCTCTTGTGAAGGAGCACTCCTGCTTGTCGATGCAGCTCAAGGAGTTGAGGCTCAGACCCTTGCGAATCTATATTTAGCACTCGAACATGATTTGACAATTATCCCTGTCATCAACAAGATAGATCTTCCAAGTGCAGATATTGAAGGGGTAAAAAAGCAGATAGATCACGATTTAGGGCTTGATCCCGATACCGCAGTCTGTGTCTCTGCAAAGGCAGGAACCAACATAGATCAGATTCTTGAGGCGATTGTTACATCTATCCCAGCACCAACTACAACTGAAGATGATACCTTGAAGGCCTTAATCTTTGATTCACACTACGATCCTTATCGAGGAGTTATTGTCCATGTCAGAATATTTTCTGGATCAATCAAAGAAGGTGATAAATTATTCTTTTTTCATCAGAATAGTACCTACAAGGTTGAGGAAGCAGGCAAATTCAAGATAAAACTTAGTCGAACTGGTAGCCTTGTTGATGGTGAGGTCGGCTACATTATTTGCGGAATCAAGAATATCTCCGATGTAAGAGTCGGTGATACTGTAACATCTGTATCAAGCCCCTGTTCAAAACCTCTGAAGGGATTCAAAGAGGTTAAACCAGTTGTATACTCATCAATTTATCCAGTAGATACAAATGATTACAATGAGCTTGTTAATTCTCTTGAGAAGCTAAAGCTAAATGATGCATCTCTTGTCTATGAGAAAGATTCCTCTGCAGCGCTTGGATTTGGTTTTCGTTGTGGATTCCTTGGATTATTACACTTAGAGGTAATTCAGCAGAGACTTGAGCGTGAGTTTGACCTGAGTGTTATCTTTACCTCGCCATCTGTTCAGTATAAGGTTGCGCTAAAGGGTGGGTCTGAGATTTTTGTAGAGAATCCTGCTCACTATCCTGATCCAAGTTCGATTGAGACTGTATTTGAGCCATATATCAAAGCAAATATAATAACACCTGATGATTTTCTTGGACCAATTATGAATTTGTGCCTTGAAAAAAGAGGTGTACAAATCCACATGAATTATCTTGATACAAAGCGTGTCGAGCTAGTCTATGAGATTCCACTTGCTGAAGTCTTGTATGATTTTTATGATACACTCAAATCAATTTCCCGTGGATATGCATCCTTTGATTATGAGGTTATTGATCTGAGAGAGACTAATCTTGTAAAAGTTGATATTCTAGTAAATGGAGAGGCTGTAGATGCTTTATCACTTCTTGTTCATAAACAAAATGCTGAATATCGAGCAAGAGTTGTTTGTAAGAAGCTTCGAGAAGAGATTCCTCGTCATCAGTTTAAGATCCCAATCCAAGGGTCAATCGGAACAAAAGTCATTGCACGTGAGACAATAAGTGCTATGAGAAAGGATGTTACTGCAAAGTGTTATGGTGGAGATATCTCTAGAAAGAAGAAGCTTTTGCAGAAGCAGAAAGAGGGAAAAAAGCGAATGAAATTAGTTGGAAACGTAGAGCTTCCGCAGAATGCATTCCTTGCAGTCTTGAAATCTGAGGAAAAGTAGATTTTATTTGAAAAATTTTGATTTTAGATATATTGCAGAAGATTTAGCCTTGTCTAAGTCTTCTTTTTTTTCAAATGGACAATTTATATCGAAGAAATAGAGCCACGAGTAGTTTCTGCTAGAGTCTGGGTCGTCAATAATCTGCTGTGAAGGTGTCTTGAGGAATTCGGATATTTGTCTACAGATTAGTTGCGAGAATCCTTTAGCATCGAAGCTCAGAGGGCTCACAGATTGTTTTTGAGGTCTCGTAGCTCTGGGGATTGGCAGATTGGGAGTTTTGTAGCGTAGAGACGCAAGCGGGGAGGCTGCCTTCGTGTTGATTAAGTAGCTGATATTTGCAGATTGGGTATCTTGTCGGCTCGAAGTAATGAATTTTTTTTCTGAGAATAATTCCTGGTTTAAAAGCGATTCATGAGCTGACTTTGCTCTAAAAAACATCTCAGAACTATTTATTCTGGTGTTGGAGTTCAGTACAATTGAGTGTGTATAACTTCCACTTGTATGTGGTTTCCCGTTCTGGCTAGCAAAGTCAATTCCTGCAAAAAACACATCTCCAGTCGTTATCATATTCGCAAGGTAGAGTGTTGTTGTCCCAATATCTCCGAGAGCCTTGATGATTTCAATCTCAGGAATAAACTGCTTAAGGTAGTCAAATATTTTTACATCTGAGAATTTTGATGCATAGATGAAGATAGGCCCTTTGTTCTGAAGAATTATTGACGGATATGAGCTAATATCGCAAACTAGTGGAATATTTTTGGGAAAAGTTGAGTAAAAATCTAAAATATTATGTTGTTGAGCCTCCATTGCGCAGATAGCATCTGGAATTATTCCTTCTGTTAACAGACTATTTGCAGCAGTATCAGCAACAAATAAAAAGATATTTTCTCTGTTTGCTTTAATCCAGCCCAACACAGACTCAAGACTCTCTCCAGCACCGCAGACTAGCACATCCTTGTCGGTATGTAGACTCTTTATTGAGAACGTGTCAGATCTTTTGCTAAGAATCCCCACGTTTTTTATAATATTTCGTATCCAAGTAAAGCCAAGAGAGACCTCAGTAAATCTATTTTTCCAGAACTCCTCGAGAAGCCTATTTATCACTCTCTCCGACTCCTTGTATCTTTGCGCATCAAGCTGATAGCCACGTGTGGTATACAAGAAAGAGATCTTTCTTATACGCTTTTGTAGAAAAATCCTAGATATACCTTCTAGCTGATCTAACTTTTCTATAAAAAAAGAGGGGAAGAAAAGATTCTCATAGTTAGTAAAATTATTATAGAGAAATCTATCTGATTCTATATAAATAGCATATGAACTAGGGTCTATAAGCTCCTTGAGAACATTGTCAATCTTGCTTGAGATAGGTGAGGGAATAACAAAGAGTGTATTCTTAATTGCTTTAATGCCTTGTAACTTATTCTGAAAATATTGATGAGAATCTGAGTTGAGAAGAAGTTTTTCTTTGTAAAAAAAACGACCATTCTCAGAGTAATGGTCGTTTGAGTTGCTGTTCATATTTTATTTCTTATAAACCTTACTAGCGTTGCTGAACATAGATCTAAAGATTGGTTTAAACTTTTCGATGTCAATACTCTTTGGTAGCTTCTCTCTGCTTGAAATTCTACCAACATAGTATCTCTCGCCGTCAAGTATTGGACCAAATACATCATCAGAAGCAAACATCTTATTGATGAACTCTTCATTTGTGTTTGGAATCTCTAGTTCTGGCTGGATATCAGATATGTCAGAGAAGGCATTTCCATATGAGATTGGAAGGTTGCTTATATTAACGATATTTACATTCTGCTCAGCAGCTGCTAGAGAAAAATCCGATTTAGCTCTATTTGTAAAATTTTCTGCTGATAACTTGAATGAGTTCTCATAGAGTTTAGGCTCATTCTCTTTTATGTAACTCTTTACAATACTGAAATCACTAGGGATATCCAGATTAGACTCTCTGCTGCTTGAATTAGCCTTGATAATTGCAAAGCCTTGTTCAACCTTTATCGGGCCGATTATATCATTTTGTTGAAGTGTTAATAACTCTTTAGATGCTTTGTCATCACTGATTGAAAGAGTTTTGAGAATTTGAAAGTATCTGCTTGAGTCTATTTTTCCTTTGTTGCCACTAAAGGCATCGATACTGAATTCAGTAACTTTTTCAGCAAAGAGTTCAGGCTCAACAGCAAGGTTGTCTCTAAGAGATTCAGCGTTTTTCTTTTCTCTAACTGTAAGGATTGAGATATTTAACTCAGTAAATAGTTCCTTATTTTTCTCGTAGAAGTCAGTTATTGACTCTTTTTCAATTATGCTATCATCTAGTTTTACAAGTTCTAGAGACACAGACTCTTCAGCCATCATTTCTAGAAATTTCTTATCAAAGCTAAATTCATTCTCTACTAGAGATCTAGAGTAGGTGCTTATAGTCTTTGACGCTACTAAATTCTTTGCTAGCTCATAGTAACCATCTTTCTGAAGAGCAATTACCTTGTCAATCTCTCGTAGTTTAGAAGGCTTTAGCTCCGAAGCATTTCCTTTAGTGAAATAGTTGAGCAGTTCATTTGATATCTGCTTCTGAGAAATTGCTAACCCAGCATCTTCAAGAATTACTAGACTGTAGAATGACTCAATAGTAGCATCACCTATCATGGTTGAAAAATATTCAGGCATCTCATTTGGGTTCATTCCAAAGTACCCAGCATACATGTTTCTATATCCGGCAAGTGTTAAGTTGTCCCTTGTTATTTTGTATTTTCCGACTTTGGCAACTAGGTTATTGTTGCTACTTGTCTTTTGAATTCCTGATAGGTCACTTACTACAAGTGCTACAACCATAAGTGCAATTACTAGAACTGTTAAAGAAGATTTTATTGCAAGTTTAATATTTTTTTTATTCATGTAGAATCCTTTCGTTTTTATTTATATAAAAATATCACGAAGTGAGTAAATTGTCAATTGATATGTTTCATAAGAAGCTTCTCCACCTGACACTTTTCTTGCAAAGAATTTTTTTTCAAGTTTTTTTTATGTATATAAGAAGAAAATGGGATGAAAAATAGCGATGATAGAATCTTTGCAAGAAAAGTATCACTAGGAAGAAAAAAAGGGGAAAAAAATATATTTACATCCTGCAAAACGTGTTGTAAAATTGGAAAAAATGTGTATAATTGACATTTGCTAATATTTCTATTATTTGCTTGAATTTTTTTTTATAAGCAAGTACAATATTAGTGTAAAAAAATTCTGGGGAGAAAAATATGGGAGATATAAGGGTTGAACGGACAAGAAAGAAAATTCTAAATGGGTTATCTTTGTACTTGTCAAAAAGTGGCTACAGTAAGACTACTGTGGATAATTTAGCAGATTATATTGGTGTTAGTAAAAAAACTATTTATAATCATTTTGAGAATAGAGATGATCTCTATCTTCAGGCATTAATCTATGATTTAGAGAAGATTCTTAGTAATTTAAATAAAATTCTAGATGATGAGAGTGCTAATTTCTCTATTAGATTAGCAAAGCTTCTAACTGTAGCCTATGATGAGCTTTCAAAACGAATAAATATTTTGAATTTGATGAATTCAAATTTTGTGCCTCGTCACTGCCTAGAACAGATTGTACCTGAGATTATTATGAATCTGAAATCATTAATTAAATCTTTATCTGAACATGGAATCGACGAGGGATTTATCAAAGAGGATGATTTTGATTCTGACTTTTTTTCACATATGGTCTATGTTCTTGTCATGGGTAGCTTATCAATACGTGAATTTGATTTTAAGTATTCAAGAAAAGAGTATTTTTATATGTCTCTTTTTTCTGCATGCAAAGGATCGTTTACAGAAAAAGGAATAAATGAGTTTCAAAAAATTCTAAGCAGTAAACCTTGGGTTACAAACTAATCTGCTATTCCATCTCATTAAGCTTTTGACCTCTTCATTTATCTTAATCTCTGTGCTTGCGCTTTCAATTTTGGTTTGCGTTGTTAAGCCTATGAGGTTTGTTAGCTGTAGAATATATTTTTTATATATTTTTATAAAATCTCGTAAAAATTTTTCATAGAAGTTTGTGTCTTCGTCGCAGATCTCATGGATTGGAAAAGCATAGAGTAGATCTGAAATTTGATCTAATAGCAGGAATTCTCTTGAGTATTGTGAAATTCTAAAAATTAGAAAGTTCATGAAGAATATAACTATTGATTCGATGAAGACCTCATTGCTCTCTTTTATGATCTCTTTGCATAGTGCACTTATCGAAAATTCCAATATTTTATTCAAACTTCCTTCATTTAAAAGGCGAAGAAGTGTGTCGCTTACGACATATTTTTCTTTAAAATCTAGAAAAAGTTCTTCGCACCGTAGTAACGCGTTGATTGTGGCATTTAAATAATTTTCATCTATGTTCTCGATATCTATTTCACGTACCAGTGAGATTTTTTTCAACTGAAAGTATAGATCTGAGTTTCCTTTAATTATTCCGTTGTTGTAGTTTGAGTAATTTATCAGGAATAGGGTAATTTTTAGAAGTGGGATTTTCTCAATTTTTGTTCTAGGTAGTTCTGTAATTTGCAAAGTTTCTAGGCTTATCAGGTCGTTGTTTGTCAGTTGATCTATCATCTCGTGTGTTGGTAGGTTTACTGCCACTCCGTTGAGATTTCTGTTTGTGGTGATTCTTTTTTCATGAAAAAAAAGAAAATTATTGTTTGAAATATTTGATAGTAATTTATACATGTTGCCTCCTATATATATTAAAAGGCGAATTTGTTTTTTTACTTCAAATTATTCAGCTTTTTTTTTATAAAAAGTGAAACTAAATATAAAATCTAGGAAAAAATAGCTGACTAGGTTAATAAGCATTGCGTGTTCGTTGAATATTGAGGTTAAAATTGCAGATATTACCCAAAAGAAGGCAAGAATAAAGAAAATCTTGTTCTCGTTTCTATTGCCTAATGAGAGATAGATTGCAGCTCTTGCGTAGTTTATCAGAACAAGGCTGGTTACCTCATCTAATTTATTTAGGTAGATAAAAACACAGATTATCGGCAGTATTACATAGAGGCTTCGCAGTAGCTTTATTTTGTAGTTTGTTAAGATGTCGTATGATTTTTCGCGAGTGAGGTAAAATATGTCTATTATTACCGAGTTTACAAGAAGTATGATAAGGATTACAAGCCAGAAGATCATACTAGCTTTTTCCATCTGTAGATAGTTAAAAATCATAGATCCTAAGAATCCAATAGAGCAGAAAAGCCCCCAAATAAGGTGTAGTACGCTTATTTGTGATCGTGCAATCTCCTTGCCACTAGTAATCCTGTTTAAGAAATCATACATTATTTTATCTTTCATCTTACACCTTTATTTCTTCTAATTCTTCAAGCCACAATTTTGCGGATGCATCACTTGGCATTCTCCAGTCTCCACGTGGCGATAGGTTTATGCTTCCAATTTTTGGACCATCAGGAAGACATGATCTTTTAAATTGCTGCGAGAAGAATCTCCTGAAAAAAATTTTCATCCATTTTAGTATTTCTTCCTCCGAGAACTCATTTTTGAAGGTTGCTTTTGCTAAAAAGAAGATTTTCTTAGGTGAAAATCCATATCTTAAGAAGTAAAAAAGAAAATAGTCGTGCAGTCGGTATGGTCCAACAATATTTTCAGTCTCCTGACTGATTGTTCCGTTTCCTTTCGGAGGCAGTAGTTCGGGGCTGACTGGTGTATCTAAAATATCATAGAGAACTCTCTGTGTTGCTGTATTCTCAGTGTTGTCAGCAAACCATTTTACCAGATGTTTTACTAGTGTCTTTGGTATTCCTGAGTTTATTCCATACATTGACATGTGGTCGCCGTTGTATGTGGCCCAGCCAAGAGCGAGTTCTGACATATCACCAGTTCCAATTACAAGTGCAGCCTCTTTGTTTGCGATATTCATCAGTATTTGAGTTCTCTCTCTTGCCTGTGTGTTCTCGTAGGTTACATCGTGAATTTCTTTGTCGTGGTCAATATCCTTGAAGTGTTGGATACAGGCCTTGTCGATTGGGATGGTTATACTTTTTACATTTAAAAAATTCATCAGCTTCAATGAGTTGTCTTTTGTCCGATTTGTTGTTCCAAATCCAGGCATAGTGATTGCGATAATATTCTCAGTTGGGAGCCCTAGTGTTGTAAATGCCTTGTATGTTGCAAGAAGGGCAAGTGTTGAATCTAGGCCACCAGAAATTCCAATCACAGCTTTACTTATTCCTGTGTGTTTGAGTCTCTTTATTAATCCCCAAGCTTGAATATTGAAGATTTCATTACAGCGATTATTCATCTCTGATGGATCTTGTGGCACAAAGGGTTGTGGATTTATTTCAGGGGTAATGCTTTCATTTGTAAAGCTCTTTGCTAGCCCTATTTCTCTGCATAGGTTATTGTGAGGGTTTTGTTTGAAAAAAGTTGATTTTGTTCTATCATGTTCAAGTTTTTCGATATCGATATCTGCTATAATTAGTTCTCGATTGGAAAATGGCTCAATTTCTGCTTTGATATATCCGTTCTCGACAATGTAGCCTGTTCCAGAAAATACTGTATCGGTCGTTGATTCTCCTACACCTGAAGAGGCGTATATGTAGGCTGAAATTGTCTTTGCACTTTGTGTCTGAATTATCTGTCTGCGATAACTGTCTTTTAGAAGTAGCTCATTACTGGCTGATAGGTTGAGAAGTATATTTGCCCCATTTTCTGAATGTCTGGTACTTGGAGGATTGGCTACCCACAGATCTTCGCAAATCTCTACTCCGAATTTTGCACTGCCAATCTCAAATATTAAATCTGTGCCAAATGGTATGATTTTATTCTCTATTTCAATCTCTTTTATTTCCTGTCCAGCTCGACTACTTGAGAACCACCTTGCTTCATAGAATTCGTTTGTATTCGGGATGTGTGTCTTGGGGATAATTCCGTGTATCTCTCCTTTTGAAACTACTGCAGCACAATTGAAAATCATATCATGGGTTAGAATTGGCAACCCGAGGATATATATTCCATTTAGTTCTTTAGTTTGCTCTGCTATTGTTAGAAGGCTTTTAACCGCAGCTGAGAGTAGTTTTTTTTGGTAAAAAAGATCTCCACAGGTGTAGCTGGTAATGCACAATTCTGGAAAAAGCGTTATATTTGAACTATTTTTTTCTGATTTGCTTATTAGTCGTAGAATTTCTTCCTGGTTAAATTTTATATCCGCAACTTGAGTTTGTGGTATCGCAACTGCTATTTTTATATATCCGTAATTCATAGATTGATAATACCATAAAAAATTAATTTTTAAAAGCTGTTTATTATATTAGTGTAACGCAGGTCAAAAAAGGCCCATAGTTTGAGATAAAGGGAATGCCGATTGCTTGAGTTCCTTTTGGCCATGGGATTGCGTGGTTCTCTCCCTGAACAATAAAAGGAACAGAGAGATTTATCTCATATTGGCTTAACTCTGTTGCAGCATTGCCTCCAATAATATTGATCATCTCCTTTACCATTTCAGTTTGAAGCATCTTTCTCTCTTCTTCATCTACATAAATTATTCCTGATTTCTCAAGTAATTTTTCCATTAGAAATTTTGTCATTCGTATTGCAAAAATTCCTTTTTGTGAACCCTCAATTACCACAAGACTAGAAATCTCCCAACGATGATTTTGCTTTGGATCAAGAAGAAAGGGAGCTTCAACTTTAGGGTTGATATTGAAACTTGTAGAAAAGAGGTTAATTGTGGCTGTTAAAAAAGGATTAATATACTCAACTTTCAAGGACATATCTTTACCTAGTTTTAGTATAGCATAGGTTTAAATAAAATCAAAACATTTAATTTTTAAAAGCTTGTCAAAATACAAAACAGATTGTAAAATGTACAAAAAGAAAGGTAAAAATGTGAATAGTTCAAATAATATCTCAAAGTTAGTTACTCGTATCCTATCGGATCTTAATTCTTTCCTTAATCATATACCTGAACCTATGTTTGTTTTTGGTGAATCTGGAAAAGTTTATACTGTCAATAATGCTTTTTTAGAATTTAGTGGTTATTCACGTATTGATGTCGAGAATCTAGGTGCTTCAGATTTTTTTTCAGATTTTTCTAAGGTTGAATCTAAGATTTCTGAGCTTCAGGTTGTTACAGATCAAGTTTTTTTGAGCGTGGAGTTTCTATTAAAAAATGGAAAAAAGTCTTTTGTGTCTATTAAATTCACCAAAGAGAAGCGTGATTTAAGCGAAATTTTATCAGAGCACACAATGCTTTCTGAGGATCTTTATATCGGTTTAGTTAGTCTTTCGTCAAATAAGATTAGCAATTTTAATAAAGATGTTCTTGTAAATGATGAGAACCTTTTTAATATTATAAATTCTATTCCAGATTTAGTTCTGAAAGTAGATAGGGAATACAAAATCGTCTCTTACAATATTCCATCAAGCTTTGATTTTTCTGTATATAATTGTTCTAGGAATGACATTGAATTTAGCAAAATTTTCCCTAAGGATTCTGAGTCAAAGGCTAAGGCATTTATCGAAAAGACATTCATGTCAGAGAGAATTCAAGAATTTGATTATGAAATTACCTTAGCACAGTCGGAGGTTGTAAAGTATTTTGAAGTTAGACTTATTCCATCTTCTAAATTCGATGTAATGTGCATGATTAGGGATGTCTCAGGTAAGCATATTGCTGAAAAAAATCTTCAAGAGATTGAGTTAAAGTATAAAAATATTTTTGAAAATTCGCCAGTTGGTTTTTTTCGTCTTAACTTATCTGGTAATTTTATTGAGATGAATAATGCAATGGCAAAGACGCTTGGTTACTCTTCTTCATCACGAGCCTTAAGCAAAGTAAAATCTCTTGATCAGGTCTTAGATACTACCAAATCAGAAATTGATAGATTGTTAAAACAGGCTGATCGAAAATTGCCTAAGGAGAGTGTTTTAGATGTCCCTATAATTAAAAGAGATGGGGGCAAGGTCTATTCTCGTATCACCCTGATAGGTGTCTTTGATAAAGAGTTTAACCTTGTAGCATATGATGGAATTTTGAAAGATATAACCACACTGAAAGAGAAAGAGTTAAATCTTAGCTATGAAAAGATGTTTTTGGAAAAGTTAATCGAGCAGATGCCTATTGGAGTTGCAGTCAAAAATGCTAAAGATTCCAAATTTATCTCATGGAATCAGTTCTTAGAAGGGATTAGCAAGATTAAGTCAGCTGATATAATTGGTAAGAGTGAGTTTGAATTTTATGATGAGATAACCTTAGATGAGATTATTCATAGTGATTTGATGGCTATCGATAAGGGAGAGCCTGTGTTTCAAAAAGAGGTGGAATCATCACCTTTTGGGAAAGGAAAAATTTTAAATATAACTAGAATTCCAATTTTTGATAATAAGTCTAAAGAGATATCAATAATTCTAATTCTTGTAGAAGATATTACTGATGCTAGCAAACTTCAAAAGGAGCTAGTTCAATCAGAGAAGATGCGAGGAATTGGTCAGCTTGCGGGTGGAATTGCTCATGATTTTAATAATCAATTAATGGGAATTCTCGGATATGCTGATATACTGAAAGAACAACTTAAAGGAACTGAGTTTGAGAAACATATAGAGATGATATCTACAGCGGCTGAGAGGTCGGCTGAATTGACAAATCAGCTGTTGGCATTTTCTCGTAAGGCTAAATTCGTAAATGTTAAGGTTGATTTACATCAAATTTTACGAGAAGTTGTTTCTCTTTTGAAATACAGTGTTGATAAGCGTATTAGTATAAAATTAGATCTAAATGCTGATTTTCCTATTGTATTTGGAGATCCTAACCAGTTGCAGAATATTTTTTTAAATTTGGCTCTTAATTCTTGCGATGCGATAAATGATCGTGGACAGATTGTCTTTGAGACAGATATTGTTTACGTTGATAGAGATAATGCTGATTTTATGGTTGGTTCCGAGAATATAAGAAGTGGCGGTTACATGAAGGTTTCTGTTATTGATAACGGAAGTGGCATAGAACCTTCAAACTTGAAGAAGATTTTTGAACCTTTTTTCTCAACTAAGTCTGGTGATATTCGAGGAACTGGAATGGGGCTTGCAGCTGTATTTGGGACAGTTCAATCTCACAGCGGCGCGATATCGGTTACTTCGGTAATAGGCAAAGGTTCTAGATTTGATATATATCTTCCGTGGGAGAAATATATCTATAATTATAAATTAGATTTCGGAGTTGATTCCTTGCGAACTGGAGGTCGTTCTGTTCTTGTTGTTGATGACGAGGATATTGTGCGAAGTTTGATTTGCGATATTTTAGTAAGCGGGGGATTCTCTGTTGAATCTGAGAAGGATCCTGAGTTAGCTGTTGATTTCTATGCGGCTAATCATAGTAGGATAGATGTTGTGATATTAGACATGGTTATGCCTAAGTTAGATGGATCACAGGTTTTTGAAAAAATGAAGAAAATAAATCCTGAGGCAAATATAATATTGCTCTCAGGATATAGTTACAACAAAAAAATCGAAACTTTATTAGAACAGGGTGCATTAGGCTTCATACAAAAGCCGATAAATAAAAAAGACCTAGTTGAAAAGATAATAAAAATCTTGAAACTTCAAGAGACGTTTTTTTCTGATAGGGGGAGTTCTGATAGTTCGATAGGGGGAGACATGGGAAAAGACAAAATTGATATTTTAGATGTTGATTCAGCAGTAGAGAGAATTGGTGGTTCTCGTGAGATATATGATATGTTTGCTGGAAAATTTTTGGAAAAATATCAAGGTTTTGTTGATGAGGCATCTTTATTGCTGGAAGAAAATGATTCTGAACGATCTTTGATAGCATTTCATAATATTAAAGGTATTGCTGGTAATTTGGGGGCATCCCGTCTTCACAAAATTTCTGGTGATATTGAGAATATGGTTAGAACTGATGAGGAAATTACTGAAGAGGTTTTTGCTGCTTTTGCAAAAAGCTTTGCAGATGTTGTCGATTTGTTAAAGGTTGCTCTAAAAAAGGAACTTGTACCATCTTTCTCAGATTTTGTTGAGGACTCGATGCTAGAGAGTTGCAGTAAGTTTCTATACACTTTCAAAGATGATTTAATTAGTTTAAAGATTAAGAAAGTTGATCTAAGTCTTCAAAAGATGAATGAGTTTACATGGCCAAGCGATGTGAAGAGTGATCTTGTAGCACTAGATAAGTGTCTAAAGAGTCATAATTATAAGGATTCACTGACAATTGTAGATAAAATCATTGAGAAGGTTGAGTTTGAGTTAGTCTCTTTCAAGGATGAGAGCACATTAAAATTAGATTTAGATGCATAATTTGGTAAAACAATATTTACAATTTTTTTTTATTGATTTAAATTAAGCCTATGGACAAAATAGGTTTTATTGGGGCAGGTAATATGGCTTTTGCAATTGCAAAGTCTATTGCTGAGAAAAAGAGTAATATTCAAATCAATATCTTTGATATAAATCAGGAAAGATTAGATTTTTTTAAAAAAAGTTTTAAGAATCTCGTGATTCTAAAAAGTAATGACGAGGTTGTTAAATCATCAGACATTGTATTTTTGGCTGTAAAGCCGCAGATTGTTGGTTCTGTCTTATCATCAATCGAAGATTCTCAGAAAATTATTATTTCAATCCTTGCCGGTGTGAAATTAAAGACACTTTCTTCTTTTCTGCCGAGTGCTAGATTTGTTAGAGTTATGCCAAATACCCCGTGTCTTGTTGGAGAGATGGCTGGTGCATATAGTTTTTCCCCTAATTTTTCTGGTGTAGAGATTCAAACAGTTGTAGAACTTCTTGAGTGTACTGGTACAGTCATTGGGGTTGATGAGTCTCTCATGGATGCTGTTACTGCCCTAAGTGGTTCTGGACCAGCCTTTGTTGCTAGGTTAATTGAGTATTTTGTTGATGCTGCTGTGAAGCTTGGTCTTGATCGAGATTCTGCAGTTAAATTGGCTGTTGCAACTTTTAAGGGGACTGCAATCTTGATGCAGGAACAATCTATGGAGGCTGAGGATTTGATTACGATGGTAACCAGCCCAAAAGGAACGACCGCGGCTGGTAGAGAGGTCTTAGAGTCCTCCTCTTGTAAGGAAATTATCTATCAAACGCTTGAAGCTGCGCGCGATAGAGGAGTGGAGTTAGGAAATGTCAAATAGTTTAGTTGAAAAGGCAAAGATTGCAAAAGAGATTAGTTATAAGATTGCAGCATCTTCGCTTGAGTTGAGAAATAATATATTGTTGCGCATTGCTGATGCTTTAGAGAGGAGTTTTGAAGATATTCTTAGGGCAAATAGAATCGATTTGGAGAATGGTAAGGCAAAGGAAATTTCTTCCTCACTATATAAGCGGTTAGAGCTTTCAAAGGAGAAAATCTTTTCTATTTCAGAAGGAGTTAGAAGCGTTGCAGCTCTAGATGATCCGCTAGGTAAGATTTCTCTTGCCCGAGAGCTTGATAAGGATTTGATATTAAAGCAGGTTTCTGTTCCAATCGGAGTTCTCGGTGTAATCTTTGAGTCGCGACCTGATGCACTTGTGCAGATTGCTAGTCTCTGTATCAAATCAGCAAATTGCGTGATTCTCAAGGGCGGGAGTGAGGCGATAAATACTAACAAGGCGTTGTATCAGATAATCGTAGATGAGGCAGCTGCATTGTCGGGGGATTTTGCCGCTTCAATCTTGTTTGCCCAGAGCCGCGAAGATATAAAGGATATTTTGTCGTTAGATGATTATATAGATCTGCTTATTCCACGAGGATCTAACGAGTTAGTAAAGTTTATTAAAGATAACACGAAGATACCAGTCTTGGGGCATGCAGATGGAATCTGTCACATGTATATTGATTCTGATATAGATTTAGAGAGTGCTGTAGATTTAGCAGTTGATTCTAAGCTACAATATCCTGCTGTTTGCAATGCTATTGAGACGCTGTTGGTTAATCAATCGGTTGCGGCTGAGTTTTTGCCATATTTCGCGAAGAAGGTTGCTGGTAAACTAGAGATTAGGGGGGATGAGAGAGTCTCTTCAATTATTAGTTGTGAAAGAGCAAGCGATGCAGATTGGGCAACAGAGTACAACGATTATATTGTATCAATTAAGATAGTTTCTGATATCTATGAGGCAGTCAATCATATCAACTTTTTTGGAAGCCACCATTCTGATGCTATTGTAACAAATGATGAATCAAGAATAGATTTTTTTCAAAAAAATGTTGATTCAAGCTCTGTTATGGTCAACTGTTCGACGCGCTTTGCTGATGGTTTCAGATATGGGTTTGGTGCTGAGGTTGGTATTTCGACAAATAAAATTCACGCACGCGGGCCAGTTGGATTAGATGGCCTTACAACAACTAAATATTTGCTTTCAGGTAAAGGACATATAGTTGCGCCATACGCAGATGGCAAAGTTAAATTTACTCATAGAGATATATAGGTGGAATCATGAAGGTTTTAATAAAGATTGGAAGTGCCCTGATCAGCAGGGAAAATAAGATAGATTATGATTGGTTGGAGCAGAAAGTTTTTGAGATTAGCCGATTAGCAGACAAGGGTTACCAGCCTATAATCGTTACCTCGGGTGCGGTTGCTGCAGGAATGCAGATTCAGGGTATTGCTAAGCGACCTAAAGATACACTTGAATTACAGATGTTATCAGGGATCGGACAGGCAAAATTGATACACTCTTACCGAAATTTTTTTAGAGCTTATGACCGATTTATTGCTCAGGTTCTAGTTACGCATCATAATTTTAGCAATGAGACTGAGGTAGAGATAGTCTCTGGCGTATTAAATGGTTATCTTGAGCGAGGTATTGTTCCAATAATAAATGAAAATGATCTTGTAAATAAGGAAGAGTTAGAATACAAAAAATATTTTACAGATAATGATATTCTTGCAGCCCTAGTCTCTGTCGGAATGCGTGTTGATCTTGCAATTATCTTGACCGATGTTGATGGTCTGTATAATGGGAATCCTAAGACTTGCGAAGATGTGGAGTTTTTAGATAAGGTCTATTCTATTGATGAGAAGATTAAAAAGATGGCTGCTGATGGAAAGAGTGATTTAGGGCTTGGTGGGATGAAATCTAAGGTTCAAGCTGCTCAAATGATTACTAGTAAAGGAATTAAGGCTGTCATTGCTAATGGTAATTATAGCTTGTTGGACATCGTTGAGGGAAGGAAAAGATCCACAACTTTTTTTCCAATAACTATTGACCAAAAGGCATAAAAAATATATTATGTCTATAAATGCTGGAGTGGTGGAAATGGTAGACACCGGGGACTTAAAATCCCCCGACTTGCGAGAGTCGTACCGGTTCAAGTCCGGTCTCCAGTATAGCTGCCAATAGGCAGCTTTTTTTGTCAATTAGGGGGGCCTATATGTTAGCGTCAAAATTTTTTTATAAAAAAGCAAAAAAGCTTATATTTGCTGAGAATCCAGATCCAAATGTGATTGTAGAATTGAGAGATGAGTTTGAAAGCTCTATTAAACATCTTCCGAAGAAGATGATAGCAGAGATTGGTGATTACTTCTTTGATTTCAGAATAAATGAATACTCGGAGCTTATTGAGCAGGTTGAGAAGATGTTGCCAGTTATAGATTTGTTGAACAATGAGTGGGAACACAATAATGATACAATGTCGGATCAGCAGTTAATCTTTATTCGTGAGCTTGTTAATGAGTTTGCAGGTGTCCTAGATATGGATTTTGTGACTGAGATCATGCAAGTAATGTTGAAGAGAAAGCTAATATAACGTAGGGATGTTAAGTCTCCTTTATTTTTTTACAAGTCTTTTCCATAACTTATTGGGTATTTCGCACCATTTTCTATAAGTCTTCGAGATTTTTCTTTTTTAAAATAACTTTCATTTGGATATGAATTCTTAAAGCTATTTTTGCAGAATGATAGACTTTTTTCATAGTTCCATGGTTCGAAATATTCTGAAACATCGCCTGAGACTTCTTTATGTATATCTAGCCATCTAAGAGGTGTTTCAGATGAAAAATCCATTTTCTCAAGAGATATTATCTTTGTTTCAGGAGCTAGGTCAGTTCTTATGTGCAAGCTTAGATTTTCGTAGTCAACAACAACTTGCCACACTCCTTTGAAATATGAATCTAATGCATTGAAGCAGTAGTCTATTGAATCTTCCTTTGTCGTAAAAGTATAATTTGCTACTTTCTCACTATATTGCAAAAATCTAGTGAATACAGAAGATGTATCTTTTTGGGGAATATTTAGTAATCCACCAAAGGGTTTGTAGTATTTTAATCTTTTGCTATAGTTTTCGAATAATCCATTTGTAAGTACTGGCATTTCAGATATATTGGTAAGTTTCATTTTTCCCCCAACAATTCTAAGACATGCAGATTGCCCAGTTGAGTCTGTTATAAATAAATAGCTACCTGGAAAGGATGGCCACCAGTCGGGGTTAGGGAGATCTTCAAGACCTTTGCTGAGAGTTTCAATAGAGTCGTAGTTGTCAAATATGTATTGCATCCATAGAGGCCAAAACATTCTAGGTTTTTCATTTCCTGATGGCGAATTTGTAAAAAGGTAGAATAACTCTGCTATGAAAAGACCTTTTTCATTGAGACCTATAATTGGAAATTGATTTCCTATGCAGGTCAGCGTTATTGAGCCATACTTTGATCTCCATTCTATTTGTTTGTCCTTATCATTCTTATCATTTTCCAGTCTATTCCAACTGACACTTGTCTTTTCGACGTTTCTTTTATTTTCACAAATATATCCAGGTAGTTCTGGAAGCCAATTTTCATTGAATCCTGTGTATATTTTATTTTCATTGTTAATTGTGAATGCTGAACATGCATAGCTAGCACTATAGATTATGGATATAAATAGTATTGATATAATAATTTTTTTCATATTAACTCCTTTTTTTTAATAATAGCATCTATTTCTTTCTTTTGTTGAGAAAAAAAGCTGAATATATTAAATTTCCTTAATCTGAGTTTTTTTTTATTTTAAATTTTACTATTGCATTATAAAATATATGTCAGGAGGATTTATGTTTTATAATGATAAAAAAAGATATAAAATGTTTGTGTTGTCTTTTTTAAGTGTGTTGCTTTTTTCTGGCTGTGTGTGTGCACATTATGCAAGATTTACTGCGCCGGAGCAAGATTATTCAAATTATGTTAGGACCAGATCTACAGATATGGGGCTGAGTGTTGAGCAGACTGGTGGTTATGGAGATGGTAAGACAGATATGCTTATTGAGTATGTTGATCCATTTATAGGTACTGCTGGACATGGTCATACTTTTCCGGGGGCTACTACTCCGTTTGGTATGGTGCAGATTAGTCCGGATAATGGGGTCGATGGTTGGGACTGGTGCTCAGGTTATCATCGTTTTTCAGAACAAATTCACTTTTTCTCACATAAGCATTTAAGTGGAACTGGTGCTAGTGATCTCGGCGATATCGGGATTATGCCAACTTACTCTGGGAAGGGAGGTTTTTACGGATTTTCCCATGAAAAAGAGTTTGCAAGCCCTGGCTATTATGCAGTCGAGCTTGATAATGGAATTCTTGCAGAGTTGACTGCTTCGAAGAGGTCCGCAGTTCATAGATATACTTTTGATAGTGAGAAATCACCAAAAATCGTTGTTAATACTGCCCACTATGTCGGGTGGTCTTTCACACAAGGGAATTTTATTAGAAAAATTGACAATTATACTGTTGTAGGATATCGGTATTCTCGAGGTTGGGCTTCAAAGCAGCGTGTTTACTTTGCGTTAACATTTTCTGCGCCAATTAAGAGTGTTATTGGTACTGGAATTGAGAAAGTTTTTACTTTTGCACCAAGTAGCCAGCCTTTGATTCTTAAGGTTGGATTATCAAGTGTGAGTGCAGATAAGGCTATGGAAAATCTGAAAGCAGAAAGTCTTGCTTTAGGTTTCGATGAGGTTAGAGAAAATGCAGCAAGAGCCTGGGAGAAGGAGCTTGCTAAGATTAAGGTTGACGGTTCAGAAGTTAGAAAAACTGTCTTCTATACAGCAATGTACCACGCTTTTGTGGCTCCTAATCTATATTCAGATGTAGACCTAGCTTATACTAACCCAGATGGTTCAGTTGCCTATGATGATGGAACTCACAGATATTCAACTTTTTCACTATGGGATACCTACAGGGCAGCACATCCATTGTTTGTCTTTACTCAGCCTGATTTAATTAGGCCATTTGTCAATTCAATGCTTGCTCATTATGATGTTCGCGGATTCCTTCCTATATGGGAGCTTGAAGCAAATGAGACATTCTGCATGATTGGAAATCACTCTATTCCTGTGATAGTTGAGGCATATTTGAAAGGATACAAAGATTTTGATGTTGAGAAGGCTTATCAGGCATGTGTTAAGACAGCTAATCAGGATAGAAAGGGATTAAAAGAGTACAGGGAGCTTGGCTATGTTCCTTATGATGCTATAAACGAGTCTGTCTCTTTGACCTTAGAGTATGCATATAATGATTTCTGCGTTGGAGCATTTGCTAAGGCTCTTGGAAAAAATGAAGATGCTGAAATATTTTTTAAAAGAGCGCAGAATTATAAGAATTTGTTCGACGAGGAGACAAAATTGATGAGACCTCGTCATTCAAATGGTACTTGGTTGGGGAATTTTGATCCACTTGTCCATGATGTTGGTGGAAGACGCCACTACACAGAGGGCAATGCTTGGCAGTATACATGGTCAGTTCAGCACGATGTTGAGGGATTGATAAGTCTTTACGGAAGTCAGGAAGAATTTCTAAAAGTCTTCGGACATCTTTTTGAGATTGAAGAGGACATTGACGAGTCTAAGAAGCTAGTTGATGTTACTGGGTTAATCGGTCAGTATGCGCATGGAAATGAACCTTCTCACCATGCAGCTTTCTTATTTAATTGGACTTCAAAGGCATATCGGACTCAAGAACTGACAAGCCAGATTGTCAATCAGTTCTACACCGATAAGCCAGATGGATTACCTGGCAATGAGGACTGTGGTCAGATGTCTGCGTGGTTTGTATTTGCAGCACTAGGATTTTACCCTGTCGATCCAGTCTCAATGAGATATGAGCTGACAACTCCTGTCTTGAGTCAATCTGAGATGACATTGCCAAATGGTAAGGTCTTCACAGTTACAACAGACAAGAACCCTGAGGAGTATATCTATATAGATAGAATAGTTCTGAATGGAAAGCAGCTTGATAGACTCTACATCACGTATGAAGAGATTATGAGTGGTGGAAAATTAGAATTTTTCTTGAAAAAGGAAATTTAGGTTTGAATAGATATCCGGGCCTGATCTAGGTCCGGATTTGTTTGAATAAATGAATAATAATTAACAGAGTTCATAGTTTTTACTAAGGACTCTGTTTTTTTATCGTTTATTAATTTTTTTTTATTTGTATTTTGCATAATTTAAATCTTTTAATTTTTTTCTAATCTTAGAAATTATTATTTTGTGGTAAAATGATTCTGTTATATTTTGATATAAAATTATATTATAAAAGAGGTTTTGTTATGAAAAGATGTTTTTTCTTATTATTCTTAATAGTTGCTTTTTTAGCACATGCTCAGGAAGCAAATAAATATTTTGAAAATGGTGGAATTTATTTTATCTCATCAAGCCATCAAGATGTTGGTTGGATGGATGATATAAATTCATGCAAAGAGTTCAGGATAAATGAGTGTATTTTTCCAGCAATCGAGCTGGCAAAAAAAGATTCTGATTATCGTTTTACAATGGAAAATATGCTTAATTTGGAGGAGTTTTTGGAGGTTCACCCTGAGTTTGAGGAGCTAATCATCGAAATGACCAGCAAAGGACAGCTTGAGTGGGGTGCAACTTATACTCAACCATATGAGGGGTTTTGTAGTGGTGAACAACTTATTCGACAAAATTATTTTGGTCGACGCTGGTTAATGAAGAATTTTCCTGGATGTGATGCAAAGGTTGCTTTTAATCCTGATGTTCCGGGTAGAACTTTGCAATCGCCACAAATATTAAAAAAGAGTGGCATTCCTTATCTGGTTATCAGCCGTTTCCATGATGGAAATTGGAAGTGGGTAGCACCTGACGGAAGTTCTGTCTTAGTTCATTCTCCATCTCACTATACAAAGTTTGCTGAATCTTTTACCTTTGGACAAGTAGGATTAGAGCGTAAAATATCAGAGTACTTGAAGCAAAAGACTCCTGAATATGAAAAATATGGTATTGCCCCTGCGTTAGGTGCGCTTTATTCTACAGATTTTTCTCGTCCATCAGATTTCAGATCAGTAATTGATTCGTGGAATAAGAATAGTACTTCTGGGAAATTGCAATATTCGTCAGCACTTGAATTTTTCAAAGCATTAAACGCTAACAAGGATGCTAGATTTCCAGAAATAAAAGGTGAGAGACCTAATCTCTGGGTATATATTCATGGACCTGGACATCTCAAAGCATCTCGCGCAGCCAGAAATGCTTCTATATATTTGCCTTTTGCTGAGATATTTTCATCTATATCGGCAGTGGTTAATGAAGATATATCTTCTTATCCGTCAGATGAATTGAACAAGGCTTGGAAAGCTCTTGTTTATCCAGATCATGGGTGGGGAGGAAATCAAGGACATAACACAGATGCGGTTTTCTTAGAAAAATACCAATCCGCAGAAGAGATTGGTCAAAGGTTAAGCTATAAGGCTTGTGAGGATATTGCCACTGTTGTCGGAGGATCTATTCCTGGCGAAAATCAGATAGTTGTCTTCAATGGAATGTCATACGACAGAAAACTTCCTGTTCGCATTAAATTAAAAGAGGAGCTTCTTGGTTATAATTCATATGGTTTAAAAGACTCTGCAGGAGAAAAAGTATCTTATGTTCTTGATGAAATCTCTTCTGAGTATAGGAATATAGCATTAGCTTCAAGTGGAACTATGGTCAAAGCTGATTCTAGTTACGATTCTAACCATTCTGCAGAAAAGCTGATTGATGGAAGAGCAGAAAACGATGAGTTCGAAGATAATCTACAAAGAAGCGATTCTTGGTGGTCTGCTCCAAAAAAATACATGAATGAGATAGTCTTAGATTTTGGCGAAGTTTCAAATATAGATAGTGTTGTTCTCAAGCATGTGGGAGTTCTAGGTGAATATCGGAACTTGACTGAGATGAATATCAGGAATTATAAGATATATGGCTCATCAGATGGCAAAAGTTGGAAGCTACTAGTTAGTCCAATAGTCTGTAATAATAAGAGTATTACCTTTCATTCAATTCCAAGGTCATCAGTAAGATATTTGAAAGTTTTGATTCGTAGAAGTTTATTACAGAATGAATCTCGATTGATGGAAATCGAGGCTTGGGGAATGAAAAAAAGCTCTGAAAAATATATAACATTTATTGCTGATGTTGAGGGGGTTGGTTATAATTCATACTACATTTCTGGTAGCGACCTTGATACACCATCGTCTTTAGATAAAGTTGTCAATAATGCCTTACCCACATACGAAAATAAGTTCTATAAAATTGCATTTGCCCACGGCGGAATCTCTTCAATCTTTGATAAAGAGCAAAATTGCGAGCTCTTAAATACTGAAAAATTCCTTGCTGGCGAAGTTTTTACATTACGCTCAATTGGGAATGGCGCAGGGGAGTTCTCTAGAGTTCAGCAACCTGATAGCTTTGGTTATGCTTCAACCTCTCAGACCTCTGGATTATGGGAAAAATCAGAAAACAATCTCTTTGCAGAATTTGAATATAAGTCAAAAGTACGGGGTATCACAGTAGTTCAAAACTTTTTAGTCTATAAAGATATTAAAAAAATTGACTTTAATTATGAGATTAAAGATTGGAATGGTGAAAAAAACAGAGAATGGCGAACCTCCTTTCCGTTTGTAGGAGATTCCACAAGTGTCAGATATCAAGTTCCAATGGGAATCGTTGAGGTTGGAAAAGATGAAATTCCGATGACAGGAGGTCATGCCTACGGCTCTGTTAACTATGATGAACCTGCTTCGGAGATTCGACCACGAGAGGTAAGGAATTTTATAATGTGCCAAGGCGAGAATTATTCCGCAGGCCTAACAAGTGATGTCTCCGCATTTGATTACAAAGACCCTATCAATAGCGATACTAATCATCGAGTAATCCAGCATCTACTTTTTGCATCTAGAAAAAGTTGTCACTGGCAGGGAAATTGGTATTTTCAGGCAGGAACTCATAATTTTTCCTTCTCTTTTACCTCAAGCAAGCCTGATTGGAGATCCATATACCAAGAATTGCTCTCTTTTAATCATCCTCTTATCTCTGTTTTTAAGAGAAATAGTGGCAAAAAAACTGTGCTCAATCAGAGTGGGCGCTTTCTCTCGTTTGATGCATCGAATCTCATAGTAAGCACTATAAAAAAAGCTGAAGATACTAATGATTTTATTTTAAGAATCTATGATATGGAGGGAGTTGAGGTAGAAGCCAAAAACTCAGGTCTCCTTAATATCAAAAATCTAGAGTCAGTTGACATGTTGGAGTTCTCAAATGAGAGTAGCAAGCAGAATTCAGGTTTTGTAGTTGGTAGTTTTTCTATTGAAACCTTTAAAATTAATTTAGAAATTTAGTATTTTGTAGTTATTGTAGATTATATGTTAGGAGAAATTATGTTAAAGAAAAATATATTAGTTGCTATTTGCTTTTTTATAGCTTTTTCTCTAGCAAGTGCTTTGGAAATTGAAAAATCTGAGGTTGCAGTTGCAGAGGACTTGGTTCATAGAATTGTGGGGGATCACTTTTCTAGTTTCAAGGTTCTGATTGAATTTGATTCAATAGAAGAACAAGACTTTTTTTGTATTAAATCCGAAAATAATCAGGTTGTTATATCTGGGAATTCAGTTATATCCGTAGCTGTAGGGTTGAACTATTATTTGAAAGAATTTTGCGATGTTAATGTTTCTTGGTATGTTGATGAATCTTATGAAATTCCAGAAACTCTTGATTTTAATTTTGAACCTATTAAACGAAGTACTGAATTGAAAAAACGCTTTTTTTTAAATTATTGTACATTTGGTTATACAATGGCTTTTTGGTCATGGTTTGAATGGGAACATTTTATTGACTGGATGGCATTAAATGGGATAAATCTTCCATTGGCCATTACTGGAAGAGAAAAAATATGGTATGAAATATCAAAGGATCTTGGAATTGGTGAAGATGATATTTTAGAATATTTTTCAGGGCCAGCATTTTTCCCATGGTTTAGAATGGGGAATTTTGAAAAATGGAAAGGTGGGGTTTCTCTTGATTTTATTGAGAAATCTTCATCCCTGCAAAAACAGATTGTGAGTAGACAGAGAGAGTTGGGTATGACCTCTGTTTTACCTGCATTTTCTGGACATGTTCCGTCAAAATTTATAGAAATTTTTCCAGACGCTGATATTTCAGTTCTCGAACCTTGGGGAGGTTTTCCTGTAGAATATTCAACTTATTTTTTATCCCCTGAGGATCCGTTATTTGCAAAAATACAGAAACTTTTTCTTGAAAAGCAGATTGAACTTTATGGAACAGATCATATTTATGGCGTGGATCCATTTAATGAGATGAAACCTCCATCTTGGGATAGTTCTTATCTTTCTTCGGTAACAAGTTATATATATGACTCTTTGTATTCTGTAGACAAAGATGCAGTATGGCTTCAAATGGGTTGGCTTTTTTTTCATAGTAGAGGTAATTGGACAAATGAAAGAATAGAAGCTTCTCTCTCTTCTGTTCCTCAGGGGAAAATGATGCTATTAGATTATTATTGTGAGAATATTGAGGTTTGGAAAATTACAGAAGCTTTTTTTTCTCAACCATATCTCTGGTGTTATCTAGGTAATTTTGGAGGAAAGCCAGATTTACTAGGAAGTCTAAGGAATCTTGATAAAAAGTTAAATTATCTTTTTAGTTCATCTAGTAAAGGAAATCTTATTGGTGTTGGTTCAACTCTTGAAGGTTTTGATAGTAATAGGTTTTTATATGAATATTTATTTGAAAAAATATGGGATCCAGTAGAAGTGACTCCTGAGTACTTTATAAAAAGGAGAACCTGTATTAATGGTAAAGTCGACCTAAATTATCTATCTGCATGGAACCAACTTATAGACAACATCTACCTATCTGACTCAGATTACATTTGTCAAGGATCTCTTCATAGAGCCAGACCTAATTTATCTGGAAATTCTATATGGAATAGATATAAGGAAAAAAGATATGAATTTCATGATATTGTTCATGTGTGGGATGCTATTGTTAAATCAGAGAGAGAGGTCTTAGAGACTGCAACTGGAGAGTATGATTTAATAAATATAACAAGACAAGTTTTGTGTGACTTTGAACCTGAAATTTTAAAATCTATAAAAAAATATTATTATCTCAGAAACTATAAAAAAGTAAGAGAGTTTTCTGATTTATATCTTGAGGTATTAGATGATTTGTCATTATTAACATCTTATAGACCTGAATGGTCTCTTGATAAATGGATTGAAAAGGCAGAAAAATTTGCAGAAAATGAAGAAGAAAAAAAATACCTTAAAGACAACGCGCTACATTTAATAACAAGGTGGGGACCAGATGATTACACAGCATTATGGGACTATAGCTCTAGAGATTTTTCAGGTCTTATTAATGGTTATTATAGACAAAGATGGATAATCTTTCTCGATTCTATTTGCGAAAGTGTTAGAAAATTACGATATATCAACTCGAAAAATGTTCAATTACAGATTGATGATTTTGAAAAAAGGTGGTTAAAAAATCCAGTTTATGAAGAAAGAAAGCCAGCTATGCTTCCATACGATTTTGTTCAAAGTTTATATTTAAAATATAGAGATAATATTAACTATCAAAAATAGTGTTGGTCTCTTGCGATATAGTTTTTGGTGCAGATTTTACTTTGTTTTCTTGAAAAAGGAAATTTAGGTTAAAATAGATCTCCGGGCCTGATCTAGGTCCGGATTTTTAAATTATAATTAAAAAAATGTGAAAAAGTTAATTTAGCTGTAATATAGTTTGTTATTTTTATCGATAAGGTATATTATAGGCTTATATAAAATAAGTTGGTATATCTTTACTTTGGGGAGCTATTATGAATTTGCGTAAGAAAATCTTTATACCGATTCTTTCATTTGTTTTTTTAATTTGCGGTGTTATAATCTTTTTTATCCTTGGAAGAGGACTTTCTCAATCTAAGAAAGATGCAATTGATACTGTTATTACAAGTTCTAACCATTACTCTGGTAAAATTTCTGAAAAGGTCTTAGAGGCTGAAGAGACTGCCTATACCATTGCTCAAATATTTGAATCAATTCATGAATTAGGCTATCGAGAGAGAGCTCATTATGATGTTGTATTGAAGGCCTTCATCGAGAAATCAGAGCTATTTCAAGGTATTTGGATAGTCTGGCCAGAATTAGATGGCAAAGATAGTCGATATATTGGAACGAATCTTGGACACTCTGTTACTGGTGCATTTAATCCGTGGTGGATAAACCTAGATGGGCAGATTAAGAGGGATGAGTGTACTTCCTATCACAAAGGGCGAGATTATTTTGATATACCAATGAAGAGTAACAATACCTTTGTTAATGGTCCTTATCTGAGCACGAGAGGAGTGCAAGATGATGAATCAGCATTAATGGTCTCAATCTGTGTTCCAATCAGGCAAAATGGAAAGCCAGTTGGGGTTCTTGGGTTAGATTTTTTTATTGACTATTTTAATGAGATAATTTCTGATTTTAAACCATTTGGAGATGCAAAAATTGATACTTGGATACTAAATAATAGTGGACTTGTAACAGCGTCTACATATCCAGAGATAATTAATAAGAGTGTTGGAATTGTTAAAGATATCTATAATGCAAAATCAATCACAGAATTAAAGAGAAAATACCCTGATATTCCTGTTTCAAAGATTGGCAAGGATGGAGTTGTTCAATATATAGCTATAAATGAAAAGAAAATATATGTCGCAGACATGAAGATTTCTGATTTTGGTAATAAGTCAAAATTAAAAAATTATGATTACTCTTATGCCAAGTTGTCTTCGGAAGATAAGAGAAAAATAAATGAGTTAATTCTATTTTCTCTTGAGTATGCAGATCAACTTATTGAGAGAAAGAGCTCTAAGGATGATTCCTCTGCATTTTTTTATAATAAAAGTCTAGTTTCATACTCTTTCTTCCCTGTCACTGGGGCTAGTGGAGATTGGTCGTTAGTCATGAAGATTCCACAAGAGCCGATTTTGGAAAAAACCTTAATGGATCTAGTTATTAATTTAGCAATCGCTTTGGCTGGTCTGTTTATTCTGACTATTATTATAATTTTTATCGGAAAGCGTATAGTAGTTCCAATCAAGGTAGTTGAATCTGTTATTCGTGATATTTCAGAAGGTGAGGGTGATTTGACTCAGACAATTAAGGTGAAGTCAAATGATGAGATTGGCAAATTATCTAGACACTTCAATGTTTTTATCGAGAAGTTGAACAGGATTGTTGTTCAGACTAAATTAGCAGTTGGTGCTGCAGGTGAGGTTAAGAAACAGCTTGCTGAATCGACTAGCAACACTTCTTCAACAATAAAAGAGATTGAGTACTCATTGCAGGGGTCTAGAAAATTGTTTAAGGGAATGAACGAGCAGATTTTTTCCGTGGTGTCAAATGTTGAACAGATTAAGCAACAAGTCGGTGGATTTCGTGCTAATGTTTCTACTCAAACTTCAGCTATTGAACAATCCTCAGCTGCGGTCAACGAGATGGTTAGTTCAATTAATAATATCAAGGATATTACCCATAAACGAATGAGTGCTACCGAGAAGTTAGTTGAAGTTACAGAAATTGGCCGTTCACGACTAGAGAATACAAACGATCTGATTAAGCAGATAAATGAGAGTACTAAAAGTATGCTCGAGGCTGCAAATGTTGTTAATGGCATTGCAGATCAGACTAACTTGCTAGCGATGAATGCTGCAATCGAGGCAGCACATGCTGGTGATGCAGGTAAAGGCTTCGCTGTTGTTGCGGATGAGATCAGAAAGCTAGCTGAGGATAGCTCGCGAAATGCGAATATTATCAGCAGTAATTTAAAGAAATCTGCCGAGGTTATCTCAGATGTAACTGCATCAAGTTCTAGTACGATTAGTGCATTTAATGAGCTTAACTCCGAGGTTAAGACTCAGATGCAAATCTTCTCTGAAATTGCAACCTCAATGGTCGAACTTTTTAGAAGTGGCCAGGAGATTTTGACAACAGTGAGATCGTTACAAGAGGTTGCAGAGACTGTCGACGAAGGTTCTAAAAATATCGACGAGGGTGTGGCTCATATCACAGATATAATAAATATTGTCAAAGACCACACCCAAGCAGCAGATCTGGAGATGGAGTCTATCCTTATGAAGAGTGTAGATGTAGAGTTTATGATGACTGAGTTACAGCAACAATCTGATATCTTGAACGCCAAGATTGAGGAGGTGGCTGAGGAGATGAGTCGTTTCCAAACAAAACCTATTGAACAGGTAATTGAAGAGTAAAATATTGATAGAAAAGACTGCATTCGTGCAGTTTTTTCTTTTTTTTGTAACAAAAAAATTGTAAAATTGTTTAAGATTTAAAGTCTAAAAATAGGAGTTTTCATGTCTGTAGATAATGATGCAAAAGAGAGAATAGCCTTTCATTCAAATCAAATTAAATTAATAAAAAACGAGATTTCAAAACTAGTAGTCGGGCAAGAGTATATGATTGATAGACTTTTGGTATCACTGATTTGTGATAGTCACGTGCTTCTCGAGGGAGTTCCAGGTCTTGCAAAGACTTTATCTGTTACTTCTCTTGCTGCTGTCCTGAGCACTGGTTTTAAGAGAATCCAGTTCACCCCAGATTTATTGCCCTCAGATCTGTTGGGAACAATGATTTATAACCAGAAAAGTGGAGATTTTTCAATCAAAAAAGGTCCGCTTTTTTCTAACATAATACTTGCTGATGAGATAAATCGTGCCCCAGCAAAGGTCCAATCTGCCTTACTCGAAGCTATGCAGGAGAAGCAGATATCAATCGGCGATACTACCTTTCCTCTTAGTCGCCCTTACATGGTTCTTGCTACGCAGAATCCAATCGATCAGGAAGGAACATATCCTCTGCCTGAGGCACAAGTCGATAGGTTCTTGATGAAATTGAATATCTCATATCCGAGTAAGCAGGAAGAGCTAGCTATTATTGATATTCAAACAAAGATTTCAGATAAACCTGACTTAAATCCAATTGCAAGCGAGGCAGATATTCTGGAGATGAATAAGCTTCTTGATTCTGTATTTATTGATGACTCTCTCAAAGAGTATGTTGTAGATTTAGTCCGTGCTACTCGTAAGTCATCTGACTATGGGCTAGCTCTCGATAATCTAATCAATTTTGGAGCATCACCTCGAGCAATAATTGCGTTGATAAAGGCGGCAAAGGCCTTTGCAATAATCTCTGGAAGAGATTGGGTCTCTCCTGAAGATCTTGACGCTGTTGTCTATGATGTTCTACGACACAGAATAATTTTAAGTTATGAAGCTTTGGCTCAACGCATTACTGTTGAGGAGATAATTAGTGAAATTTTGAAAAAGGTTAAGCTAGTATGATTTCTCCTGAAGTTCACAGGAAGGTAGAGTTAATAAGAATTTTGACTAAGGAAAAAGTTACAAGCTCATTTGCTGGAAATTATCTAAGCGCATTTAAAGGCTCTGGAATAGAGTTTGATGGAGTGCGGGAGTATGAGTTAGGTGATGATGTTCGTCTGATAGATTGGAATGTTACAGCACGTACATCAAAACCCCATATTAAGCAGTATCGCGAGGAGCGAGAGCTAACAGTATTATTTGCAGTTGATGTCTCATCGTCAGGAGATTTTGGAAGTGGCGATAAGACTAAAAAGGAGTTAGCAGCTGAGATTGTTTCAGTATTAGCTCTTGCAGCTGCAAAAAACAACGATAAAACTAGCTTGTTACTATTTTCTGATCAAGTGGAAGAGTTTATTCCTCCAGCAAAGGGGGTAGAGCACAACTATCGGTTGGTTTCAACCTTGTTAAGCGCAACCCCCAAATCTCACTCTACATCTTTAGTAAATGCATTTGATTATATCTCTAAGGTTATGAAACGTAGAACAATTGTCTTTTTTCTATCCGATTTCTGTGATTCAGGATGGGAGTCTAGGCTCTCTGCATTTGCTAATCATTATGATTTTGTTGGAGTAGATATTGTAGATCCAGTTGAAAAGAAATTTCCAAAGGCAGGCCTAGTCTTAATGCGAGATTCTGAAACTAACCAGACAATGATGATCGATACATCAAAGCACTCGATTAAGGAGAAATCTCAAGAAGTTGAGAGCCTAGTCAAAAAATCAGGAGGGGATTTTCTTAAAATTTTGACAAATTCAGATTGGCTTGAAAGCTTTGTAGAGTTTTTTCATCGACGCGAAGAGATCAGGAGACATTAATGAAAGCTAAAATTTTTACTATCACGCTTGTCTTAATTTCTATATCTCATCTTTATGCAGATTATCAGGAAGTATATAAATTTCAGGAGAGTGGTATCGATATCGTTAGAAAAATTGAGACCACAACCGGAAGTATTGCAACAATTTTTACAATTAAGTACGAGTTTCCAGAAAATATAACGATACTAGATCTTTCTTTGCCTACGGATGAGTATTCCTCTAAAATTTTATCGAATTCAGTTGAAATAAATTACTATCCAAAAGAGGTTGGGGAGATTGAAATCTGTAAAGATGTGGGTTTTTTAATCTTTGATGGCACAAGCAAACATATTATTTCGGCAGAACCAGTTAAGATAAAGGTCAATACTTATTTTACATCTGATCAACTAGAAAAACCAGAGTTTGATATGTATACCCACCGTCACGACCCATATAAATTTATCTTTTTTTATGGATTCTTGCTAATCTTTCTATTTTTTGCTAGTTTAGCACCCTTTGTTCTTTTTCTTATTCTTCTTTTTTCAAAGAAAAAAAGAGTGAAGCAAATCTTCAATCCAGATTCAATATTAAAGATTGAGAACAAATTAAAACTTTTTGCATATTCTCAGCAAGGATTAGCTGTTGCACAAGAATTAAATTGTAGCTCAAGCCTTAAAGAGAATGCTACTAACTTGATAACATATTTTTCATCACTTCTTGAGAAACCAGAATTTGATAGCGATTCATTTAAGATAAATCGCCAAAGATTAGCTAATTTGTATCATGCTTTGGTTGAAAAAGATCAAGGTTTAGTAGAAAAATTTCTAAAAGGCGGTGTTCAATGATTGTAAAGTATCCACTTGTCTTTTTATTTTTAATATTATACCTGTTTTCAATATTAGCTCAGTTCATGCTTGTTCACTCTGCTTATAAATTCTCATCGTTGAAGTTAGTCGATAATCAGAAAAAGAGTTTAAGAATCAGAACCAGGTTTATACCACCATTGTTCCTTCATTTAGCATTCTGGTTGCTGCTCTTTGCAGCAGCAGGATTTGAGAAAATCGAAGGATTTGAACAGAATAAGAAAGAAGGTTATGCAGTGCAGCTTGTGCTTGATAGATCTTCAAGTATGACAGTTGATGCTGGTGATGGAAAGACAAGATATTATCATGCTATTAACGCAGCAAAAAGCTTTGTCCTTGGAGATCCAGAAATAGGGCTAGATGGACGTAAAGATGATTTAATAGGTCTTGTCTCTTATGCAGGATATCCTGAAACTGTCTATCCTCTCTCGTTAAATCATAATCTATTTGATGATACAATTGACCTCCTTCGAACAGCAACTCCTCGAACAGATGAAGATGGAACAAATATTGGAGATGCATTAGCATCAGCAGTTGCACGCCTAGTTCTCTTAAATGAGCAAGATGATTATAATGTAAAAGGTAGATTTGTTATTC
Organism: Spirochaetales bacterium; assembly: GCA_016936615.1. GTDB lineage: Bacteria > Spirochaetota > Spirochaetia > JAFGXN01 > JAFGXN01 > JAFGXN01. Next base: position 5,908 of record JAFGXN010000078.1, on the reverse strand, counting down.
TTCTAACAGATGGTTCAAATAATAGGGGTAAGGTCGCTCCTGCAGAAGCTGCTGAATATGCTGCTGAATCAGGTATTAAGGTCTATACAATAAACTTTTATACTGGAAGGGTTGGAATCTTCGAGATGAGCGATTATGCAAATGCAACTAAGACACTTGAGAATATAGCAGAAGTAACAGGTGGGAAATACTTCCAGGCTGACTCTCCGAGAGCCTTGAATAAAGTCTACAAAGAGATAGATTCAATAGAGAAATCAAGCCTTCAAGAACAGTCAAATCGTAAGACACGACCGCTCTACAAGAGATTTTTAATTCCTGGACTTATTTTTTTAATTCTCTATGGACTATTAATTACCACAATCTATAGGAGGTTGCCATGATTGAGTTTCGATATCCGCAAAACCTCTATTGGATATTTTTAATGATCCCAATTGTAGTCGTAAGTATCTTTTTTTTCATTAGAAAAATCAGACTATTAAAAATTTTAAAACTTGTAAAAGATATCAAAAAGATTATACTAATTGATTTCTTTTCGATATTTGCTCTAAATTTAGCAATATTTTTCATGATATTTGCTCTTGCAGGACCCTACCGAGGGAAAGAGCTAGTTAAAAAAAGTGATTATGGTCGTGATGTAGTCTTCTTATTAGATGTTTCAAACAGCATGTTGGCAGAAGATTTATATCCTAACCGATTACAACAAGCAAAACAGGCAATTAAGGATTGTATAGAGAGCTTTTCTGGTAACCGGGTAGCCTTAGTCGCATTTGGTGGTAATGCAGTGATCAAGGTCCCATTTACAACCGATTACATTTTTTTTGAGCAAGCTCTCTATGAACTTTCACCTGATGCAGTCTCACGTGGAGGCACACGACTTGGAGATGCGCTGCGCCGGGTTGATAATCTCCTTTTTGTAGAGGAAGAGCAGCGCTACCGCGATATTGTATTGATTACAGATGGAGAGGATCAAGAGAGCTATCCCACATCGATTGCATCCCGTTTAGCTGATAAAGGGGTGAGAATATTGATTGTTGGATTAGGTAATGAGGAAAAAGGTGGACTAATCCCGATTTCAGGAGAAAATGGGAAGAAAGAGTATCTACGCCACAATGGTGAACTTGTCTACACTAAATTTGATCCTAAAGTTCTAAAAGATATAGCAGCAGTCTCAAAAAACATAATTTTTGTAAATGTTGGAGATAACAGGGTAGATTTAGGCTCTATTTTCAAAGAGTTTATAAAAAAAGGCGAGTTAAAAAAAGTTGAAGGCGAAGATGAATACAGTTATAACATGATTTTTTCATGGTTTTTAGCAGTAAGTCTATTATTGGTACTTGTTTCTGCAACAATTAGGAGGCAGTTATTGTTATGAAAAAGAAGATAGCACTTATTTTAACAAGCCTTGTGTTCTTTCTCTTATTAATAATCTTTGCAGTTTTAACACCTAATATGATAGGAGTAATTCTTTATAATAAAGAAAAAAAAGTGGATTCACATCTACTAAAAATTTCCGCACTTGATACCCAATATGCGAAGGCAACGAAGTATTTTTTTCAGGGGAATTTAATTTTTTTAAACGCAAGCAAGGAAGTCGAAGAGATTAGCGAATCTGGAACAAAACCCCTGGAAGCTGATGCACGAAAAGAGTTTGCTGAGGCTTTAGAACTTGCCTTAATTCACTATAGACAAGCAGCTTCATTTATTGAAAATGAGCAAAAATATGATCTTCTCTATGAGGATGTTGCAAAAAACACAGAGATTGTCGTAAATCTAATAAATCTTATGAAGCAAGAGCAAGAGCAAGAACAACAAAAGCAGGATCAACAGGGCGAAGATCAGGATCAGCAGAACCAACAAGGTCAAGATCAACAGCAGCAAGATCAGCAAGGCCAGGATCAGCAACAAGGTAGTGAAAATTCTGAGAATCAGCAGGGCAACCAAGGAACGGAGCAAGAATCACAAGACCAGACAGCTTCACAATCGCAGCAACAAGAGGCTTCACAGGGCGAGGATTCTCAGCAAGACCAACAATCTGCGCAACTCTCCTCCGAGGAAAATGCTGCTGCAGATCAATCTCCATCTTCGAGCCAGGACGAGAACTCGGCTGAGACCCAAGATCCATCTGTAGCTAAAGATGGCAATGACAAGGATGAAGAGAGCCCCGAAGCAGAAGAAGCCAGGGCAATCCTTGAGCAAGAAAAATCAAAAATAGACAAGAAAGAATATTATTATTATCAAAAAGGTGGGAACTATGATGTCGAGAAAGATTGGTAATCTAATACTTTTATATTTGTTCGCAGGCATATCGATTTTTGCACAGACAAGAACACAATCCAGCCTCTCAAGTAACGAGGTCTATGTTGGGCAATCAGTTCAACTTAGATTTTCGACAAATTCTAGGCTGGTATCTCCTGATACAATAGAATTTCCAGGTATGAATACCCAGTATCAGTCAACTGGAACATCAAGCATGGTAAGTATCATAAATGGAAAAAAAACTTCAAGTAACACATTTTCGCACAGCTTCTTACTAACCCCAAAAGGACCTGGACGTTTTGTTCTAGGCCCTTTCACCGTCGAGACAGAAGATGGTCCTGTAATAGTGAATGCTGGTGTTGTTAATGTAATTAAGCCTCAGAAAAATGAGAATTTTTCTCTTAGAATAGAGGTTCCGAGAGAAGAATACTATGTCGGGGAGCCAATATTTCTAGATATAATTTTTACCGCATATGAATCTTTATCAAATTTAGCAATCAGCATTCCTGCCCTTGAGGGAAAATTCATTCCACTTGTCTCAGAGGATTCAGAGAGTGTTATGATAACAATAAATAATTACAGGGTCTATTTCAATCGTGAAGGCGATTCTAATTTTGTCACAAGGGTAGCATTTATCCCTGAGAGTGCAGGACTCCTCTCTTTCTCTAATTCGATTGCGGAGTTCAGAGGACGTGCAGGTAGCAGAAAGGCTAGAGATTTCTTTGGCAATGTTGTAGAGAGTGATGTATACGAAAATCTAGTTATAATTGCAGATTCTAAAGATGTTACAGTGAAAAACCTACCACCAGCACCTGATGGAAAATTTTCAGGCCTAGTCGGTCGTGATTTTGAACTTATCGCAACTCTTCCTGTTGAAGAGGTCTTTGTCGGCGACCCAATTCGGCTTAGCCTAACAATCAAAGGCTCATACGATACCAGAAAATTAGATAGATCTGCGATTAATTTTGATCAGATAGTTGATAATTTTTCAGTTGAATACGAGGGAAGTGAAGTTGATTCCTCATTTGAGAATATACATTCATATCTTGTTCGCCCACTTAATGCTAAAACAGATGAACTTGATTCAATCTCATTACTTGTCTTTGACACAAAGAGCCAAAAATACACTGATATTATCTCACCAAAGATTAAACTCAAGGTTAAAGATACAAAAATCCTCTCAACCTCGGATGTCTTCTCATCCAGCCAAGAAGAACTCGCTGATCCCATCTTAATCTTAGAGCCAATGAAACCTGCGAAGCTAGAGATCTTCTCAGCAGAACAAGTTCTTAACAACCGCAAGAGCCTTGCTGCAAAGCAAATTCTCTCAATAGTGGTAATAGTGGTCTCGATAATATTGATTTTACTGCTAATAATATTTTTTCTAGTAAAAAAAATAAATTCCCTCTCTGCTTTAAGTCCATATTCCAGCTTGAAAAAAAGCCTTTCACATATTGATGGTTCTCCAGAGTCCCTAACAATCTTGTTAAACACCCTCCGAAGTGACAGTGAACTCCGCCAAAGCTTCGCAAGCGAGATTGCCCTCTTGCACGAACACCTATTTTCGCCATCATCAACCCACAAAGCAACTGAAATACTTGCTCAAATCAAGAATACACTGCGAGGTCTAAAATGAAAAAGTTAATCTTATCAGCAATTTTAATTCTACTTTTTGCCACAAATTATGGTAATTATATGGAAAAACTCGAATTAGCCGAGGAGAAGATTGAAATAGCAGAAGAGCAAAATGATCTATCATATCTGTACGAGGCCTTCGAGATCTATCTGTCATTAAGCAAGCAGATGCCAGACAACTCATATCTCTACTATAATCTATCAGTAGTTAGCAAACTATTGCAAAATGATGGAAATGCAGTCTTCTATCTACGAAAAGCGTTACAGCTTGAACCAAATTCGCAGAAATACCAGGAAGCATATGAACAACTATCAGCCCCAATTGCCAGTAAATATAATTCAGTTGAGAAAAACAAGCCCTTACATTATATCTTTCCAATTTTCTTTAATATTTCAATCCTTGGCAAGGTAGCATTAGGGGTCTTCTCATTGTTAATAGCATTAGTCCTAGTTCTTTTTCTGAAAAAAAAGAAAAAATTCTATTCGTTGATCTTTTTTGCCTTCGCATTGCTGATGTTTCTCTATGCAATTGTTGGAAATTTAACCAAAAAACAAGAAGCAGTTCTTCTATTAGATTCATACGCCTATTCTGGGAATAGCTCTTTTTTTGAAGAAATTTATTCTCAGCCACTTCCAGCTGGCTCTGTTGTCAAGATATTAAAAGAACAGAAAGGCTGGTTCTACGTCAAACTTCCAGACGGAGAGAAGGTGTGGCTAAAGATTGGTGGATTAAGGGTAGTGGAGTAGATTTAATATTTTTCAATTTTAATGTAATAGAGTCTTTATAGGCTCTATTTTTTTTAAAATTAAAATTCTGAATCATCAATATCCATATCTACATCATCAAAGTCGTTGTCATCAGAATCATCGTCATAGTCTGAATCCTCCCAATCCACATCATCTAGATCATCTCCATCGTTGTCTGTCCAGATATCATCGGGATTGTCTTCGCCTCCTTGCATATCATTTTCAATCTCTTCTGTCCAATCAACGCTGTTCTCCTCGCCATCAAGTGTAAGCTCATCGAAGTCAGAATCCTCATCTACGCTATCTCCGCCCTTTGCACTTTTCCCACCACCAACGCCAGAGCTGTTACCAGGATTATTCTCGTTGAACCCGTCGTCTTGGGTGCCGTGACCCATGTTGCCTTGGTTTGCGTTGTTACCGTTGTTGGAGTTGTCGCTTGAGTCGTCGTTCCCACCACCAACGCCAGAGCTGTTACCAGGATTGTTTTCGTTGAACCCGTCGTCTTGGGTGCCGTGCCCCATGTTGCCTTGGTTTGCGTTGTTACCGTTGTTAGAGTCGTCGTTGGAGTCGTCGTTGGAGTTGTCGTTGGAGTCGTCGCTGGAGTCGTCGTTGGAGTCGTCGTTGGAGTTGTCGTTGGAGTTGTCGTTGGAGTTGTCGTTCCCACCACCAACGCCAGAGCTGTTGCCAGGATTATTCTCGTTGAACCCGTCGTCTTGGGTGCCGTGACCCATGTTGTCTTGGTTTGCGTTGTTACCGTTGTTAGAGTCGTCGTTGGAGTTGTCGTTGGAGTTGTCGTTGGAGTTGTCGTTGGAGTCGTCGTTCCCGCCACCAACGCCAGAGCTGTTACCAGGATTATTCTCGTTGAACCCGTCGTCTTGGGTGCCGTGACCCATGTTGCCTTGGTTTGCGTTATTGCTGTTGTTCCCATTAGAATTGTCGTTGGAGTTGTCATCTGAATCATCACCAGAATCATCGCCAGAATCATCGTCTGAATCATCGCCAGAATCATCACCAGAGTCATCATCTGAATCATCACCAGAATCATCGTCAGAATCATCATCTGAATCATCATCTGAATCATCATCTGAATCATCATCTGAATCATCATCTGAATCATCGCCTGAGTCGTCACCTGAATCATCGCCTGAGTCGTCACCTGAATCATCGCCTGAGTCGTCACCTGAGTCATCGCCGGAGTCCTCGCCAGAATCATCGCCAGAATCATCGCCAGAATCATCGCCAGAATCATCGCCAGAATCATCGCCAGAAT
>JAFGXN010000077.1 GCA_016936615.1 Spirochaetales bacterium | reverse complement strand
GAGGATTTGACAATTGCTCAGGAACTTACAGATCTATTTACTCCAAGTGATTGGGAAAATTGTAAAGGTATTTTCATTGTAGATAAGCCAAAAGATCAATTGCTCAGTGGTATGTTGAATTTGAAATCTGTGTTTTATGCTGACATTGTAGATCAAGCTAATTTGGATAGATCAGATTTGACTTATTTGGAGAGAAAAGCGAATGGAATCGATGGTGATAGCCTTTCTGCTATAATTTACACATCTGGAACTACTGGTAATCCAAAAGGTGTAATGCTTACGCATGGTAATTTTATCCAAAATATTGTTGCTAACACGCCTAGGCTTGAGATTAATGAAGAAAAGCACTATTCAACTGTTGTTATGCTTCCATCTTGGCATGTCTTTGAGAGAACCTATGAGTATTGTTGTCTCTTCAAGGGGGTTAGGCTTTACTACTCGAAGCCATTAACCTTCGCAAACGACTTATCTCGAGAAAAACCTGATCTTTTTATAACAGTTCCTCGTGTTTGGGAATCTATTTATCAGAAATTAGTTAAAGAGATTAGCAAGAAGAGTTTTATTGCACGAGGAATTTTTGTTACTATGACGAGGATCCGAAAGTCATTTCTAATGTCTATCTTTTATCTGCGAGGCAGTTATCTAAGATTTAGAAAAAATAATATTTTTTCACGAATTTCCGGTATTCTGTTTCATGCTTCAAGAATTGTGTTTCTTTATCCGCTATGGCTTTTAACTAATCCTCTTACAAAAGGCATTAAGAAGAAGTTAGGTGGCAACGTTAAGTCTGCAGTTTGTGGGGCAGGAGCTCTTCCAAAGCATCTAGATGAGCTTTTTAACTCATTAGGTATCACAATATGTAATGCTTATGGAATGACTGAGTGTGCGCCAGGTATTATTGCAAGGACAATTGCCCGAAATACTTTTGGTTCAACTGGTACTCCATTCTTGAATACTGAGATTAAGATTATCAAACAGGATGGAAGTGAGGCTAAGATTGGAGAGAAGGGAGTACTTCATTGTCGAGGTCCACAAGTGATGAAGGGTTATTACAATAATCCTGAGGCGACTAATGCTGTGCTGAGCAAGGATGGTTGGTTAAATACTGGTGATTTAGCTGTCCAGTCTGCAAATGGCGAGTATATTCTTGTCGGTCGTGAGAAAGATACAATTGTTTTGTCTGGCGGAGAGAATGTTGAGCCTGAACAGATTGAGAATAAATTAAAAGAGTGTGCATTTATTGATCATGCAATAGTTGTTGGTAATGACAGAAAGCATTTAAGTGCAATTATTGCAATAAATGATGATCAGCTTATGAAATTAGCTGGTGAGTTAAAGCTTGATATCGACACTGCTAGACTTGCAGATCCTGACTCAGTTGTTCATGAGAAGATTTCTGAGAGATTAAAGGCTGAAGTTCAAAAGCTAATTAGTCGAGAGAATGGGTTTAAGCACTTTGAGATGATACAGAAGATTACTGCTATCAAGCATAACTTCACAATCGGAGCAGAACTTACCCAAAGCTTAAAGGTTAAAAGAAAATTTGTTGAAGAAAAATATAAGACTCTCCTAGAGAATCTTTATGCCGAGACTTCAAAGCTTCGAAAGAAGCCTTCGAAGAAGCAGCTTAGCGCTGTAAAGTAATATTTGTGTTTTTTGTTTTTTTGTGATTGGGGGCATCTGCCCCCTTTTTAAATTTCAATCAGAGTATAACTATCTGAAAATTGTCGTGAGTCAATGTTGAGAACCTCATATTGCTGCCCCTCGAACTCTATCAATAGATTGTACTCTCCCTCTTCTAATACTATATCCAGGTAGCCATCTTTGTCGCTAAATGAAAAGGTCTCAAACTCAACTGGATCTGAAAAGCCTCTTGAACCCGCTCTCAGTGGCAAGACCCTCGCTTCGATTGGCAATCCATCTTTAGTTATCCGACAGTGTAGCCCAGTCAGCCCAGTTTCCAATAAATTAGACAATGCTCTATGATGCTGCGAAAAAATAAATAGATTTTCCATCTCCTTTCCAGTAACAATCGAGTTCTGAATGTTAGAGATCTCAATCGTGTAGTTGAGTATCCCGTGCTCACCGTAGAACCAATCTTGCATTGAGCCAAAGACAGGATACCAATCGTAGCCAAGTGTTGCATAGAATTCATCAAATAGCGAATCTTCATCTACGTCAGACTCATAATTGTCTGCAATCGTTGAGATAAAAGGATATTCCGGCAGGTAATTTGCTATAAATTCCTCTTCGGAATAGGTTGCCGGCGAGCCCTTAGACTCTTCCTTGCCAATGTAATCCCACAAGAACGAGATACATTTTTGCCCAGTGTGAAAAGCTAAAATCAATGAAAAATTATTCGCTTCGACTAGCTGTTTTATTGCTAACGATTCAGCCTGATCAAAGGGTTGCTCACCGTGGGTGGAGTTTATTCGAGACCAAGCCCAGCTAAAATTCCTATTCAGGTCTACATTGTTGCTGTTGTTACGCCTTAGTCTGTCAAATCCATCTGGATTAGCAATAGGTAGGAAGTATAAATTAGCATTTTCCAGCAACTGAGAAACTTGCGTATCCAAACTATTTACAAGTAGATAATCGATATAGTTTACTAGGAAAAAAGTTGATGCTCTCTCATTGCCGTGTATCCCTCCGATTAGCAGGAAATTTGGTCGTGGCGTATTATCCTTTGATAATTTATAGCATAATATATCAGCGCCTAGTTCGGAGCTAGCAATCTCGAAGCTAGTTAGATTTTCATATTGTGTAGCCCTATTTAAATATTCAAAGACCTTTCCTGAGCTCTCAAGCGATGCTGTAAAAGGGCTACAGGAAAGGGTTAATATTAGTTGTAATAATATCAGTAATCTATATTTTTTCATTGAAAAAGTTCATTGTCACTGACAACAAGAACCTTTCCATCTACAAAAATAGATTTCTGGTTAATGCTTGTATCTGTCTGTGGAGTTGGTGGTGTCTCCCATAGGCTAGTCTCTGTATCATACTCCCAATCTGATTGAAGCGTCCAATATAACAGCACAGAAGTTGTATCATATGAGCCTAACTTAGTCTTGCCATATTGATCGACAAAGCTACCAGTTGACAAATCTTTAGTGCCAGCTGTGATAGTTCCGCTAGAATTGTAGTCAATCTCTGTAGTTAAAAAAGAGAAGTAGCTAGTCTCGTAATTTATCTCAAATTCAGATAACTCTTCGGCAGTTTCAGTAATTGTTGCCTCTGCACCATTGCCAGTATAAGAGATCTCCTTGTAATATGCTTGCCAAAAATCATCGCCTTCATCATCTTTAGTTTTCACATAGACCATAGTTGAAAATCCAGTAGTTAGCTTAGATGCTACAAATAGATTCTTGTAAAATTGAGCTGAAGCTACCTCTGCATATTGGCTTTCTCTTAGGTTATATCTGCTTTCTAGTAAACTCCACGTGTATGTTGTTGTAATCGTAAGCATATATGTCTTAGGATTAAAGCTGTATGTCCCTTTTCTTCCAGATGTTTGATCATAGTTTGCTGGGGTTGATGAATTTCTAATTCCAATCTCTTCGAATGTTCCATCAGCATTGAATTTCCATATAGTTTGATCACTTTGATATCTGAGATCTTCTTTGAAATGCCCTTCTGAATCAATTGCAATAATCTTAGATCCAGCAATGTCATTGAATACGCTACAACTAGCAAGAGCTAGAATAATAAAAATCGAAATTAACTTTTTCATAAATTCTCCTTTAATGTGAATAAATCAATTCTAACAGCAGCTTAACGATTTGTCAATTTGCTATCACAAATTTGCTTTATAAAATAAATAACCTATAATTTAGAT
>JAFGXN010000076.1 GCA_016936615.1 Spirochaetales bacterium | reverse complement strand
GAAAATTAGAATAAGCAATGAGACAGAGAATACAATCACCCAGATATATATAACACCCTCATCTTCAGACACATGGGGAGACAACCTTTTGCGACAAGATCTAGCAAATAGAACATTCTCAATCTTTGAACTAACAGTTCTAAATGGAGATTTTTTCTTTGATATTATGGCGGTAGATGATAAGAACAATGTATATAATATTGTAGAAGAACGTTTTTCAAATAACAAAAAATTATCAATATCCACAGACAACCTTGACGCTGAGGCTACAGAGAAATACAAAAAAAGTCTAGCTGCAGAAACCACTACAGAAACAGAAGAGACTACAGCACAACCAAGCGACAGTGAGACTCCACCCCTCGCAGCAGAGCCTGAACAGAACCAACCGCTACCTGAAAGCTACGTAGAAGGGTTCAAAGACGGATTCAGCGCTGGCTACTCCCTAGGATACAAGCAAGCACTAGAAGAGTTAAACAAACAAAACAATGAGTCTAACAAAGATCAAACTAATTGACATAGAGAGATATTTATTATATCCTGTTAACAATCGCTCCGGTAGCTCAGTAGGATAGAGCAATTGCCTCCTAAGCAATAGGTCGTGCGTTCGAATCGCGCTCGGGGCATTTTTTCTAAAAACCCACATATATCAAATATAATACAAGCATCACACAATACGCTACAAAAAGCCCCCAACTCTTTATTAGTTCTTCAACAATCTTCTGAAATAAATACAAATAAAAACTTTACAGCAATAAAAATAATTACTACTATAAAAGAAAAAGTAGGAGAAAAAAATGAAAACAATTGTAAAAACACTTTCACTGGCAATCGCTATTCTAATTTTAAATTGCAACACAAATCAGCAAACGCAGCCTAGTGAAGCAAAGATTCCGCCACAAACTGCAAAAGAGGATCTTCCACAAGCAAAAGATTTTCTACACAAAAATATAAATTATATTGATACCCCCCAATTCAAAATACCTGAAATCTATTACCATGGTAACAATAATACTGAAGGATCTGTTGCAGAAACAAAAAATATGCTTCCCAACATAAATGGATATTTTTTTGAACCAACGAAACTTCCGCATAATCTTTCGAGAACTGGATACTCCTTTACAGGGTGGAATACCAAACCTGACGGATCAGGCATTCACTATGAGATAGATCTTGAAGATAGCAATACCTTTACTGATATTAATGCGGTAGCATTTGAAGACTTGCACCTCTATGCCGAATGGGAAGTGGTAACACCTCAACAAGTTAAGCTAAAAGGTGGAACTATCGACCATACAATTTATATAAATTCGACAGAAACCCTAACACAACAACGAACTGTCTCTGATTTTTCTATCGGAAAATATGAAATTACCAATCAACAATGGTATGGGGTAATCTCATGGGCAACAAAAAACGGCTATACTCTCCCCAATATATCAAAATATGTCAAGAACGGCACTCTTTATCTCCCTGCTGAGATAAGATACGAACCAATAACAAAAATTGAATGGCTAGATGCGATAGTATGGTGCAATGCCTTAAGCGAACTCAATAAACTTGAACCAGTTTACTCTTTAAACAATCAAATCCTGCGAAAGAATACTATACCAAAGGCTGATGAGAATAAAATCCAAGCAAACTGGAAGGCAAATGGATACAGGCTTCCGACAACAACAGAGTGGGAGTATGCATCAAGATATATTAATGGAAAGACCTTCTCTCTTGGAAAAATCGTGAGCACCTATAAAAGAAGCAAATACTATGAACCATTCTCCCCTCTCACAGAATTTATCTACAAAATCAATGACTATGGCTGGTTCGAATTCGGAGATGACAAAACTCCGGAACACCCTGTAGGACTTAAAAAGGCTAACCATGCAGGAATATACGACATGCTTGGCAATGTCTCAGAATGGTGCTGGGATATTCAAGGAGCAAGCTACATCACACCACCAGAGACCAAACCTATCCTAGACTACAGGGGAGCTGATTTAGCAAATATTAGAAATCCAAGAAGAACAGTAATGGGAAAACACTACAAAAACTACGAGATAGATACAATTTCTCTAGGATGGAACAATCAAATCCATGGATATGGGATACTAAATCGCATTGGATTAAGAATTGCTACCTCCTCCCACAAAGCACAACCGCTCTTCCCCGAAATTGCAATTCAACCCTCAAGCCCACCAAAACCCCTATCCGAGGAGCAGCAGATTGAACAACTAGGAGGTCTCCCAATCAATTGGAACACTATCAAACTCCTGACATACTTTCCATGGCTAAATCAATTTGCACCTGAAACCGAATACACAATAACAGTAGGAACAGCTAAGGAAGCAAGAAATTGGCTAATAAAACTATACATTGAAAAACCTGACAATACAGGTTTCACAATAATTGATTTTCCTCCACAAATTGGCACACGCAGAACCGCGAAGTTTAAAACCTCTGGCTACATCACAGGCAAAGAGACTGCTCACTACTTTGAAGTGCATATCCCAAATTCTGACAATGTATATCGTTATGGGATAAAAGGAAGCAAACCTGCTTGGTTCTTCCTGACAACAGAAAAACCCAAATTAAAGCCTCTGCCATACGTACTTCCATTTGAAGAAGCAGAACAGATAATGACAAAATACCTGACAATCCCCTCAAATATTACACCAACATATAAAAAAAATACCACGATAACCATAAAAGGAAATACAGAAACCTCAAACTGGCAAATAAGCATGGTATTACGACGAGCTAAGGAAAGGACTGCAGAACTAATACAGTTTAGAAACGACAACGGACTTTTTACTGCAGAAATAAACACAAATTTCCTCCCTGGAGAAGAACTTGTCTACAATTTTTATATCAGACCACAAGGAGAAAGAGATATTGTACTTTTCAAGGAAGGTAAAAAGACAAGAGTTCTTAGCAATGTGAAGGAGAAATATACAGAAGAAGAGCTACTTCAAGAATTCCAATTTATTCCATTACACGACATCACAAAAATCAACAACAACCCTTCCATAATCACATACAGAAGACCAGATCCAGAATGCTACTATAAAATGCCAGAAGGGATAAAGAGGTGGCACTTTGACATCTTCTACAAGATAAAAGGGCTTGATACTGAATGGAATAGCACAAACACAATCAGAGCGACAAATCCATCAAAATACAACATAATAACAGAGAGAGACGGACGAGATGGAAAATATCCACTAAGGATGTTAGCCATAAAGAACCTAGAATTCGGAGACATAGTTGAATACTATTTTTACTTAAAAATTTTTGACACAAACCAAGAATTTCATTTATTCAAAGACAAACCGTTAACTTTCAAGATGGACTGGAACAAAACTAATCCATCTAGTATAACAGACCTATTCAAACTAGACAGAATACAATTTATACGCCCCGGAGATAAACTAAAAATAGTACTTTCCACATATATCAACGATGTCGACACATCAAAATATGAATGTAATATCCGTTATAAAACAACATCAGAAGCTACATTCACAGAAAAAAAGATGGATAAATCATTAGAAGGAGATTTTTTTCAGCTAGAGATACCAACAAATCAGCTAATTGTTGAAGAAGAAATTCTCTATTATTTTGTCTTCACCCTTCCTGATGGAACAGAAGCAAACCATGGTTCGCAAGATATTCCATACAGAATCAGGGTCGTAGAAAAATATCCCCCAATATTTTAGCCATTTAGAAATATAAAAAAATAAACAGGAAAAGGCATAACAAAGATCTTCATAAAAAAGAGTCCCCAAAGTAATCACCTTGAGGACTCTTTTGATCTATTTAAAAACTATCCAAAACCTAATTTTTCAATCCTCATTAGGTGCTGCAAATAGATTTTTTCACCCTATTTTAATTTGACCAATAAAATCTTCCTTCGCATAATGTTAAAATGAAAAAACTTATACTTTTACTTATTTCAATATTTATAACTGTTACATCAGTTCAGGCACAAGACATAGTTGAATGCAATATTTCTAACACACAAATAATTCTCTCTACTGGGAGCAAAGAATTAAAGAGTATCAGCGGGGATTTCAGCCAAGACCCGTTTGATTTTATTAACAGAGAACTAGAACAATTAAAACGTGACAATGAAATTAATCCTACGAGGATAGAAATCTACTTCAGCAATGAAGAATTCTTTTTTACAAAAGCTGCCAGGCTTGAAAAAACACCAGAAACTTTGATGATAATCCATGGAGAAGAAACAACCTTCCGTGGGGATCGAGTCTTTTCAGGGAAATGGGAAAAAAGAGATAACTACTATGAAATGCAATTAACCCAGGAAGAAGCATCAGCAGCAAAGGGGATTACTATTTTTTCGGATAGAAAAATGTGCCTGGTTGCAGGAACAAAAGATTCAGGACTGCTCAACCTTATCAGGACAACTGAGTTTATCAAAAACCAGGGAGAAACATCACAACCATCTAAATCTGTAAAATATTTCAAATTACCCCAAAAGGCTAAATCTATCCTCAAAAATCTTTCAAACTACGAATTACAAAATGTATATCTTCATTTTTATCATAAATGGGATAACACTAGATACAAAATCGAAAAATACAACAAGATACTTAACATTGCAAAACATCGTGGAAAAGGAATGAAACCATGGAACAAACTCGATTCAGAAACTACATTTTATATTTCTAACATCCGCAGTGGCATGGATTCTCCAGGCGAATGGTTCATCACTAAAGACAGCAAGCTGTTATATATCCCTTTTGCTAATCAAAAGATGAATGAAGCAAAAATTTCTTATCCAGTCACTGACAAATTTTTCCTAGGCGGCGAAGAATTTTCCAACACAAAATTCAGCGGAATAACCTTCTCAAATAGTGCACTCTTCACTGGAGATACAATGGAATTTCTACCAGCACAATCAGCAAACCAGATAGATGCAGCGCTGACATTTGACAATGCAAGCAACCTTATCATAGAAAACTGTAATTTTTCCAATATAGGAAAATACGCAATATGGCTAAGAACAAACTGCAGCAAATCTGAAATAAAAAACAATATAATAGAAAATGTCGGTTGTGGCGGAATTAGACTAGGAGAAACTACAGGAGTTTCGCAGCTAAAAGGAAAAATCCCTAGCGAAAATCTTATTACCAACAATATAATCCGCCATGGAGGGAGGCTGATAGAGTGTAGTGCAGGAATACTTTCAGGACATGCTGCAAACAATGAAATATCTCGGAATGAAATCTATGATTTCTTCTACACAGGAATTTCAATAGGATGGGTCTGGGGTTACAACGAATCTCCGTCAAAGGGCAACAGAATAATCAATAACCACATTCACAAAATCGGTCAAGGTATTTTAAGTGATATGGCTGGAATATATACACTTGGAAAATCCGAAGGAACTGTTGTCAGCGGAAATGTTATCCACAACATACGAGCTGATCACTATGGAGGATGGGGACTTTACACAGATGAGGGAAGCTCAAACATTCTAATTGAAAAAAACCTAGTCTTTGACACTGATACTGGGGCTTTTCACCAGCACTATGGAAGAGAAAATATTATACGCAATAATATCTTTGGAATGGGTCTGAAATATCAGATTCAAGCAACAAGAATAGAAGATCATCTTTCATTCACATTCTCCAACAACATCGTTATAAAGAGTGGCGGAGTACTTTTTAAAGGACCTTTTAGCCAGATGAACATACAAATGGAAAACAACTGCTACTTCTTTGCAGACGGAAGCAAACCAGATTTTACAGGAAAGACTTTTGAACAATGGAAAGCTACAGGACTTGATAAAAATTCAATAATTGCAGATCCTGGATTTATAGACCTGCAAAATTTAAATTTTTCCATAAAAAATAGGACTTTAACAGAACGAATATCGTTTCAAGAATTCGACTACACTAAAGCTGGTGTTACTGGAAAGATGCAGACCAATATAAACAATCAAGAATCAAACTTTTTATATAAAAAACGACTTAACTGATTCATTTTAAAAAATCCCCAAGGAATAATCCTTGGGGATCTATCTTTTATCTATTTAAAGGCTATCCTAAACCCAGTTTTATCATCTTTGAAAGACCAATATACACCCGAACCGGTTTGCCAAAAGATCTTCATATCTTCCTGAGAGTAATCACCTCCAATTGAGAAAAAATACAAAGTAGTATCACTTCTACTTGGAATCTCATTAGATATAAACTCTGAGACATTTCCACTCATATCATATAGTCCAAGAGAATTAGGCAGCTTAGAACCAACACTTGATGTTGCTCCACTATTATAGACTGCAAAATCACCAATACTGCTAGAATTTGTTCCATCATATCCTGAGAAATCATACCACTTATATCGTGCATCAAGGCAAGTAATCTTATCATGTTCATCAACAAAAGCAATTGCAGCAGCTGTCCATTCTATCTTAGTAGGCAAACGATAACCTTTTGATCGAGTATTACATTTTATAGACCAATGCCCCGAAGAGAGAAAATCCCATGTAAAAGTCTTCCACATAAGATCAGAATAATTTTTATCCTTGACAGAATAGAAGCAGGATCTCCCCATTACCAAACTAAGTCTATTACAAAATGCAACAGCCTGCTTGTAGGTCATGTTAGTTGCTGGCTTACTAGATCCCAGACTCATAGGACTATCTGGAAATAGGAATGCAACATCACCCTCTGTAATCTCATACTTACTGATTGAATAATAATAATCTCCTCCATAAGGGCTACTACTACTGATTTTATATTTTTCATCATAAGTGCCTGCAGCAATATCATCACCATAGATTGTAAATGTCTTAGCATTTATAAATTCAGGATTTATCATATAACTACAATTAAAGATGTACTCAACATCCCTATTCAGAACCTTATGCCCCACAGTAATTATAAGGGAATCATCCTCTCTCTTACATTCGAACGAAGAAGGACCATCAACCCTAACATCAGCTGCAGCCTCCCAGCTTACAGTGAAATCTTTATAAGAAGGCAACACATTTATCTGATACTCTTTAATCTCAGGATCAAATTCTGTAGTAAGAGTTGCTTGAGGTGCCAATACAAGATTATCAAGCTTCAACTCCACATCCTGAACAACTTCCACAGTATAATACTTTTCATTCAACCCATCCTCAGATAGAATATAAAAGTTATCAACTGTAAAAGAATCAGAAGCAATAGAATTAAAATCAATTGATTTCGAGTCAAGAAGCTGTCCACCAGCATCTTTTACAGTAGAATTAGGATTTAACGGCTCAAATGAAACTGTTGTACTATCAACTCCCACAGGAAAAATAAGTGTATACTTATCTTTTTCATCAGAGATGATGATCTCAGGCGAATTCGTAGCACTAAGTGATAATAACTCAGCTGACCCTTTCGGATAACCTCGAACGACTTTAAAAGAGTATGTTTTTTTTGTACCATCCTCTGCAATACAAGTCAATGTCTTAACTACTGGAACTTCGTATTCAATAGAAGAAAAATCAAGTGAACCAGGCAAAGAAGCCTTACTGTTTTTAGCCTTAACCTTAAAACTAAGATTATCAATAGAAGTATCAACAATTCTTAGCGAATAATCAGTTACATCAGGAGAAAACTCTGGAAACCACAGAACATCAGATGAAACTTCCGGCTTAATAATACTCGCCTCAGAACTCTTTTCCACAGCAGTAGGATCATCCCCCCCTGGTGTACCAGGTTTATCCTCACATGAAACCACAAGAAACATACTTAATAGCATGATCATAAAATATTTATATTTTCGCATTATCCCTCCCAGGTAATAATATAAAATAAAAATACCAATATTCTCATAGAAAAGCTTTTGCAATCTGGAGTAATTCTTTTTCAAAAAGGAATAAATTTTTCTTAACTTGACATATCAAAAAATAAAACATATTCTTTTCTTGAAAGAGGTATATATGAAAAAGAAAAATTTTATCCTATTTTTAATTTTTACAATTTTATTAGCAATCGCAAGTTGTTCAAAAGATGAACAAGATTCAAAACCAGTAGATATGGAAACCAGGCTCAAGAGATCTGAGAAAAAGCTACTGACCCAAGGGAAATGGTATAACGACGAGTACAGCTTCACATTTGAGAAAGGCAAATACAAAGCATTCTACACAGTAGGCAAAGACTCTGGAACTCTAACTGGTCTATACAAAATCTCTGGAAATAAAGTAACCATTGAATATGGAGAACTTGAAGGAGTCTTTGGCGCATATTTTGAAGGAACTAGAGAGTTTGAGCTCAAATTAGTAAAAGACAAATTCAACCCCAAAGCCTATCTCTACCTTACCGATAAAGAGAATAACAGAATTCTATGGAATGATCTCTCGTTTCAAGAAGCTGACAAGACTATAACCCTCTCCGACAATGTTGAATGCACAACACTCGGCAACAAATTATCATCTACAACAACAAACGTGAGAATAAGAAAAGGACCAGGAACAAACTACGACTACATGGAATTTTTCTATCTTGATAAAAAAACTAAAAAAGTCAAATCCCATATGGCAGTCCTCGAAGGAACAAATATCAGACTGCTCGCAAAGACAAAAGAGAAGATGCAAGTCGAAGAGTGGTACAACAACTGGTACTACATAGAATATAAAGAGCCTAGCGGAAATCTTCTAGTCTACAAGACAGCTTGGATGTATGGAGAATTTGTCGATGTGGAAGAGAACAAAAACAGAATGATTACTGTAGAATATCCTACAAACGAGGAAGATGTCTACGACTCATGGGGAGTCTCCATAAGAGGAAAAGTAACAGGCGCACCAATAAAGATGAAAATCCAAGTCAAAGACTCCTACGGAGAAGTGATTTTCGAAGATGTAATATCAAAGTATGAACAACAAAAAGGAACCTTTGAATACTATGTATCAAAAGAAAACGACACTTTTTTTATAGGATCTAACACCTATAATTTCATCGCAATCTACAGCGATTATAAAGAAGTCTCAAAGCAACACACCTTCTACGCACATGAATCTGGTGGAGAGATGGCAAAACCTGTAATCTACCTCTATCCAAAAGAAGAGACCACAGTAAATGTCCAAGTCAAGCCTCGAAATGGATTCTCTATAACTATTCCAGAATACAAAGAGGGCGGATGGAATGTGATTGCAAAGCCAGACGGAACAATAATAAATCTAGAAGACAACAAAGTATATCCATACCTTTTCTGGGAATCAGAGAACTACCCAAGTAGAGTCGAAGAAACTGGATTTATTGTAAAAACCACAGATCTAACCGACTTTTTTATAGAAAAACTAACGATATTAGGATTGAATGAAAAAGAAATCGCGGATTTTATCGAATTCTGGATACCAATTCTAGTAAAAGATGAATACTATCAAATCTACTTCTACGATTATGAAACGCAGAACGACAATGCACCACTGAAAATAACACCAAAGCCAGACACTATCATTCGAGTATTCTTTGACTCAAAGCCACTGAGTGCCCCAATTGAGATTAAAGAACAAAAGCTAAAAAAAGCTAAGCGAAAAGGTTTTACAGTTACAGAATGGGGTGGAATGAGGTACGATCGTTGAGTTTTATCCATTATAAAAGATTGATATATCTAGCTGCATCATTATTGATTGCAGCTAGTTGCTCTAAACCAACAAGAATTGAGACAGTTTACCCAAACGACTTAAGGATGTGGAACAATATAACAAACAGAGCAACCCCACTAGAGATACAAGAGCAACCTGCAGGTGCGATAATCCCTCACCACACAATCACCGCGATTCAAGTAGCACAATTCTACAAGGGATTATCCTCGCAGATAGCCCCCGAAGTAATTTTCATCATCTCGCCTAACCACTTTGAGACTCGCAAAGACTCTATTGTTACAGGGAAAAACCTCGAATACAACACCGTATATGGTAAATTAACAACTGAGGATTCAATAATAGACAAATTATTGTCTGAAAAGCTCGCGACACGGCACGACAAGAGCTTCGAGATTGAGCATGGTATTTTTTTTCATGCTACCTTCATAAAGAAATTCTTCCCAGAGGCTAAGATAGTTCCAATTCTCACATTCTGGCAAAATAACAAAGAAGATAACCAAAAGATAGCAGATTTTTTAATAAAAACTAGCACTGAAAAGACTTTCATAATTGCTAGTGTCGACTTTTCACACTATCAGCCACGAGCAGTCGCAGATTTCCACGACCTGACATCATATCACACTATAAAAAATTTTGACTACAACAACCTTTACAACATGGAAATTGATTCGCCTTCATCAGTATACACCCTGCTGAAGGTAATGGAGCAGAAAGGTTACAAACAGGCAAAAAGATATATGCAGACTAATAGTGATGATTTTTTAAATATCCAAGAAAAAATGACAACAAGCCATCAATACTTTGCTTTTCACAGAGGTGAAGTGGAATCTTCAAATTCAATATCTCTTGTAATATCTGGAAAAATATCGAGAAAAAATGATAATCTCTTTACAAAAAAAGAGTGGATCTGGGACAGGGAGTATGACCCAAAAGAAGACAAGACAATAGAACACTTTCTCATGAACCTGAGATCTGCCGAGGATAGGTTTTTTACTGGTGCTCATCTCTATATATTTGACCTAGAAGAACATATCCAAGTCAAGACTCACAACATAAATGGTATTACAGTAAAAATAGCAAAGCTGAACAAAATTCCTAGTAGAGACAAACTAGCTTCCCTAATGAAAGAAATGGATAACTCTATCTCGACAATACTCTACGAATTTGATTCAAAAGAAGAGCTACCAGATGTAGAAAAATTTGCAAAATCGCTAATCGATTCTGGAATAAAAATAGTAGCTATCAGAGGCTTAGGCGAGACTTATGCTCAAAGCTATAAACAAGGGGTGATTCTCTGCCTCGAAGAATTTATTACTGAAGGAACAAATAGCTCAGGCGCTGTAGCTGGAATAAACATTGCTGACAACAAGATAACCTCATTTCTTTTTCCAATAAAGATTAAAGAAGGTTATCCCGAATATGATTTTAATAAATAACAGTAGACAAAAAAACTGAGGAATTAACCTCAGTTTTTTTATTAGATTATCTGCCTCGAGATCCGTTCCCAGACCCGAATTTTTTCCCACCAGTTGATCGCCCAGAACCAGGTCTCTGACCACGTCCCTGCCCGAAGGATGAAGTCCTCTCACCGCGCGGGCTACTAGATCCATCTCGATCGCGATCTCGTCCATAACCTGATGGCTTGCTATCGCGTGATCCATAGGATTTCTCGT
>JAFGXN010000075.1 GCA_016936615.1 Spirochaetales bacterium | reverse complement strand
CAAAGCGGAGTGCGACACGACAATCTCGATAGATACCTACAAGTCAAGAGTTGCAGAGCAGGCAATTCTTGCTGGCGCAGACATTGTCAATAATGTCAGGCGAGCTGAAGAGTCTATCGATTTACTGAAGGTTGCGAAAAAATACGACAAACACCTCTGCATAATGCATAACCAAGACGGGAATGATTATGATAGCGATATAATAGAAGAGATTATAAAATACTTTAGGAATTCAATCGAAATTGCTAAGAAGATTGGAATAACTGATGATAAAATAATCCTAGATCCAGGTATCGGCTTTGGTAAGAGTCCTGAACAGAATATCGAAGTAATGGCACGCTTGAAAGAGCTACGTGCGGCTTTTCCCCATACAATGCTACTTGGAACTTCTCGCAAATCAATGTTTGGGCACATAATCAAAGGCTCCCGTCCTGAAGAGAGGGTGATTGGAACTGTCGCAACTACTGTGCTTGGAGTAAATGCTGGATTCGAGATAATCAGGGTTCATGATGTCAAAGAGAATATTGAGGCTGCACTTGTTACTGATACTATTTTAAGGCGAGGGAAAAAATGAACAAATCGGATAAGATAATATTAAAAAACTTAAGTTTCTACTCTTTCCACGGGAATCTCCCAGAAGAGAAGCAACTCGGTCAGAAATTTTTTATTGACCTTGAGATCTGCACAAATCTTCGGACTGCTGGTGGCTCAGACAATGTAGCTGATACTATCAACTATGCACTAGCCTATGAAAACGTGAAATCAATTGTCGAAAATAAAAATTTCAACCTGATTGAGGCACTTGCAGAAGAGATCGCACAATCTACACTACATAATTTCGAGACGGCAAAGGGCGTAACAGTCAGGGTCCGCAAGCCGCAAGCGCCAGTAAATGGAATTTTTGATTACTTTGAGGTGGAGATTACTCGAGAACGCAATGAATACAACTAAATGGGAAGAGGTCTATCTCGCGCTTGGCTCAAACCTCGGAGACAAAGAACAAAACCTCTCGGATGCAATCAGATTTTTAGACGAAAGCAACAGGATCAGAATACTAGCAACCTCATCAATCTACGAAACCCTGCCGATAGGTCCTGCAGACCAGGATAATTTCTGGAACCTCTGCATCAAGGCAGAGACAACTCTGAGCCCGAGGAAATTACTTAGCAAATGCCAACGCGTCGAGAAGAGACTCAAACGCAAGCGGGAGATCTTCTGGGGGCCGCGAACAATCGATGTAGACATTATCTATTTCGGCAATTTGAAGATCCGCAACAAACATTTGACAATCCCACACAACGAGATACTTAATCGTGACTTTGTCTACGTGCCTCTACTTGAAATTGATAGCCAACTCTTGCATAATGGAGTTAGGCTTTCTAAGCTTATCAACAAGGATGAAGAATTAACAATCAAAAGAAATCTTGGAAGGCCTGAGCTTCGCAAAGGACAATAAAAATGAAACACATCAAGACACGAATATCAGCAATGATGTTCTTATACTACTTCGCACTTGGAATTGTTATCCCACTCTTTAGCCTTTATCTACGCAACTACACGAATTTGACTGAGGCTCAGATCGGATGGGTCCAAGGGATGCAGATGATATCTTCGATTGTCGCACCAATCCTTGGAGCCTTGATTATCGATAAATTCATCGCCGCAGAGAAGATGTTCTCACTGTTGCAACTCTTTAGCGGAATATTTATCATCGCAATCTATTTTGTAAGCTCTTTCCCAGCAATACTTGTGCTAAATCTTCTCTACTGGTTCACAATGGGCCCTTGCACCCCGCTTACTAACTCGATAGCATTCCACTACATATCAAATGAGAAAGACACCTTTGGGAATATCCGCCTCTGGGGAACTCTTGGTTGGATGATCTCAGGAATCCTCTTCGGGATAGTCTGGCAACGAGTACTTGGCGGAAGCGTGAAGGCATCGCTAATATTCTCTGGGATGATCAGCTTTTTTCTTTTTGCATACAGCCTAACACTTCCAGGTGTAAAAAATTTCAAGGCTCCTGAAAACAAGACTAAGATCAGCGAGGTATTAAAATTTTTTCTAAACCCTACAATTTTGATTATCTGTATATTAAGTATCCTTGTCAGAACAGTTGACAAATACTTCTACACTGGAATCCCGATCTTCATGGATGATATAGGCTTTCAGACCTCAAATATTCTGCCATTGATGACTGTCGGGCAGATTACTGAGATAACTGCAATGTTCTTTCTTGCTTTTCTACTGAAAAAGTTTAAATACCGAACTCTTCTGCGTTGGGGAATTGTCAGCGAAATAATAAGGTTTGGAATGCTTGGACTTGCTCAATATTTTCAAGAGACAGGAAGCCAGGAACTTTTCTACAAGGGTCTTGCAATGGTAGGGCTTACATTCCACGGATTTGCCTTTGCGCTGTTCTTTACAACTGCCTACATCTATCTTGACCACCATCTAGACCCAAAGAACAGAACTGGGGTTCATCAACTTTTTACCCTGATAACAGGAGTTCTAAGTGGCTTTATCGGGAATTACCTTGGTGGAAAATTGCTTGAGACATTCAAGAGTGAATCTGGAACTAATTATATTGGCTACTGGCTTGTTCCGATTGCTATATCAGCAGTTGCACTTGCCCTCTCTCTTGGTCTTAAGAGAATAAAAGACAAGGCTAAGGTCGAAAGTATCGATAAACTTAAGGCAGAATCGATAGAGGAAGAGTATTAGACTACTTCCTCTTCTTTGACTGGCTCTTAATACCTATAAATTTGTCAATTGAGGCATCATCCCCAGCTACAAGCAAGAGATCATCACCTTGTATTTTGTGATCAATATCAAAGAACACATACTCGCTATCACCACCCTTCTTCAAGGCAACAACGTTAAGGTTATGTTTGCGTCGCAGATCTGCCTCTATCAAGGTCATTCCATAATATTTCTCAGGCATAGAGACCTCTGCAAGAACCAGACCGCTGCTGATTGGGAAATAACTAAACATCTTCGAGGATATCAAGGCTGGAGCAATCCGTCTGGCTGCCTCTTTGTTAGGGTAGATTACACTTGTCGCACCAACAATATGTAATATTTCTCCATGTTGGTCAGTCTCTGCAGTAGCAATAATCTCTTTGACCCCGATCTTCTTCAAATAGTTGCAGACAAGGATTGCAGCCTCAACGCTATTATCTAAATCAATAATAACTGCATCAACACTTGAAGGAACCAGCCTCTTGACAATCTCTTGATCTATAACATCTGCGATATAGGCAGTTGTAACCTTATCTTTCAATTTCTCCACAAGTTCGGGATCCTTATCGATGATCATAATCTCACAATCAGATTGTGACAACTCATCAATCAAACGCAAACCTAACTTATCAATTCCAATAATAACAAATTGCTTCATCCTATCAACACCTCTTCAACTGGATATTCTACATGCTTGTCGATGTAGCTCTTATAGATTGGGATAGCCATGGTTATAAGACCGACCCTCCCAGCAAACATTGTAAAAATAATAATAATTTTCCCCACTACCGAGAGGCTAGAAGTAATCCCTAACGAGAGCCCAACAGTACCTAGAGCAGAAAAGACCTCAAAGACAATATCAACAAAGGAAAAATGGGCATCTGCCTCTACAATAGCCAGCGCAATAATACTTAAAAAAGCGAATGATAATCCTTTAATTATAAATATATGTGCATTTGTTATAGTCTTATTTGAAAGCTTTCTATTGCCTAACTTTATCTCACCACGATAATCTAGCCCTTTAAAGACAGATATCATTACAATTGCAAATGTTGTTACCTTGATTCCGCCTGCGATTGAACTCGGACTTCCACCGATAAACATCAGCGGAACAGTAAATAACTTTCCACCAGTAGACATTGCAGCCTGATCCACCGCGTTGAATCCAGCTGTCCTAGTTGTTACAGATTGAAAAAAAGCATTCAATATCCCGGTTCCAGTCGACATCTGAGAAAAAGTATGATTTTTTTCTAGTATAAAAAAAGCTAAGGCGCCGAATACGATTAACACTCCGGTGGTCCAGAGAACAATTCGGGAATGCAACGAGATATGCCGAGATCGCTTGCTTACTCGCCGAATCACATCATGAATTACTACAAAACCTAATCCTCCTGAGACAATCAGAAGCATTATTGTTATCAAGACAAATGGCGAGCTCTGGTAGGAGACAAGGCTATCAGAATTAAGCGAGAATCCTGCATTACAGAATGCGGAAATTGAGTGGAAAAGTGCGTTAAAGAAACTTGTTTGACCATTTTTTATGAAAAAAGGATAGAGTATCAAAGCTCCAACTATCTCAACACTGAGCGTTATCAACACAATATTGCGGACAATATGGTTAACCTTATGCTCGACCATATCGATTGAATATTTCTTAATAATACTTACATTCTGAAAAGATTTCTTGCTTCGAGGCATCGCTAGATAGAGTGTAGAAAAGCTTATCAGACCAAGCCCTCCAAGTTGGATCAGAAGGAGAATGATAGCCTGACCAAATCGAGAATACAAAGCAGTATCAACTGTAATTAATCCTGTTACACAGACTGCACTGACCGAAGTAAAGAGGGCATCCAAAAATGTTAGACGACCCTCTCCGCTCCATGAGACTGGCAAGTACAGCAAGACAGCCCCAATAGTAATAATAGTTATAAAAAAAGAAAAAATTATAGTTCTTTCTGACTTAGGAATTGTTATCTTCACTCACAATAGCTTTCTCGTTAGGAATCTCGGCAAACCAAATGCCCTCATAACGGAAAGTACCTCCTGCCTCAAATAATAGCCCAATTCTTCCAGACTTGTCAATAACTGGACAAGAATATGCAGAAGGTCCTGCAAAAACAGGAATAATTTTGTCCCAATTTGTGTCGTTTGTGTAGGATAATTTTACTGTCATATTCTTGCGCTTTGTCGAATTTGCGTTTGAAAAGACGATCAAGCCACCGCGTCGGACAAATCCTGCTTGGCAACGAGGATCTATGTCTTTAGTTAGATTGATCTTCCCAAATTCTCCATCTTCGAAGCTAAGTCCGCCATCCTTGCTGATTGCCTGAAGCCTTACTGGCTGATCGAAGGGGTTGGCTCTGCGCATATTCAAGATTATATCACCATTATCAAGCTCAACTGCCTGACACTCATTAGAACCAGGACCAACTATTGCACCGATCTCCCAAGTTTTACCATTATCATCAGAATAAATCAGATGAGAGTTAGCATTAGTCCCGTCGGAATGGTCGCTTGGAATAATTATTCGCCCCTTATTCTGACCATGCTGAAGAATAATCCCCACACCAGGACCAGTTGCATACCAACCCCACTCAGGACGCTTTGCCATATCTGTAATCTCACGAGGCTCTGACCAGGTTAACCCTAGATCTAGACTCTCTAGCACAAAGACACGCCTAGTGTCAATCGACTGCTTAGCCCAAATCTGACCTTCCCTATCCCGACTATTGTTCCATGTAGAAAGAAGAACAATCTTCTGCTCATCTTCGATAAAAACTGGGCAAGGATTTCCACAAGTATTCGCCCCATCTGACCAGACTACAATCATCTCCGACCAAGTCTTTCCAAAATCATCAGATCTCTTTGACACAAGATCAATCCGCCCTGCATCAGACAACGACTCTTTTCGCCCCTCAGCAAATGCAACTAACTTCCCCTCGCCAACGCTAATTATAGAAGGAATCCGATAACCAAAATAACCATTCTCACCAAGCTGAAAGATTGGCTGAGCAGAAATTTTACCCTTAACTGGTGTCAAACACGATACCATACTGAAACAACATAAAACAAAATATACAATTTTTTTCATAAAACCTCCGAAATATTTTCGACTAAGTTATTTTAAATCTGTTTTTCCATACGCAAAAGGATTTTCATCCCCAATAATTGGTTTATCGTACAGAACAGCAAAAAAAAATCCCCCACACCAAAAGGTATGAGGGAATAACAGCAAATTATTTGCTAAAGATATAGACTCTAGCTGAATGTCCGCCTAATCCAACCTCTAGAAGATTCTCTTCGATATTAACTTCTTCATCACTCCACGCATCAATACAAGAGTAATCAGGAGAAATCCCAAACTTGGCGATATCAAAGTTCTTAATTCTAGCCATACCCGACTTATTAAAGACAGCAAGTGCAATTCTTCCGCCCGCTAGATCTTTTTTTAGAACTCGCAAAGATGAATTCTCAAGGATAACCCTACCCTGAATGCCTAATCCATCCTGATTTATTGCAATAATATTCTTATTAGTCAACAATCGAATTGTAAAATCATCGATATCTTCGAGATTACAACTTAATAATAGAGGCGCAGAAAACATTGCCCAGTAACTGACCTGAGAGACCTGCTGATTTTTTGACAAACCAGTTGGCTTAAACGAAGTTACAAAGGTATTTGGAACACCAATATTACCGACCTGCAACATATCAGGATCATTCCAGTGACCAGGAGATTGATACTCAGCCCATGCTAAATGCTGATTGACAATCATAGAGACAGAAGCCCATGAGTCGTGAATATCTCCTGTAGTTCGCCAAAGATTAGAATTCTCAGCTAGACCAACTGCATCTGCAATTGGTGCAGCATTTGACAAACTAAGAACCATATCTCGACCAGAATTTCTCAAATCACCATAAATTCTCTTTGTTGTTGGAACATCGTTAGGCTTCCAGTCAAACTTAACATAGTCAAATCCCCACTCTGCCCACTGCATAGCATCCTTGTCGCACAGCCAATATTTGCCGAATCGGTCAAGACCGAGTGAGTGAAGACCAGGCCATCTGCCGAAGAACTGAGTCTCCTGTGGGCGTTTATCCTGTAGAAGAGCAATATCCTCAACAGAACCTTCCTCATTGTCGGAAGAACCACCAATGAACCCCGCGTAGGTACTGATCCACGGTGTCGAATAAATTCCAATTTTTAACCCAAGGGCATGCACATCATCAACCATCTCCTTCATATCAGGGAATCGTGCATTACCCTGAATTGCATTATACTTACCGCCACGAACACCTTGCCAACAATCATCAATATTAATATATGTCCAACCAAAATTAGCAAGACCCGAAGACTTCATCGCTCGAGCCATAAGCCTAATATTTTCTGAGCTTACAGATTCTGAATAACAATACCAACTATTCCATCCCATCGGAGGAGTCAGAGAAATAGTCTCGCCACATCTAAAAGTAATCTTCTGAAAATCCTCTCCCAGCTGATTCTTTGCCCTAACACCAACGACATAATCTCCCGCAGAAGCTAGAACCCCTGTGATAGTATTAAGTTGCTTGTCAAAACTCAATCCGCTAGGCAAATTCTCAACAGAAATATCCATAGGCAGCTGACCAGAAATCGCTACTTTAAAGAGAACAGGATGACCTGGTCTAACACCGAAAATCAGCGCCCCATTTATAGAAGGCTCCTTAACCTGAGAAAAATCCTTAAGATTCAAATCCACACTTGCGCACGAAAAGAGAAAAAAAACTAGAAAAATAAAATAAATTTTTCTTACTTTCTGATTCATATAGACCCCTTAAATATAAATATCTTTGACCATATATTATAATGAAATTGCTAATATTGCAAAAGGTTTTTTGTTCGAAAAAATTTGTTTATCGTACAGATTAATTATCGTCAAACTTTCGTCTAAAGATCTCAACCATATGATCCATAGCTTCCTTATCATCAGGGCCATCTACTATTATCATTAGTTTATCTCCAAAAACAGCAGCTAAGGTCAAAATAGACATAATATTGCTTGCTGACACCTTTACCCCATCTTTTTGAAGAAAAATCTCAGAATCAAATTTCAATGAAGCCTGCACAATCATAGTCGAAGGTCTAGCATGAATACCCTTCGGATTTGTGATTTCAATCTCTTTACTAATCATGTATTAAGAATAGTTTAAAAAGTTATTTTTAGCAAAAAAATCAACCATTAACAGATAATAACAACTTTACAATTTGATTTAATATCTCAAATTTTGTATTATGTAGAAAACACAGGAGAAGGCATGAAAAAGCTACTACCGCTAATCCCAGGAATATCAATCGCAACAATAATCACAGTAATCGCAATAACTTTCACCAAATTTGTTTCACCTTACCCTGGTGCAGTTACAATCACAATTATAACAGGAATACTAGTCGGAAATCTTCCATTAAAAAGATTCAAAATGGATGAAGGTGCACTTTTTCTTGAAAAAAAAATACTTCCCATATCAATAGCACTTCTTGGCTCCGAGCTAAACTTCATAGTTCTAAAAGAACTTGGAGTAAACGCCATACTCTTTACAATTAGCTATATATTATTAGTAATCGGACTCAATTTAATACTTGGAAAAATCTTTCGCTTCTCATTCAAACAAGGGCTACTCCTCGGAATAGGAAATGCAGTCTGTGGCTCAAGTGCAATCGCAGCCTCTTCCGGAGTAATCAATCCCAAAGATGAGGAGATCGGGCTTAGTGTCGCAGCAGTAAATTTAGCAGGCGTAGCGGGGATATTTTTAATGCCTGCTGTCGCAAAAATCATAGGCTACACAGATCTCCAAACCTCTGCAATAATCGGAGGAACCCTCCAAGCAATCAGCCAAACCGCTGCAGCAGGCTATGCAATCTCCGACGAGGTTGGAAATGTAGCTCTTATCTTTAAAATGGAAAGAGTAGCAATGCTAGGACCAATAGTCTTACTACTTGTACTCATCAGCAGAATTTTTTTCCTTAAAAAATCAACCGACACCACCGAAGAAGATAGAACTGAGCAAAAAGCAAAAGAAACCCCACTCAAAATTTTCTTCAAATTCGTACCGCCATTCATTCTCAGCTTCATAGTAATCGCAGCCATCGCAAATTCAGGGAAAATACCTGCAAAGGCAGTAAACCTAACACAAATAATTGGAATAACCCTACTAACCTACTCAATGACCGGACTTGGAATGAGAATCAAACTCAAAGATCTCTTCAAAAGTGGTATCAAGGTAATATCAGCCCAGACCATAGCCCTCTTCCTCCAAATAGGAATAGCAGTAGGACTAATATGGATCTTTGGTTTCTGAGGTGACTTAACTGAAACAAATTCTATTTATGCAGGTATCACTCCACTTTGCCCCCGGATAGACCTCTTCAATGTAGATTTTTAAAGATCTAACACCTTTTACTGGAATATATAAATTTTGCATGCCTGGAGAATCCTTAAGATAAACAAACATCTTGAAGGATTTATCTAGACTCTCAATTCTAACCTTCTTTACCCTAGAATTATTCTTGTAAAGTTCAGGTCTTTTTTCATCATAGAATCCATTATAAAGATGCAAAATATTTATATCTTTTTCCGACTTAATCTCTATCCACTCACCAATCCCATGACCAGCAACACCTTCAACCCAAGGGATATCATCCTTCTTCAAATTTTCAACATTGTATAAAGTCGCACCTTCCTTCAAAAATGAGCTACTTCGAAAACTTAGCCCCTCTGTTCTATTAAATTTATCAGTAAAGCCAGAAATTAGCTCACATCCAACCAACAAGAAATTACTTGAATACAGAAATGAGAAGAAATTATCAAGAAGTTTTAAAACATTATTATTATAAACAACTGTTTCTCTAGTAAAAATCATATCTTCTCTTAATCCAAACTTCCCAGGTGTCTGCAGAGTAAAATTTTCAACCACATCTAGATACTCCCTTTGCTCAATAAAATAAAACGAGACCTCCTCCATCCTGAAGGGATTTTCTTCAAAAGGAAACTCCTTTAACGTTAAATCACTATTAATAACATAAGAATTTAATATCATTAAAGTCTGATACTCCGCGTAAATCGAATTTTTTGTCAAATTAGATTTAATACCACAGTGAATTATCAAATTACTATCTCTCTTTGCAAATGAATAAACAATTTTATTTGCCCATCTCTGATAGTGCTCTTCTTTTTCTAGAAGCTGATCAATATTAGGAACTTTAGCAGCTAGATTCTTATAAATTTGATCTTCAAGATCTATCATACGCGTGCAAGAACTATTTGATACTCGGTATAAATAAACTCTATTTTTTTTATAATAGTAGTAAGATACTATCAAATCATCCCCAACTTCAATAAATTCAATATCACTTACCTTGTAATTATTCTTAGTAGATCCCTCTAGCTGAACAGGATACAAAGGATCTATCATAAAATCATCTAAAAATTGATAATAGAAATTATCATAGTATCCTATCATAATTTCTGGAGCCCCATACCCTTCAGACAATCCACGAGCCCCATAGACACTATTATCATAACAGTGATGTAACAGAAAGTCTCCCGAAAAGACAACTGACGAACAGAAACAAAATAGACATAATACAATTTTTTTCATAAAAATCCTCCTTAATAATCATTCTCTGTATCACCAAATGGTCGTGATAGATACATATACCCAAGTGTATCATCTTGAAAATTATCTATATAGCTGTTATATCTCTTAAATGTACCAGCATCATTACCAGGGTAAATAACCAGACACCCAAGGCTACCAGCCGTATAGGCTGTTCCAACAGGATCTACATCTGGATTTCTATTCGACCTATGACTATTTATATAGTTAGTGGTACTCAGATATCTCTCAAGTAATCCATCTTGACCAGCATAGCCATTAGCCTTTAACATATCAGCATAATAAACACCAGAGAGAACATCATGAGAAGAAGTTTCACCTCTAGCAATATTAATATCTTTAGAAATACCTAATAATTTGCAATATTGGTAGACAAACTGATACAGCTTATTTCGTTCTTCATCAGTAAGACTCATATCAGGTTTATAATTTATCCCATCAGCAGTTCCATATCTTAATCCCTTATACTCATAATTATGATCACCAACAAAATAAGAATATAGACCTTCCTTCAAGGCTGGAGATGTTTCATTCCAATGATTTATATCCGGCACAGTAGTAGTCAACCCAAAAAACGCCATTCGCTCGCTGCCATTCACGTCATACTTCTTGACTCCGTTTTTATCAACTATAATCTTCATTGCTTTAAGCCGCTTAGCTTCGGGTGTTACATTTTCGACATTGATTTCATCAACTCTGTTACTATCTTTCTCATACATAGGCATAGTTATCCATTCCTTGATAGAACCATCCCCATTTTTAACTGCGTAGCTGTTTTGATATCCCTTCAATTCACGAACTGGATAATTAGCAATCCAATTTGAACTATAAATCGATTCTCTCTTAACACCAGAACCATCTATCAATCCAACCGTTGTTGCCATAAAAGAATTTCCTTGTACAACTCCTTCAGATGCACTGAAATCAAAAAGTGATTGTTTTTTAAAATAGAAGTCTTGAGAATCCTTCAGCAATTTATCACCAGAAATATTTTTACCGCCAGATTCAAAGGTGTATTGATTTAAATCATTAACAACATTGCCTTCATCATCAGCAACGTTACCTCCATCGCTAAAGACTAAAAACCTTTGCTCATTTCCATTACTATCTTTACCGAGGACAATATTATCTCCCCCATCTTCACGAACCCAAGCTCCCTTCCTAATGACCTTTCCGTTTACTACAACCTGCATATTAGGATCCCAATCCAAACCATTTTCATCTAAATATTCATCAGATCTCTTTTTAAATTCAGAGTATTCAGAATAAGACCCTACCTCAGGAATTAATCCCATCCAAACTCCAAAAGACTCAGCATAAGAGCCTCCTCTATGAATCTTTACACTACCATCTTCATTATACTCTTCGAAAAAAGCTGAAACATTTTTTCCATCAGAATTTTTAAATGTTCCTTTTCTCAAATATTCTTGAATTATTTTTCCTGTATTTTTAGAATACAAGCCATGTCGTCCATCAAACTCTATACGGCCTGTTTTTTCATCATACAACCAATAATCACCACTACTGTCATAATTAAACAAGACGTTTAAACCCATAATACGCCAATCTCCAGTCCGAACCGATTCATCAAAATAGACAGAATCACCTTTTATATTGTCATCGCTAGCTACAAAGCCATCATATGTTGTGTCGAGAACCTTTGCCATGTGAGTGTGATTTACTACAGCTAAGAATGTTTCTTTTAGTTGTTCCTCAAGCGAGGACTTATGCCCGTCCCGATAAGCCTCATGCTGGAGGGTTACTCCAAAGCCTAGCTTCGAGTTGAGATCTTCGCTGATGAGCGAGCTGTCGAAAAAGATATTCCGACCTGTCTCTGAGGCTTCTGTCTTTGCGCGAAATTTTTGATCTTTTAATTCTGAATCTGCTCCCACAGCCTTCATCTGCTCTTCGTTATTAACATCTACCAACTTATCAACTCCGGATAGAATATTTTTATACAAAGAAAGACCTTCTTGATCTTGACTGTAGTGTGTGTTGTAGGAATAAAGTGCTCGCATTGCTACAGCATTTTCTGCTACATTATCCATCTTACTTTTTACTATTTTTCTATTCTCATTATACACCTTAAAACCTTTTCCTGCATCAATAAATTTCGATATACTGAAGTTTTCTCCACCAGATCCTATTTTTATGTGACTTTTTTCTTTTCCAAGCGAAATTTCCAACAATCCAAGCGACAAATTCGACCAAATTGGTGTCTTCCCGTCAAGATAGCGCACCTTCTCCAGATACGATTTCTCGGTAGGCTCAGGAGTTGTGCTTCCGCTAGTAGTGGAATCTGCAGCAACTGCCCCTCCCGCCACGCTATCTCCATCTGTCGTAGCCTTACTGTTCGACTCCGCAACCTCTGCTTCACTCTTCCCGCCATCAGCATCTGAATCAGCATCATCCTCCGACGCTTCAGCTTTTTCACTCGCCTTAGCAGATATCGCAGTAATCATCTTAACCAAATCCGAAATATTCAATAAGTTAACATTTAGCTCCTGGGTTATCCCAGATCTCACCGCAGCGCCAGCCAATGACCCGACAAATGAGCTTGTAAAGTTTGCGGCTGTCAAATCAATATCGAGAAATCCAGCCAAATCGACACCTTGCATACCAGCACTAACCCCAGTCGAAGCAATTGTTGACAAGAAGGACGACGCAGCAGATTTTCCAAACATCGAATCACACAATATGCGGTCGTCAAAGGCTAATCCATCTGCTCCAAGGCTTATAGAGTTTGCAACACCACCGACAACGTTACTCGCAGCTGTTGACGCAAGACTTATTCCGCCAGAAGCAAGCGTCTTGAAGGCCTCCTTCGACATGCCACTAAAAAGGTCCGCAGTAGAAGTTCCAACCCCGCCAATCATCCCAAATCCGACATTAACTGCCGCAGTAGCAACACTCCCAGCAGCATCTATCCAGATATTTCCAAGTTCCTGCTCAGAGGTAGCCTCTATCGAATCTAACACCGAAAAACCAAGATCTGTCGCAAGTCCGACAACTGCACCAAGCCACGGCATCCCCACAAACATCCCAGCAACTGAGACAGCAGCACTTCCAGCAAAATTAACAACATCCCTGATAGATGGTGCTGGAAAGATACTTCCCTCATCGTCCCAAAGACCAAGATCCCACAAATTTTTCGAAAAATCTGAAAATCCCTCACCCTGTTTTAAATTCAATGCGAGAAAAACCGCCATTATCCGACCCATCTCACCCTCGCCAGCTGGATTTATATTGCCAGCCACTGAAGCTACTAAACTATTCTCTATTGTTGCCTCAAGAGGATAAGTAGAAAAATCCCGTCCTATCAACGATTCTGATGGATTTATCCACTTAGCATCTGGTCTGAATGTAGGGGCATAACCAACATGATCACCAAATAATCCTCCCTCCTTATAGACAACCAAAGATTTTTGATTTATCACCTTATATTTTGAAATATTATCAAAAGGATTATCGCAATCTGCTAATTGAAGCGAGGTATTTAATAGATACTCCTCTTCGTCTGCAAGAGATTCGAGAAGTTTTTCCTTTGAAAAAGCCTGTTCAATCGTCTTGAGTCTAGTCTCCGCCCATGAGACCTCTCCGCCAAGTTCAACCTTACCCTTACCTAATATCAACTCCAGCTCAGATGAAAGCCGCTCTAACTCTCTCTCAATAAAAATCCTCAAGGCCTCAGGAGTCTCCCTGTATCGTGAGAGTTCACTCTCTTCAATAGTAAGAAGCCTTTCAGGAATCTCAAAATTCTCATACGCACCAATTAGCTGCTGTTCTGTCTTAGTTCCCTCAAATACTGAACGGTTTACCACACCTCGGCGAACATAATAATTCCCCTCGCGCACAAACCCACTGCCCTTTACTAGAGCTTCAAGACTCTCCTGAACCCTCTTATCTGCAGTTCCTATCTCCTTTTCCATCTCCACAACTGCACTTTTTAACTGATCAAACATCCTCTGACTCGACACATCAGCCAGTAGACCTCTCAAACTCTCATCTTCCGCAGAGATCTGCTGTTGGCTCTTGCCAAAACTTCCCAAATCCAGCTTATAAAGGCTTCTCACAGAAAGACCTCCTGCAACAGATTGTACCTCTAGGCTTGATAAGGAGTTGTCAAAAAACTCAGCATCATAAAAATCAGGCATCTCAAATTCAAATCCAAAATCTGCAGGCAAGGAGTCAATACAACTAATCTCACACTCTGCAGAGATCCCTAACTGTTCTAAGGCAATCTTTGAATTTGCAATCTGAGACTTGCGAGAAAACTCAGTTACCCAACTATTTTTTTTCTCATAGAACTCTGCAAAATCCAACTCCCAATCAATCTTCTGATCAAAATACCTTGACGAAAGATTATCATTATACTCCTTCCTCGATGAGTAGTATTTTTCAAAACTACTCTGCCACTTTTTCTCACTTCGCTGCGCAACTAAAGTGGCTTTTTCATCCCACTTTCCCTGCTCGAATTGCTTTCTAAAGTTTGAATCAGCTATTTTGACTTCTAATAGAAAGAGCTCTTCTCTGTATTTTTTTTCTACCAATATATTGTGGGATTTTTTTAATAAAAATTCCAAATTTTCTTCAAGCCCAGAAGTATTTGCACCATTAAGGCTAGCAAATTGGGAAAAAATCTCACTATTCTTTGAAAAGATGCTATCAGCAAAGGTATCGTAGAACCCCAACAATCTACAAAGCTCTTGAAGCCCCGTAACATCATCCCCTCTTTCAAGCGCACCAAAGAAATAAGCTAGCTGCGAATACAACACATCCGAAGAGTCGCTGTAAAGCGAGAAGATCTCCTCACCTAGCTCAAATGCTCGATTATTTGCAACCACAAAGACCTCGGAGATCAAATCTTGAAATGAGAACTCCCCGCTACGAAGTAAGGACTCGACAATCTCTTTAAACTCATCTCTATCCTCTGAGACATAGATCTCCCGATAGGATTCAGGCATAAACTCAAATAGAACTGACTCGAAATCGTTATAATCTGTGATAATATCCTCAGACAAAGATGAAATCTCCTGAGTTTTTTCATCAAGCTTATACTTCGCTGCTACAATATTTTTAAAAGATCGTAAATCACTTGTTGAAATCAAATTTGTATTTGCGACAATAGGTGCCAAATTCTCAAAAGAGTCAAAGACCCCACCCTTAGCAACTAGAACCCTCCGTGAAGTTGCAAATCTATCGAACAACGGCTTAATCTGACTAGAGTTTTGCACAATATCGGCTAGAGAGATTCCTTTGTAACTTACACTTGCATCACCACTCTTTGCATACTCATTGATAAACTTATTTGACTCCGCAAAGGCCATCACTCCAAAGATATCTGAATATCTTTCGCTAGACATTATTCTATACAGCGTAGATTTTAAATTTTTCTTATCACTCTCATAGAACTCCTCAAATACATACCTCTGAGGGAAATCCTTTTCAATAAAAATTCCAGCTAAATTCTCCAACTTATCCTGTTTATCCGCAAGAACTGCAATAATAACATTAACAACAGGAATAGAGACTACTGCTAAATTTGAAAGTTTTAGCTGCTTCAAGGTCTCTTCTCTCTCTTTATATAGCTCTGAAGCAACGCTAACGAATTTTTTCCTAATAAATCTCTTCGAATACTCATCAGCCGAAGACTTCAACTCTCCCAACAAGCCAGAAGAGGTATATAATATAAATTCCCGAAGCAGACCTCTCTGCGTTGTCGATAGTTTATCTAGCCCCACAAAGAACTCACCCATAATCTGAGAATCGATATCGATCTCCTGCCTAATCATCTCCTTCTCCAGAACATCCCGCGAGTACTCATTCCCAAATAGCTTGTAAAAGTCAAAATTTTCTTGACTAAACAGTGCTGTGAACAGAGGTTGTTCGACAGAACCTTCACTCGCTAATAAAAAACAGAAATTACTATATGCGCGATAGATATTGTAAACAGAAGACTTCTCTAACGATGCAAATCTTAGCAGAAAATCCTCAGCCTCCTGAAGAAATTCAGCCTGAACAGACTCAGTATTGGCAAAGATCTCCTGAGAAAAATTAAAATTTTCTCCCATATAACTTTGCAGAACTGCTGAAGAGTTCACGACTAGATCAAGCTTAGTAAATGCTGCGGATGAATTTGTATATCCGCTGAAGAACTCATCGCGCAATTGCGAATATTCCTGAGAAAGCTCTAATAATTCATTCTGTTTGACCCCAACTTGTTGTTCAATCCTCCCAAGAATTTCTGCTACAGAGAAGACCCGATTATACTGTTGCTCATATCCACTAAGAAGCTCTTGGTACTCAGAATTATTTGAAACACTATTAGAATCAACCAAATCCCCAAGGTTTGAATAATAATCAACCTTTTCCAGCGCTTTTTCCCGTAAAAAATAGGGATCCCCGACACTTTGGTCTTGTAACCCACCAGCAAAGTAGATCCCAGACGCATAATCATTTATTGCCTGCTTCAGATAGAACTCCTCGTTTAGCCCCTTGAGAACTCCCTCGAGCTCGCTAATCTCCTGAATCAGCTCTGATTGAGCAGCCAATAGTGCTTGATTTTGTTCAGAACCAAGCTCTGAATTGAATTTTGACAAAGCCTCATTATAATTTGACTCAGCAGCATCACGACTCAATGTTGCTTGAAGAAATTTATCATCAATATACCCTTGACTATCCCGACGATAAACCAACAATTGATGACCATAATCCTTAATCTCCAGTAGAGTAGCATCTCTCAGCTGAAGTGCTGAAAATAACTCCCCATCACCCTCGCAGGCTAAGCTCTTTGCCTCCCGACTAAATGCATCGAGTTGAGCCGCAAACCCAGACAGAAGCTCCCCACTCTCGTCAAGATTATCAATATTTACAGGCTGATTATAGGACAACAAGGAGAGATCAAGAGTGTAAACATCTTTTAAATTTTTCTCCAGAACCCAACTTATCTGACGCAGATTCTGGGCGATATCTAGCATGTAATTTTTCCTGACAACTGATCTATCTTCAATACTCTCTCCGCTTCGAAGATAATAGGTACTGTACGAATAATCTCTGCCAAAATTAATTTCCTCTACTCGCTGACCACTCTCAAGCCCATGATAAACTAAACGGTGCGAATCCGCGCTAGAGATAACCCTCTCTTGCAACTCTGCAAATCGATCAAATACCAGCGTATTCTCATAATCTCCCTGATATTCAGATAAATTTTCGTCCCTCGCAGCAACCACAAACTCCTTTATCAGTGCAAAACTTTCACTTGAAAATCCAAGACTTTCACGACCAGATAATGCAAGCATCCCCTGCTCAATCTTCTCGACCCCCTCAAAGAACCCAACTGCTTCATCCAGACTCATTGCTACTAGCTGCGGAAGAAGCTCTTCTAATGGAACTAACGAATCAAAGGTTCCATCCAACCTTGTCTTAAATAGACCGAGAGATTTCCCAGATTGAACAATCTCACCTAGGATTTTATCAGGATTATAGTTAAAAAATTCAGACCGAACCATGCCTAATCTATTCTCAACAAGCCTCTGATAATTTGCAGTAAGGTTTGAGACTAGCCCGAATCCAGCAATATTCTCTCCGCCTTCTAGCAAGCAAGCAAAATCCCCGCCATCCTCATATTCTCCAAGGACCAATTCCAGCTCTTCACCAGTTCCAATCCTCTGAACAATCTCTTCTAGCCTCTCCACCTTTGCTATAATCGACTCTAGACTCGACTCTCCCAGGAATTCTCCACTACTATTTATCAAGTAAAAAACATAATCACCCAATCTCTCTTCCATATCCTCTTCGGACTCAAGAAATTCTGAGAAATCAAGGCTGAATACAGAATTTTCATCTAGCTGACTAACTGATTTCAAGCGATGACTAACTCGATGATAGACTCCTGCGACAATATCAAGTTGTCCTCGTCCACAAGAACGCTCCAACTGATCGACAATCATCTCCTGATCAGCAAATGGTGGAAAATCATATGAGAAGCAATCATACTGACTCACCCAACTATTTATCTTTTCCGAGAAGATATAATTTATCTGTTGAAGCCTTGTTGAATACTCAAACTTTTTATCAAAATATAGCTTCGCTACCTCTTCAAGTAATCTTTGCTCACCACTCCTTCTAGAGTTATCATCACTTGAAAAGAAACTCACTCCAGCATCAAAAAGTGGCTGATAATACTCTTCTCCCTCTACAACTCCAATCGCTTCAAGATCCTCACAGAACCCTTGATAATCGGTAGCAATCTCAAATTCCTCTAAAGCTGAAATATTATCGCCTAACTCAGATAGGCTACTCCGCAAGGCTTGACCATCCCCATCAATCAAGATCTGGGCAAAATTATATAAATCCCGCCGATTACTTGCAAAGGCAGAACCTACAACCTTATCTAAATAACTTAAACCTCCAAGATTATTAGCAAATGCATCTATTGATCCCAGATAATCCTGCTCTGACTGCTGAATTTTTTCAATTATTAAATCCTCGCCATATCTAAGAAACTCTAACTCTGCGACAACTTTTTTATAACTTATTGAAATCTCATCAAACTCTGCTGCTGAGGACTCTAATTCAAGCTGCAACCCTTTGAGATACTCCTGTTTCAACACAATCTGCCCTGAAAGCTGATCAAGATCAGCTAATTTCTCTTTGTACTGGGAAAAATGCAGATCAGCAATCTCCTTAGCCTCTCTTGCTGCCTCTAATGTCTGTGCCGAGGTAAGGCGCGAAGAGGAATCATCGTCTAGATAATCGCAAATCGCACTTGCTGTGAGATACTGCCTCTCCCAGAACTCCTTCAGATTAGCAATCTTGTCATAAATCGTATCTGAAAAATCTGATACAGAACCAAACTCATTAACACTCCTTGTACTATCCAACAAATTAAGCTCAGAACTGGCTAATATCTCGCTTATCCTTAATCCACCAGACCACAACTCTTGGATAGAGTTCCATCTTGAGTTGTCAAAATCCCTGTTTTTTTCTAGAAGTGCCAAAATCTCAGGATTTGAATAATCAAAATCCTCTTCAAGACAACTTAGCATAGTATCAATATCCACAAAGATTAGAGAATCTCTCTCTACCTCACCCATGAGAGCTCTCAATTGATAAAAAATAGCATTCTGAGTAGATTTTGCAAGTGAAGAGTGTAATTTTATACTATTTACGACAGAATCTAACTGAGCCCTTGAATTTTCACCAACAACAGAGAAAGAGCTCTCAAATATCTGCCTAGACTCAGCAAAAGCATCTGCAATAGATTGGTTCTCAGTCTCCCAGAACTCGTAACCACTCTGAATCAAGGAAGAAAACTCATTTTCCCACTCATATTTTTTAATAACCAATTGCTCAAAGGCATTATCCCAG
Organism: Spirochaetales bacterium; assembly: GCA_016936615.1. Lineage (GTDB taxonomy): Bacteria > Spirochaetota > Spirochaetia > JAFGXN01 > JAFGXN01 > JAFGXN01. The sequence goes on along the minus strand of JAFGXN010000075.1, from coordinate 38,226 downwards.
ACCGATTGCCCCTCTTGATAAAATTCAGCGTAATCGCTCTCCCACTCGGTATATTTTGACAGAAGAGAGTTCTCCGCATCTCTCCAGACCGACAAGTTCTGATCAAGAATCTCAAAGAACTGATTTTTCCACTCCTGCGTATCAATATCACTATCTAATTCTCTAAGAAAATCTTCACATACAACCTGTTTCAGTGCCTGAGACTTAGAATCAATCTCAGAATTTATACCACGAGTAATCTCTTCAAGGACAGCTAATGCCTCAAGACTATCTTTATCCTTTTTTAAAGAAAAAAGATCCAAACTCTTCTTATTTATAAAACTATACCTCTGAACATCGAGAATTGTCTTAAGATAATCCTCAAAAATCAGACTTCGCATCACAAATTCCTGGCTCAGATCTACATCAAGCGTTATCAAGCTCTGCGCAATCTTGAAGGTCCTTGAACCTTCGCCCCGCAACTCTTCAAGCTGTTGCAAAAATGCTAATCGGCTAGCCTCAACTAGCTGCTCACCTGCCTGTTCAAACTCAGCCATATCCTGATCTGTAATTTCTGCCAGATCAATGATAGGTTTGCCCTGGCTATCAACCTCAATCTCACCATCACTCACCACAAAAAGGCTCTGATCAAGCAAGGACTTAACCCCCGCCGAGAACTCTCCGCTAAGCTGAGCAAAAGAGTAGCTACTCTCAATTAAGCTGCAAAGCCACGTATTAAACTCAGCAGAAAGCCGTTGTTGTAGATAATCGTTCTGAAAGCTCAAGAGTATCTCCTGAATTTCCGTAGCAGAACATCCCATGCTAAGCAATTCAGACTCCCACCGCTGTAGCAGCCCCTCAACACCCTGACTCACCTTGCTCTCCCACACAGATGAATCTTCAGAATCTGATGCCTTCTCGAAGACATGACCTAACTCTGCCTCTCTTGATGAGGCCTCAAACTCGAACTCTACACAAAAAACATTAGAACTCACTAACATAAATAAGAGAATCTTTAATAAAAACAACATATGTCACCTCCTATGTTTTTTTATTTAGGTATTTTTATAACCCTATAAAAGTGTTATAATAAGAAAGTGATTTTTTACTTCACAAAATTAAGTTAAATTTTATTTTTTTGAAAAAAAGGGGAATAGATGAGAGTCGTAACCGATCTACATTCGCACTCTGGCTATGCTGGAGGTGTTGGACAGATAGAACTTGCAGATATTGCAAAGACAATGAAGACAAAGGGGATAGATCTCTTTGGAACTGGGGATTGTCTGTTGCCACAGCGGCTAGATGAGCTAGAAGAACAACTAGTTGACACTGGGGATGGGCTTTTTTCCCTAGAAGGCGACAGCTCAAGATTCATGCTACAAACTGAGATTATCCTGACAGTGCAGCTTGATGGGCGTAAGGGCAAGTGTGTAGCCCACCACATATTGCTTATTCCAAGCTTTGTGGCTGCGCGAAAGATTATCAAACTATTTGAACGATTCAATGTAAAGAACACTATCGGGCGACCTTTTGTTGTCTCTGAGAATCTCCCGGCTCAGGAGAAATTTCTTTTTTCATTGCAAGAGATAGACCCGATGATTGAGATTATTCCAGCACATATTATGACTCCAGATGGCGTATTAGGAAGTAAGAACAAGCTAAGCTCGTTGAGAGAGTTTTATGGAGAGTTTACGCCCAATATCAGGGTGGTTGAGACTGGGCTAAGTGCAGATCCTCCAATGCTAGAGAAGATTCCAGAACTTGCAAGATTGACCTATATCTCAAATAGTGATTGCCACAGTAGCGCACTTGATCGAATTGGCAGAGAGTTTACTATAGTCGAGGCTGAGGATTTTTCATACAATGGAATAATTTCAGCACTACGAGCAAATAATATTGTGCTAACTGCTGAATTCAACCCTGCAGAGGGTCGCTACTTTCAGACAGGACATAGACTTGACCGTCATGAAGAGTTAGGTTCATACATATGCGAAGATGGGGAAAAATCTTGTCCTCTCTGTGGCAAAGAGTTAAACCCAGGAGTAAAGCAGCGAAGTCTGGAGTTGTCAGATCCGACAATAACCCCGCTCAAGCGTAACTACATGCACTTAATTCCTTTAACCGAAGTGATTGCATATGCCTTTGGTGTAAAAAACACCTCATCGAAGAGGGTTGTGAAAGAGTACTACAATATTATGAATTTTTTCAAATCAGAAATAGAGCTATGGCTAAGCGATGTTACAGAAGTACCAATTGATGATAAAATCAAGAACCACATAATCTCAATTCAAAAAGGTAACTTCTCCTTTGATCCACCTGGCTATGATGGCCAATATGGAGAACTAAAGATCCACCTGCCTAATTGATTAGGCAGGCTCTCACTAGTCACAACGAGAAGGAATCAATATAACCCTTATCAACTAGTGCCTGATAATATGTCGCAAAATCAACCTCTTCATCTCCAATTGACATTGTACCACCAGAGACCTCACCATTCTCATCGAATTCAATATCGACCTCTAACTCGACCTCTGTTCCCTCAGCATCTGTGATTACTAGAGGTGTTCCATCTGTTGTAACTGTAGTATTTCCATCAGGATCTGTTACATAGCTGATTGAACCTTGATAAGACTTGTCACTCTCTGTAGTATAGCTATCAAAGTTAACTGTATAGACCTCGTTACCATCCGCATCTGTAACCGGACCTGCTACATCTACTCCATCTGGAAGTGTCCCTGAAGTGCTAAAAGTTTCTAAGGCGCCTGTCATCTCACCAACTAACTCAGGTGCATATTGTGCAACTTGAGCAAGAACAAGAAGCTCATTTATCTGCCTGCAAAGTCCTTCGCATGAAGTAAAAAAGGAAAAAACTAAAATTACTGCCACAAAACCAATCTTTTTTCTCATACCACTGCCTCCATCTACAAATATATTAGAGAAATTAGAGAAAAACAAATTTTCCATATGAAGTTTTTCTGAATAATAAAGTATAAAAACTCAATTTTTTACATTAAGATATAGAAGAAAAGAAGATATTTTCATATAATTTAACAAATAGAAACAGGAGTTTAATCAATGGTAAAAGATGATAAATCAAACTGCTATTCCGAAATGGACCCGCTCGAAAATATAATCCTATCTGAGAATGATAAGGCAAAATGTCTAGAGACAAGTATATTATCAGCATCAGGCTGGCGCAGAGTTTTTGCACACGATAATAACGAAGAGAACAATACAGATAAGATAAATGATGCTGGGAAATTCTTTGTTGCAGCAGCAGGGCTTAGCTTCGCAGACTTTATCAAGCAAATATATCACAAACCTCAAATAAGTATACTAGTTGCGACCGATGCTAGACCTACTGGATCAGCAATTGCGGAGATAATCATCCGAGTGCTTCTTGGAACTGGTATAAATGTAAAATATACCGCAGTTACTGCTGCGCCTGAAGTATATTGTACTGCTGCCATAGATCCAACAATCGATGGATTTGTCTATATCTCAGCAAGCCACAACCCGGTAGGACATAACGGCTTTAAATTTGGGCTAGACAATGGAGGAGTAATTGGCGGAGCTGATGCAACGACTCTTATAAATATTTTTAAAGAAAAATACAACGCACCTAACACTCTGACACTTGTTCAGCAGATTAGCAATAGTATCAATCTTGAAAGGATCAAACAGCTCTTCAGTCTAGTAAAATCTAACAAGAAGAACTCTGAAAAGATCTATTTTGACTTCACAAAAGAGGTTATAACTGCAAAGAAATCCACAGACGATCAAGACAAATTACTAGACCAGATTGCCTCAGCAGCAAAGATAAGCCCGATTGGGGTTGTTGCCGAGTACAATGGAAGTGCTAGAGGCGTTACAATCGATAAAGATTTTCTTGAAAAGCTCAACATCAAGGTAAAGACACTTAACAGCAAGCCAGGAGAGATTGTTCACAGGATTGTACCTGAAGGAAAATCTCTTGACCTTTGCAGAAGTGAACTAGAAAAAGCGTATGTGAAAGATAATGCCTACATCCTTGGCTTTGTTCCTGACAACGATGGAGATAGAGGGAATGTTGTCTACATTGATACAACAACCAAAAAGGCTGAAATAATCGAAGCACAGGAGATCTTTGCGTTATGCTGTGCGGTGGAAATGTCCTACTTAGAATATTGCGGCGAGCTTACCTTTGACCGAGATGGGCGACCAGAAGTGCGAGCTGCAATTGTGGTAAATGATCCGACTTCAAATAGAATAGAAGAGATTGCTGGAGCCTTCGGGGCTAAAGTCTTACGCGCAGAGGTAGGAGAAGCGAATGTGGTTAATTTAGCCGAAGAGACCCGCAACAAGGGTGTTATCGTCAGAATCCTCGGAGAGGGCTCAAATGGTGGCAACATAACCTTCCCTTCTGCGGTACGAGACCCCCTCGACACAATAGGCGCCTTACTGAAGCTCATGGTACTCAAATCGACTCCAGAGACCAAAGGCCTATTCGAGATATGGTGTTCAAGATCTAACCAGATGGATCTTTATAAAGAAGATTTCTCTATCAAGAATATGCTTGCAACACTACCTAAATATATCACAACAAGTGCTTACGAGAATGATGCAAAGGTCGACATCAAGACAATGGACCATGCGAAGTTAAAGGCTGCCTACGAAGAGGTATTTCTCGAAGAGTGGGAAGAAGAGAAGGCAAAGCTTAGGAAAAAATACAATTTTTACACATATAAAGTCATTAACTACGAGGGAATACATGAGAAGCACGGAATGGGATCACAATACCGAAGCGGATTAGAGCGTGGCGGTTTCAAAATTCTTTTTAGAGATGAGAATGGTGAGTTTAAGGCCTACATGTGGATGAGAGGTTCAGGCACAGAACCAGTATTCAGAGTCATGGTTGATTTCAAGACAACGAATATTGAAGATGAGAAGGCTATACTTAAATGGCACACAAAATTAGTAAAAAAGGCTGATAAACTAGCTCAGACTAGATAATCAAAGGTCTCAAGGCACTGTCTTGAGACTTTTTTTTTAGAAAAAAAATAAAAAAACCCGAAACCAATCTCTGGCTTCGGGTCTCGGTTATATGAAATTATTAACCAAGGCTAATCTGCTTCATAGCAGTCATATAACCTCGCAACTTCTTTCCAACAACCTCAACGGGATGGTATCTAAGCTCATCATTTATCTTAATCAATGTAGCATTATCAACTCCATTATCCTTAGTAGCAATACCCTTTCCAATAACATCAGTTTTAACATTTGACATAAAATCTTTAAGCATTGGAACACAAGCATTTGCAAATAGGTAACAACCATACTCAGCAGTATCAGAGATAACAACATTCATCTCATAAAGCTTCTTTCTAGCAATAGTATTAGCAATTAAAGGAACCTCGTGTAGAGACTCATAATATGCTGACTCAGCCTTGATTCCAGCTGCAACCATAGTCTCAAATGCAAGCTCAACACCAGCCTTAACCATAGCAACCATCAAGATACCATTGTCAAAATACTCTTGTTCAGAAATCTTTGTGTCAGCTGCAGGCTGTTTCTCAAAAGCAGTCTCATTAGTCTCAGCTCTCCAACCAAGAAGATTCTTGTCATTATTAGCCCAATCTTCCATCATTGTAGAAGAGAAGTGACCAGACATAATATCATCCATATGTTTCTGAAAAAGTGGCGCTAAAATCTCTTTCATCTGCGCAGAAAGCTCGTAAGCCTTAATCTTAGCAGGATTAGAGAGTCTATCCATCATATTAGTGATTCCACCATGTTTCAAGGCCTCAGTTACAGTCTCCCAACCATACTGAATCAACTTTGAGGCATAACCAGCATCCATTCCCTCAGCAACCATCTTATCAAAACAGAGAAGAGAGCCAGCCTGAAGCATTCCACAAAGAATAGTCTGCTCACCCATAAGGTCAGACTTAACCTCAGCAACAAATGAAGATTCAAGAACACCTGCCCTATCTCCACCAGTACCGCAACAGTAAGCCTTAGCAATATCCCAACCATCACCATTTGGATCATTTTCTCTATGAACAGCGATTAGAGTTGGAACCCCAAAACCCCTCTTATACTCTTCTCGAACCTCAGTTCCAGGAGATTTTGGAGCAACCATCACGACAGTAATATCTTTTCGAACCTGCATTCCCTCTTCGACAATATTAAATCCGTGAGAATACAGAAGCGTAGAACCTTTCTTCATAAGCGGCATAACTGCATTAACAACAGGAGTATGCTGCTTATCTGGAGTTAAATTCGCAACTAAATCAGCAGATGGAATCAACTCTTCAAATGTTCCTACTGTAAAATTATTAGAAGTTGCCTTCTGATAAGATAATCTTTTCTCCTGAATTGCCTCAGCTCTCAAAGCATAAGAGACATCAAGACCGCTATCTCGAAGATTCAATCCCTGATTTAATCCCTGAGCACCACACCCAATAATAACAATCTTTTTTCCCTTCAACTTTTCAACACCGTTGAATTCACTTTTATCCATAAATCTGCATTTACCAAGTTGCTCTAACTGCAATCTCAAAGGCAGTGTATTAAAATAATTCATTTTACCCTCCATAAATAGTATACTCTAATTTATCTTTTATTCTCGATTGTGTCAAACGAAATAAATTCACGATAATGATGATTTTTTGGAAACTCAAAATATTCTTGCATTCCACATAAATTCATAATAGAATATAGTAAGATTATAAAAAAATGGAGAAAAAATGAAAGCTAAATACGTATTTGTTCCACTAACACTTGTAATAATACTTGCAGTGCTAGCTGGATACTTTGTAAGTCTTGAGTTTGCATCTGATGCAGCCGAGAAGAAAATGACACAGACGCTAAGTCTACTTCAGCCTCAAATGGATAACATGGCGATAAGCTATGGAGAAGTTAGATCTAACCCTTTTCTATCAAATATTACATTCAAGAACTTGAACATTGTAATAAAAAATGATGAAAAACAAGAGGAGAACACTCTATCAGCGGAGAAGCTAACTATAGATTTAAGCTCATCCGATTACAAGAAATTCTCACAGTCTGACTTAAATCAGATTCCAGAGATAGAAGGTTTTACATTTATTGCTGAGAAACTCAAAGTCGCAGACAAAGATATCAAGAATTTTCTTTTTCTAGAAAAAATATCACTTAAATTCGATGGAGAGATGAACTTCCAGACAATCGGAGAGGTTGTAGAACCAGAGAAACTTCTTGCAAATAAAATAGCAATTGAACTAAAGCTCAAAGACCTGAAGGTGAAACTAGACCAGAGTAAGAAAGACGAACTCTCTGGACTATCAGAGGGTAATCCTCTTACAAGTCAAAATTATGCAGAAGTTCTAAATTTTCTTGAGAAATACCTTGATGGGAATACTCCTATAGTTGATAAATTCAATGTTCTGGTAGAATCAGATCCTGCATCTCAGAAGCTTAATCTAAAGAAGATCCTTGTTCAGGAAGCTAACTCAACAATGAGTGGTGATATCGCTTTAGAATTCCGAGATACCATAGAACCATTCGAGAAGCTGCAGAAGATCAATCTAGATCTTAAAACCGTTGCAAAAAATAGCGTAGAATACACTTTGCTTGACAATTTCACAATCACATCTGGTACTGGAAAATCCAAGATCAAGCTATTTCTAGAACTTAATGAATCAGAGATGCCACTCGAAGATTTCTCAATCGACATGAGTCTCTCTCTAAAGGGAATGAAAATAACCAGCGAAGGCGAGCCAGAAATAACAGATATGCAGCAAGCTGCCCTCTTCGCAATGCTGCCTTTAGAATTTAACTCAATAGTTATAGATCTAGATGCAAATATGAAAAAGATTCTACTAAACAATTTTACGATAGAATCCAATCTACTCAAGACAACAGCCTCAGCAGAGATAACACCAGACCTTAAGACATTTTCATCCATCTTTCTTAACTCATTTGATATGAGCATAGAAATATTACAGAAAGAGCTTGAACCACAATTTGCTCAACTAAAGGAAAATCCCATGGTATCTGAAAAAGATGGCAAATATATAATATCAGCAAAAGATATGGAGCTTATGCCAATACTAAATATACTAATGGCACCAAAGGTCGAAGAAGACGACGAATTTATGGGCGACTACCCATTCTAATAATTAACAACTGATAGCTCTTAATCAAGGGCTATCAGTGAAATCTATATCCTTAACAATATCCAACCCAAGATGAAGCGACTCACGACTACTAGCATCTAGAAATGGAATCTTCAACAACTCAGCCTTATTTTGAATATCAATATTTGACGACATAAGGACAACGAATGCGGATGAATAACTCTTAGAAAGCTCAAGAATATCAGCAAGCAACACATCTTCATCGTTATGAAAATCCAACCATCTTGCAGGCATAGCCTTGAGCTTGAAATCCTCAACAAATGAAAAAGTTAGATTATTGTAACTTTCATTAAGATTTGCATCATTTAACCGCTCTAACACCCGCTGAGCCTTAGCAGTTGTCTCCTCATCAAGATACATTTGAGACACATCATGAATATCATCCATCACACTCTTCATAATAGCAACAATTGCTAAATTCTTACCTACAAGCCTCTCAAACACATGAAAGTCTTCGATGTTTATCAATGTATCAACATCAGGAACTATAAGCAGATAATGGTTCATTTCAAAATTAGAACCCAGAGAGTCTACAAGATTATACAAGAATTTAAAATCATCCCGAATTATATCCAGATTCTTTCTATTATCCTTTTGTAAAATCCAATCTGGTCTCAATGCCAACCTTCCAAGAAGAAGAGCAAAGCAATCCTGAATCTCACGCTCAAGAGTATCTGGAAATTTCGAGTATAGATTAAAAAATTCTAGCTCAAGCTTCTTAAGATCAAATATAAGCTTTGAACGAATCTTTTCCTTACGCTTACTAAGATTATTAGAATAATTAAATTTGGGTCCAACAATCCCTTCTGGAAAGGAGGTATTCTCAACATTCAACCCCTTGAAAAAGGAAATTATCTGCTTCTCTAACCTCAACAAATCTGCTTCAAGATTATCTTTTTTCTTTAGCTGCTCCATATTCCCTCCACTAATAATGATAAGGCAATAATGGAGATAATGCAAATTTTAGAGATTAAAATCTTCGATTACATCATCTAATAGGCTATCAAAACTTCTTCCAAACAAATTCAAAAATTCACTATCATGCTTAGAAAAATTATAATCTAATGTATATTCTGTTCCTTCATCTGTGAACTTCTTCGCAAATTCAACTAAATCAGCCACAGAATGGGTTTCAAGCAACTTTTTCACTAATAAATAAGAGACAGCGTAACGAATAGCCGCCTCCCTTGGAGGAAACTCAAATAACGACAACTTAACTAACGAACTAAGTTCAGGCAACTCTCCAGACAAGCTAGCAGCTCTGAACTCCTGAACATAATAATCATCTTCACTAGCAAAAGTGCTCTCCATATAGACAGCTAATCCCTCATCTAGCCATGTAGGAATATGTGTAAGGAACCCGACATGAGAATGCAACACAAGATGAGATAATTCGTGAGCAAGCAATGGATAGATCTGAGTATCATAGTAAAAATCTTGATCGTCCTCACTATCAAAGATTGGAACAGAAAAAGGCCACAAGACAATAAATCCAAGATACTGATAACCCGCAGGCAACCAATTCATCTTAAAGCCAGGAGTATTTGCTGCAATCTTGACATACTCTTCAAGCGAATCAGGAATAATTACCAACCTCTTCGAAAAGAGAGGTAGCCGATACTGCCCTAACACATGATTATACACCTGCTTAACCTTAGCCCCATCAATCTGCGCGACCCTACCCTCCGATTGCTCAGTATACAAAATATCCAGACCAGAAAAGCTTCTTCTTCGATACACACTAACCCACTGCGATGAGATCTCAGAATATGCTGGAAGCTTAGCTAGGTTCCGAAGGGTGACACCACTTGGAAATGTATACTCCATCAGCGAAAGCGACTCATCCTGCAAGATACGTGCAAGCGAGCGCTCATGACTATCAGTCAGCGTAATCAAAAAGCTCCCATACTTTAGCGATAGAATCTTATCTTGCAGAGAGATTGTAACCCCATTACTCTGTTGATAATTTAGGGAAAGTGCATCATCATCCACAAATATAGTAATCATCTCCGCATCCAAGCTTACTTGATACTGGAATTTTTCACCATCTGCAATACGAAGAATCGACATATCATCAAAATAAATTGCCCTCGACTCAAAGTTCTTCTCAAATTTTACCCCATCGACAAGAACTCGGTACCACTGCCCCTCATCTGAACCTGCATAAACCTCCGAACCAGAGGAATCTAGGTAATAATAACCAGTAAGTGAAAAGACAAAGCTAGAACCATCAGCAAAATCGATAGAATATTGACCATCATCAAAGACAGTAATTGTCGCACCCTCGCTGTCAGGATACGAGTATACAATAGCATTTGAATACTCTTGAACAACTGATCCACGTTTTATCTCGAGCACCTTAGGCTTTTCAGGAAAGTCCTTGAAAAACTCAGACAACGTAGGTAAATCAAAGTATGAATTATAAAGAGAAAAATTATTAACAATCTGATAATAAATAAGGACATACTCCTCAATCGCACAACTTCTCATGAAATCAAAAGATTTGACATAGTAAAAGCTAGTCGGATCTACCGACAAATTAGAGATATCCACAGAGTATGGATCTTGTGGAGGAACATCGTAAGTAATCTTAGCTGAAATTAACAACAAAAATACAAAAAATATTAAACTTTTTCTTTTCATACACCCATAATAATTTAATTTTTTTAAATAAGCAAGAAAAAGGGGTGCTAGAATTAAGCACCCCATAAAATATTAGTAAACGTAAAATTCAGAAATCATAGGAGAGTATCCATCAGATGATTTAGACAAAACCTCAAATTCAATCTCATCAGCTGTAGTTGGAATAAGCTTAATAACCTTAGCCTCACCATTTGGATCAAAGGCTCCAACATAGATCTTAGAATCCCCAACCTTTAAATATCCTCCAGTAACAGTTCCGCTCTCATCAGGCAAAAATCTAATTACAATATTCTTAAAGGTTACATCATCTTTAAGATCAAGTTCAAATTCACCCTTCTCGAGATCAGCCTCCAACTCACCTTTAATCTTTAGGCTTTCATCATCTACAATCTTAAACTCTGGAGAGATAAAAGAAAAAGGTACAGTAGTCTTAGAATTATCTCTATAAGAACCCTTATGAATTATTCTGTATATTCCTGGAGTTGCTTCAACTGGTAGTGCCCACTTTACAATAACAGAATTATTTGCGGCAGTATTCTTCACCCACTTAAACTTGGTGTCAGAGTCTTTATCAGTTCTAACAGTATACCACTTTCCTGTCTTGTTATTCATTCTCTGAATATCAAAATATGAGTCCATAGTTCTAAGATCATTCTTCAAATGAGAACCAACAAACTCTACCTCCAGTAAATCCCCAACCTTATACTGTTCTTTCAAACCATACCTTTTATCTGAAGAATTTGCGAGTTCTCCAAATTTTCTTCCAGCTGGAGAGAGAGACCTAGGTGGCTGAGAAAAAGTTGTCCACAAATGATTAGAAATATCTGGAACACTTGGAACAATCCACATTGGATCACCAGGTTGTACTCCAGATAAATTCTGAGACATCTTAGCAATCAACCTATCTGTCTCTTGCAAGTAAGCTCCTAGCTGGTTCACACCAAACTGAGTACAACCGCCCTCATAATGCTGCAACTCATACTCCTGAGGAGTTGTCATATAGTGTGAATAAGAGTTAGATGCACTAGAGATAATACAATCCTTTATCTTAATATTATTCTTCTTAAAAGACTCTAAGGCTTGATTTCTCAGCCTAGCAGCAGCAACAGTAGTAACCTCATGAGCAAATCCAATTATAGCAACATCACCTATAGAAAACATCTGAAGAGGTAGCACCTGAGGCGCCCATGGAGGGTTTGCCTCTCCAACCGCAAATAGAATAGCCTTAGGTGCTTGAGCTTCCTGAAGCTCATCTGACCTAGAAAGAACCTCAATCAAAGCCAAATCTTTCTCTCTATCAGACTTAAGAGGACCCAAAAGTTTCCTCATAAACTCGACATAACCAACAGGCTTATGATCAGGATGATTATATAAAAAGCCTTCATAAAATCCAGCAACAAAGCTTGGCCCGTTCTCAGCACCAGCAGCCATACTGTAACCAGTAGCACCAGGCCAAGTTCTTGGCTGATATACATCTGGTCGATATGCATGTTCATTATCAACAAAGACCCTCGACAAGTCTAAGAATGAGTGTGCAAAATTTATTTTCCCCTCTAGCTGCTTTCCTTTCTCAGAAAATATCTCAACAGCTCTCTGGCCAATTCTTCTTCCAACATAATCAAGATACTCAAACTCTCTTCTATTGTAGTCATCATATTTCCTCAAGGCCTCTTTGACCGGAGTCAAGGCTTCAGGAGAGACTAGCATAGCATCCAAATCATCAGTTGCTGCAAGATTACAAGAATCACCAACAGCCCCTTGTGCAAATGCTGCAACAAATGTATCTCTAGAATTATAGTCTGTTCCCATAATTTGCTCGATAGTCAAGGCAGCATAACCTAAATTATCAGCTGAGACATACAAGTTCGAATTTGAAAGACTAGTAGGATGAACTGCAAACCAACTCAACAAACCCAAAGGTCTTCCGCTCTCAGGATTAACAAACTTAAACATATACATAGTCTTATCAACAACATCTTCAGAAAGCTTTAGCTCCATAACCTCTTCATCAGTCCAAGCCTCTACCTCTTCTGCAGCAGGATAATCTTTAGCAATAATTTCAGGGTTTTTCAAAAAAGGTTCAATAGATCTATTATAAGTTACATTAAATTCCTTATTAACCAAACCAGTAGAAAATTCTACTACAGCTGGTTGAATATTCTTATGAGCTCGGATTATAGATTGAACAATTCCCTCTACAGTAGCCTGAAAGACCTGATCATTATAACCGCCACCAGTAAAATTCAACATTGTATAATGAGAGTTACCAGCAAGCGCTGCATGTGAGTGAGAAGCTGATATAATCACATTTTCATCAGTATACAGAGGATTTCCTTGTGCATCTCTCAAAGGGAAAAGATTTCCATCCTCATCTCTTAAATTTCTCAAAGCAAGTCGTCGCATAATCTCAGTCTTGGCAGCCTGAGCAATCCATGCTCCTTCATTGACACAATAGACAACTCTCTTTCCAGAACTATCCTCAATAATAAAAGTCCTCGCCCACAAACGACCATGAAGACCCGCAGCCATCTGCTCTACCATAGCATATCCACTCATATGCGATTCTGCTGTAGGACCTGTAATATCGTAGATACCAGTCCCCACCTTAAAATTAGCATCCTTTGCCTTGTAATAGTCAAACAAGCCCTGCGTGAAACCTTTTGCAGAATCATCAACATTTGTGATTTCATGTTCAGCTCCACGTCCAGCAAAGACATTAAGAAAAGTTAGTAGAAAAATTAAACTTACTACTCCTATTTTTTTCATAAAAACGACCCCCTGAGATTTTTATCAATATTTTATTGTAAACCAATAATTAAAATTTGGCAAATTTATTAATTCATTATATTAAAATTTCTTAATATTTTGCCAATCTCTACCAAATGCGACTGATTAGAAAGCTCACCAAATGACAACTAGATTGAAAGATATTTTGCAGTAACAGACTCGAAGCTATTCAATTTATCTACAAACCCATTTATTTCAGATTCATCTGCACTTACTTCAAGCAATATCAAACCCGAAGGAGAGCAAGAATCTGCCGGAATATCATGCAGACCTAAACGAACCTTTATATTACAACCAAAACTCGTCAACAAAGCCTGAACATCAGCAGCGTCTTTCTCACGCCTACCAATCTTTATAGCAATTATATTATAACACATTTTTACCTCCATTATAAGTATAAAGCAAATTTTTTGTACGTCAAATAAAAAAGGCCTACAAAACATAGGCCTTTCGAAATTATTTTAACTCCATCTTAAAAAAAGCATTAACCTTACCAACAACATCCAATCTAAACTCCTCTAGCTGCTGCTGTGGTGTCTTACCGTTTTTCTTGGTAAGTGTCTTTTCAATCCTATCTTCCTCAAGATGCTTAACATAATTAGAAGGACCACCTGATTTATAACCAGTTATCAGTAATAAATTCAAATTTGGTTCTAGCAAAAATACTGTTGGATAACCTCTCACAGGGAAAGTATTAAACAAAAAGTCATTCTGCTTCTCTAGTTTACTCGAAATCTTATTGTATCTTGGAAAATCTAGATACAATAAGACAAGATTTTCCTCAGCATACTCTTTGAATTTTTCCTTAGAAAAAACCTCACTCCAAAGATTCTTACACCACTTACACCAATCAGAACCAGTAAAATTTATTAAAATATTCTTATTTTCAGATTGAGCCTTCTCGACTGCAACCTGAAAATCATCTATCCACCCATCTGGAGTTGTATTCGCACTAACAATACTAAATGAAAGCACAAATCCCACAACCAAAAACCATATCTTTTTTCCTTTCATACTCTCCTCCTCATATAACTACATATAGAAAATATAATATAGAAATATGAATATGTAAAGACTAAAAGGCCTTTTCTAATATTTCTTTAATTATTGTCTCGTCTACAAACTCTGGATTAGGAACAACTGCCCCATCATTTATTGCACGCGCAACAATTTCATCAAAATCTTCCTTTTTAACACCAGCATCACCAAGCTTGACTGGCAACTTGCAGATCTTATTAAGCTCAACTAAAAGATCTTCTATATAATTGATACAAGCTTGAGCCCTCTCCTTCTCTGAAAGAGCGACAACATCCTCTATTTTTTTTAAAAAAGTTAAAACTTCAGCATATGAGCTCTCAGCCATCTTCAAATTATGCTTCATGCACCATGGAAGAAGAATACTCATTGCTACACCGTGAGGAACATGAGAGACAGCACCCACAGCATGTCCAATAGCATGTGTCAAAGAGACCATCGAGTTAGAAAAGGCAGCCCCAGCCATAAACGAGGCATTTGCCATTGCCAATCTAGCCTTCTTATCCCTGCCATTTTTTACTACAGGAATTAAATTCTCAGCTATAATCTTAATCGCAGCACTAGCATGAACATCGCTTATTGGATTCTTCTGTCGTCCAGAGTAAGCCTCAATTGCATGAACAAGAGCATCCATCCCAGTAGCAGCAGTAATATGAGGGGGAAGACTCTCAGTCATCTCAGGATCTAAGACTGCCACATCAGGTAGCATGTTATACGAGATAAATTCCATCTTAATGTGTCGTTCAGTATCTGTGATGACAGCTACAAGTGTCGCCTCAGAACCAGTGCCTGAAGTAGTTGGAACAGCTATAAATGGGCGAAGCTTGCCCGAAACCTTATCTAATCCAACAAAATCCATCAGATTATCAGAATCTGACGATACCAAAATATTTACTCCCTTCGCAGAATCAATTACAGATCCTCCGCCAACAGCAATCAACGAATCACAATTATTATCACGATAAAACTTCGCAACCTCATTTATCTTATTAAGTGGTGCATCCGCGGGAATATCATCAAAGATAGCCACAGGAACTATCCCAGATCCATCAAAGGCATTTAAAACCTTATCAGCCAAACCCAACTTCTTTATTGTTTGATCTGTCAAAATCAATGGTCTCTCGGAATTTAAATTTTTCAACTCAAAAGGTATATGCGATATAGCCTTAAACCCTGAAAGTAACTTTACGGAATTATGAAACTCGAAATAATCTGGAATTCTCATACAACCCTCCAATTCTTAAATAATGTATTAACTGTCTTAACTAAGCCAACAATTTTTAAATTATAAATCTTAGGAACCTTAATAAATAATTTTTTCAACATGAATTTTGGAAAAAGATAGGCCTCAACACAGCCTAAAGCCCGTAATATCCCAAGCGAGGTCATCAAATCACCCTCAAGAACAAATCTATGTTCAAGATATGCTGCCTCAATACTCTTAAATCCGAGAAATACAGGAACAGAATCATCAAGGCTCTTAAAAACTATCAAATAATCAGCAATATAGTCACCTTTTGTTCCTTTATATCGAAAAACCCCATCTTCTTTGATTAAGAACATTGTCTTTCCTGCAGGATAGGCCTTAAGCCCGACAACACACCCCTCTTTATATCCCTCTAACTCGTGATAAATATTCTTATCTACCTTTGATGTAGCCTCAACAGCATTACCAAGAACCTTCAATACAACTTTTGAAATTAATCTTTTACCAAATGATCTATAAATCTTAATTTTCATCATAACAAAACCTCTTATAGTTCTAAATATAAAAAACTTAATAAGAATAATCAAATATTCTATATATTTAATATAACACAAGATTAGGAGTTTGTGTAATTATTTTTTCACTTTTTTGTAAAATAGTGAAATTAAGAAAAGATTAAAATACCTAGGACTAATAGCTTTTTAACAAAAAAACAATAATCCGATAATGATTACAACTAATTTTATTGACGTAAGCCCATATTACTGTTATCATTTAAGAAATTTAAATTCCAGGAGACTTTCAAATGAAAAAGAAGTTAAGTATTTTATGTATACTTGCTTTCTTTTCTGTTCAAGTATCTGTTTTTGCAGAAACTGTTATCATGACTGATAGTAATGATATCAATGCAACAGCACTTGTTACAGAAGAGGCTACAGCAAGCATTTCAGAAAGGACATTAAGTCCATTAGATATAGTAATTGTTGTTATATATGCATTACTAATCGTTGGTCTAGGGCTATTCGCATCTAGAATGAAATCAGGTAAAGAGAGAGGAACTGAAGATTACTTCCTCGCTGGTAAATCTCTTCCTTGGTGGGCAATTGGAGCATCTTTGATTGCTGCAAATATCTCAGCTGAGCAGTTTGTAGGTATGTCAGGATCAGGATTCAAGATTGGTCTTGCAATTGCATCATACGAGTGGATGGCAGCATTAACCCTTATTATTGTAGGAAAATATTTTCTTCCTATCTTCATTGAAAAAAAGATATACACCATTCCAGAATTTATAGAAGTAAGGTTCAATACTACACTAAAGACTATCCTTGCAATATTCTGGTTATGTCTATTTGTATTTGTAAACTTGACCTCAGTTCTATATCTTGGTGCTCTTGCAATGAAAAACATTATTGGAGCAGAAAGCTTTCCTCTTATGGCTGGAATAGCTGCTCTTGCATTATTCGCAGCTGCCTACTCTCTATGGGGTGGTCTATCAGCAGTAGCATGGACAGATGCAATACAGGTAGCCTTCTTAACACTAGGAGGAGTAATAACAACTGTAATTGCTCTCTCAAGAGTTGGCGATGGCAACATGGTTGCTGGAATTGCAAATATTGGAAGTGAAGCATCTAGCCACCTTGGAATGATACACTCTAAATATATAGAAGTAGATGGCGTAAAAACTCTTAACCAGAACTATTTTGACCTTCCAAGCATTGCTGTTCTTCTTGGTGGTATGTGGGTTGCGAATCTATACTACTGGGGATTTAACCAGTATATTATTCAAAGAACTTTTGCAGCAAAGAGTCTTAAAGAGTCACAGAAAGGTATCGCATTTGCAGCTATCATTAAGTTAATTATTCCTATAATCGTTGTTATCCCAGGGATTGCAGCATATGTTCTTTTTACAAATCCACAGTTAGATCCAAATAATCCAAACATTTCTATGGCTATCTCAGGAACTGTACAATCTGATATATTATCAAATGACCCATACATTGTTGCGATGGAAAAAGAGGGAAAAGAATATGTTTCAAATCTTCTAAAAAATAAAGCTGAAATTGATACATTAATCGATAACGGAACTCTTTCTATTAGCAAAGAAGCTTGGGCTCTCACTAACAACGAAGAACTAACTGGAACAGAAGCAAACATTCTAGCCGAATATGCAGGAAAAAAAGCAACAGATATGGTTAATGCAGACTCTGCATATGGAAAACTTGTAAACTTTCTCCCAACTGGCCTTAGAGGTCTTGCATTTGCAGCCTTAATGGCAGCTATTGTTTCATCTCTTGCTTCAATGCTTAACTCGACATCAACAATCTTCACTATGGATATCTATAAACCGTACATAGACAAAAATGCTTCACAAAAGAAACTTGTAAACGTAGGAAGAATTTCAGCTTTAGTAGCTCTGATTATTGCAATTCCACTAGCACGCCTTCTAGAAAAAAGCGGACAAGTTTTTCAATACATTCAAGAATACACTGGTCTATTCAGCCCAGGAATCCTAGCAATATTTATGCTTGGTCTATTCTGGAAGAAGACAACAACTAAGGGAGCAATTGCTGGTGCTATAGCAGCTCTTCCTGTTGCATTCTTGTTCAAGCTTCCAACTATGGGATTCATGAAAATTGCAAAAGAAGACTATGTATTTGCTCCATTCATGCACCAGATGATGATGTCTTTCTTTGTTGTAGCTGCGATTATCGTAGTTGTATCTCTAATAGAAGGAAAGGCTAAGGATGATGCGAAAGGAATCACTCTTTCAAGAACATTCTTCAAGACAAGTGCTAAGTTTAATATCGTAGCAGTTGCAGTAATGGCTATTCTAGTTACTCTTTATACAATTTTCTGGAGTACAGGAATGGTTGAGAAGGTCTTTGGACTTTAATACTAGAGAATATTTAAGGGGCTCCCAAGCGGAAGCCCCTTTTTTTATGCTAATTTAATCTATTTCTTTTTTGCTTATTCAAAAAATCATTTATAAATAGACCAGCCTTTCTATCAACATGTAATATATGATTTATCAACCAACCAAGCAGATCATTCTGAAGCTTGAGCAGAAGTTCTGCGGTAGGCCCGTTCTGTTTGTACTCCTCATACAGAAGATTTGTTCCCTGTTCGAAGTTCCGGTGGATCTTCTGATGTTCAATCAATCCTGGATATCCAGACTTTTGCATCAGGGTCTCCTCAAACTTAAAATGTGTATAAACATAATCCTTTAACTCAACAAAAATAGAATCCAAATCATGCTCAGAATCTTTGCTTATTATAGCATTAAACAATCTGTTAATGATCTCCACAAGGTGTTTGTGCTGATCGTCAATATCTTCAATATTAACAGCCATAATCTCTGACCAAAGGACAGAAGAACTAAGGTTTAGATCTTGATTATCTTTTTTTCCAGTCTTAAAAAAACTAAGAATCCTATCAGTCTGTTCCATGCTTATCAGAATCTTAGACATGATAGCCGAAGTCTTAAGAACATCATCATTAAGCCTATCCTTCAACGTCTCAATCTCAAGCACCTGTCCGAAGGTATTCTGCGCTAACTTCTTAACATCAGCAATAGTCTTATCTATCTCAACCGCCTCTTTCTTAACAGAATCAAAAGCACGAGTTATATCATGCGAAGACTCATTCAAGGTAGAGACAGCCTGCAGAATCTCATTCTCACCATAATTAAGCTCCTGCATACTTGTATTAATTTCATAGAAACTCTTTGAAACATTGTCAACCTCAGTCTGAATCTTCGAGAACAAATCTCCACTCTCGTCACTGACCTTAGATGCACTCTCTACACTCTCTAGCGTAGTCTTCAAGTTATCTGCAATATTCTTAGCATTTATTCGGGTATCATCAGAGAGCTTTCTGATCTCATCAGCAACAACCGCAAATCCCTTACCAGCCTGACCTGCATGAGCAGCCTCAATCGAAGCATTCATTGCCAGAAGATTAGTATCAGTCGCAATTTTATTTATAATCGAGATCATTGCCAAAATATTTCTAGCATTATCCTCAACCGAGGTTATCCACTTTATCGTATCCTTAACCTTATCTCCACCAGAGATAGTCAACTCCATCAAACCTTCAGCAGATTTAGCCCTCTTCTGAGTAATATTTGCAACATTTGAGGCGCTAGCAGCAATCTCCTCAATCGCAGCTGAAGTAGATTGAATTGCAGAATTCTGCTCTTCAACCCGCTCCAAAAGCTTAGCAATATCAGTACTAATATTTGAGACTGCAACCGACGAGGTATTTATACTGTCGTTTAGATCTTTAATGTTGTAAGTAATAATCTCCAACTTCTTTGATACAGTATCCAACGACCGTATAGATTGTTCTGAGAGGGAGTTCATATCCTTTCCAAATAAGTTCCCTCGCTTCGAAGCCTTCTGAATCTCAGAGATAATACTCTGCAAATTCTCAATAAAGGTGTTGAGTCTATCTGCCATTCGCCCAATTGAATCTCGAGAGTTTATCTCAAGCCTCGCTGTCAAATCCCCATCAAGCTCAGAGACAACCCTAATCTCAGAATCAACCTTCTTAATACTTTTCAAATAAATCTTATTCGAAGTAAGCACAGCAACAAGACCTACAATAATTCCAGCAATTGGACAAATAATTATAACAATGACATGAGTTAGACCTGATTTATAATCGACAAGAAATTGCAATATAAATGGAAAAATAATTCCCACCGCAATCCCTGTAACAATAGGCACTAAAGAACTCAACGCAACAAGGCTTAAACCCTTTTTTTTCATATATACTCCTGATAATCTACATTTAAAAATGTTACAAATCTATCTAATATTATAGAAGATTCCAATAGTTCTAGCAACAGAAAGAGAGATTTTTTCTAATAGCAAAATTGTTTTGCTAATTGATTCTTCCAGACTCATAGGCCTATCCTGTATGGAAAATACTGCATCCAGACCTAACATATCATAATCAGCAGTTGTCAAAAAATCCCCACCAACCACTGCGATGACAGGAACACCAAGCAACCTTGCTCTTTTTACAACACCACTAACAACCTTGCCCTGGCTTGACTGAAAATCCAATCCCCCCTCGCCAGTGATAACCAGATCTGCCCCAGCAACAACCCCGCCGAAGTCCAGCGTATCCAGCACCGCATCAATCCCACGCATTAATTTCCCGCCAACAAAAGCATACAAACCAGCACCAAGCCCACCTGCAGCCCCGAACCCACGGGACTCAGCCTCACCCAGCGACACACCCAGATCCCTCTCCACAACCTCAGCAAATACCCTAAGCCCTTGATCTAACCTCTCCACCATCTGAGGATCTGCCCCCTTCTGCGGAGAGTAGACATATGAGGCTCCGTTTGCTCCGAAAAGAGGATTCTCTACATCACAAGCAACATTCACCTCCACCCCGGAAAAATCACACCGAAGATTAGAAGAATCTATACCTGCTACCCGAACCATATTCTCGCCACAAGCTACCAGCTCTTCACCATTTTTATCAAAAAATCGATACCCCAGAGCACTCGCAAACCCCATTCCACAATCGCAAGTAGCACTACCGCCAATCCCCAAAAGAATCCGCTTAAAACCACGCGAAACTGCATCTAAAAAAACCTGTCCAGTTCCATAACTGCTAGCCAGCAAAGGATTATACTCACTTCGCTTGAGCAATTGAAGCCCAGAACTACGAGCCATCTCAATTATCGCATAATCTCTAGCCCCAATATACGAAGCAGAAATCTCGCGCCCGATAGGGTCTAGAACCTTCACAGAATATTCTGTAAAGTCATCACTCCTCAAAGAGTCTATCAAACCCTCACCACCATCCGAGATTGGAATTGAGATAAACTCCCCATCGAGAACCTGTTCAAACCCCCGAATCAAGGCACCATTTATCTCCCGCGAAGTGGCAGCATTTTTAAAAGAATCTACCGCAAAAATAATTTTCATACCACATTATACTGTAAAAAAGGGTGGCAAACTAGATTTTTTTCTATATAAGGCAAATTTTTAAGAAAAAATAGATTTTTTTGTAAAATTAATATTCTTAAACTATAGTTAAATATGTTATCATTGTTTTTTAAATATAAGGAGTTTTTATGAAAAAATTTATCTTAACAATCTGCGTCGCAACTATTGCCTTTTCATGCTCAAAAATGGACAGAGACAAATATCTCTACATGGGAACAAATGCAGAATTCCCTCCATTTGAATATGTCGGAGGAGAATCTGGAACTGAGGTTATAGGATTCGATGTTGAAATTGCAAGGGAGATCGCAAAGGATCTTGGCAAAGAGTTAAAGATTGAAAATATGAAGTTTGATGGACTTCTTCCTGCATTAAAGGCTGGCAAAATAGATTTAGCGATTGCAGGTATGACTATCACTGAAGAGAGAAAGAAAAATGTTGATTTTTCATCTCCATACTACGAAGCAACACAAGCAGTAATTGTCGTAAACACATCTATCAAGACCAAAGAGGATCTCACAGGCAAGAAGATTGGTGTTCAACTTGGAACAAGTGGCGAAATTGCAGCTAAAACAATATCTAATAACGTAGTCGCCTTTAACAGCGGACTTGAAGCCATCATGGAGCTGAAGACTGGAAGAATCGATGCAGTAATCATCGATATACAACCAGCAAAATTTTTCCTAGCAAAAAACCCAGAATTATTCCAAGCCCCAATCGATTTCGAGGCTGAATTCTACGGAATTGCTATAAAAAAAGGAAACGAAGAGCTACTTAAATCAATTAACAAGACAATTGAACGACTTTTTGCTGACGGAAAATACAACAATCTTGTCGAAGAATTTATGAAATAGGAAAAAATATTGAACTTACTTGCATCAGGAATTTTTATACAAATAAAAGAGGTCCTATTTACCCAGGGCTCAAACAACGAGCCTATGGGGATTATCTTTCTACTTAGAGGACTTGGAACTACACTAACTGTCACATTTGCAGCTCTAATAATTGGTATGGTCTTAGGAATTGGACTTGCACTAATGAAGTTATCGTCACACAAGCTAATTAAGACCCCAGCAGTCATCTATATATCAATAATTCGTGGAACACCTGCGGTTGTACAACTGATGATAATATATTTTATTATCTTTGCATCAGTTAATATTGATAAGACTGTAATTGGCTGCATAGCATTCGGAATAAATAGTAGCGCATATATTGCAGAGATTATCCGCTCAGGTATTCAAGCTGTGGACAAAGGGCAGATGGAAGCTGGAAGATCTCTCGGACTCAACCACACACAGACAATGAGCTTTATTATAATGCCTCAGGCTGTCAAGAATATCCTACCTGCGCTAGGAAATGAATTCATTGTACTCTTGAAAGAGACCTCGATCTTAGGCTTTATCGGTGGTGTCGATCTTATGAGACGGGCTGATATGCTACGAAGCACAACATACAATGCGACAATTCCATTGATAACAGCGGCATTAATCTATCTAACAATTACACTTACACTCTCAGGACTCTTGCACCTGCTAGAAAGGAGACTCAACCACAATGATAGAAGTTAAAGATTTGCATAAATATTTCGGAAAATTAGAAGTCCTCACTGGGGTTAATGCTCAAATAAAAAAAGGTGAAGTTGTCAGCATCATCGGTCCCTCAGGATCGGGAAAATCAACCTTTCTTAGATGCATAAATCTACTAGAGAGGCCTAACTCAGGTGAAATCTTCATCGATGGAGAGTGTACTACCGACAAGAAATACAACATCAACAAATTACGCCAAAAGACAGGAATGGTATTCCAAAATTTCAACCTTTTCCCGCATATGAAAGTAATTGACAATATCACTCTCGCGCCAATGAAGATAAAGAGAGAGAGCAAGGCGTTAGCGACTGAGACAGCTATCGAACTTCTGAACAAGGTTGGATTGCTTGATAAGGCTGATGTTTTTCCAAGCAAACTCTCTGGAGGACAAAAGCAGAGAGTAGCAATTGCGCGTGCACTTGCGATGCATCCTGAGATAATGCTCTTTGATGAGCCGACATCAGCGCTTGATCCTGAGATGGTCGGAGATGTTCTAGCTGTCATCAAGAGCCTTGCACACACTGGAATGACAATGATGATTGTAACCCATGAGATGGGCTTTGCAAAAGATGTTAGCGACAAGGTTCTATTCATGGACAATGGAATTATACTTGAAGAGAATAGCCCAGATATACTATTCTCCTCGCCTAGTCAGGAGAGAACAAAGGAATTTTTAGCAAAAGTATTACAATCTTAATTTTTTTTAAGATTTTAGGAGTAAAAATGTCAAATTTAAAAAGTTATAATGATTCAAGAAAAAGATTTTTTTCACATATGGAAAAAATGAAAAAATTTTCAAAGGACACTACCCTTTTCTCATTCCCTATCCACGGGAAGACCTACATCGACATCCTGCACATCCCAGCAATTACGAAGAAGCCAAAACACAGCCTGATATGGATAAATTCCGGAGATGGCTTCTTTGGAGATGAGGCACTTAATATTTTTCTTAAAAAAAACAAGAGAAAGTTAAACTACAAAGAGAATGAGTTTTTTATCATACACACAACAAATCCAACTGGGATGGAGCAAAACACTTCGAATAACATAAATAATGTAGATTTGAACAAGGATTTTACCAGCGAGAACCCCCAAGTAGAGACAGAGATAGTCGAAAGCTTCTTGACAAAGGCCTTCCAGGATCAGCCCCAGATTACCTTACTCAACTTCTTCGAAGATAAACGCGACCCAGAGGATTTAGCTTTTTCCATGCTAGAAAAATCAAAGATGGAGTTCGACCACACATCGAAGAAGCTAATTACAGCAAAATATATCGACAACTCAGAATCATTGAAATTCCTCGAAAATCTAGCCGAGATCTCCAAGGTGGATGATTTTTGCGCGATTGAGATTATCAAGACCAGCGAGTTCTTCCAGAAACCTATCAAATGCAGAAACGTAGAAAAATATCAGAGATATGTTCAATCTGAGGTTGCAAAATATGCAGAAGAAATTCTCAAAAACCGAGAAATTCTATAAAAAGGTGAAAAATGTTTTATATAGCCCTGTATGTTCCAAAGAAGTTTAAGGAAAAAGTGAAATCAGCAATCTTTGAGGCTGGTGGGGGAAGGATCGGAAACTACTCTGCCTGCGCTTGGGAGAGTCCCGGAAGAGGTCAATTCCTTGGAAAAGAAGATTCAAACCCATTTATCGGCAAGAAGGGAAAGGTAAAGCGGGTAAAAGAGTACAAGATTGAGCTAGTCTGCGATGACGATAAGATTGAACAGGTCGTTGAGGCATTAAAAAAGGCTCATCCCTACGAGGAACCAGCCTTCCACTTCATGAAAATCAACAATCTATGAGATGAATTCCTTAACCTTTTCACAGATATTCTCCGCAGTTATTCCATTCATCTCAAACAACTCGCTTCGAGTCGCCTGCGGCGGAAAGAAATCGCCACAGCTGAAATAGTGATAATTTACAGTTATCTTTTTACGCTCGATAAACGATGCAACATACTCACCGAAGCCAGCAATCTCGCTAGCATCTTCTGCCAGAACAACATGCTTGTACGAAGACAAAACGCTAAAGAGATGAGCCTCATCTACCGGCTTGATAAATCGCTGATTATAAACATCTGTAACAATCCCCTCTCTACCAAGCATATTTCCAGCATCTTCAACAATCTCGAAGACACCACCAACAACGACAAGCAGTGTATCACTGTTTTTCTTATGTATAAAAATCCCACGACCTCTCTCAACTGGCTTATTCAAAAGCGATGAAAAAGAACACAACGACTTAGGCAAACGTATATAAGATGGAGAAAAAATCGTCAAACAATATTCCATCATAAGCCCAAGCTCAGAACCACCAGCCGGAGCCAAAATTGTCATGTTAGGAACAGACCTAAACATAGCAACATCAAAGACACCTTGATGAGTCTCTCCATCTCCATCCACAAGACCAGCACGGCTAGCAACAAACATAACCGGGAGGCAAGGAATTGCAACATCATGTATAAGCTGATCAACCGCACGTTGCATAAAAGTAGAATAGATTGCTACAACAGGACGCATACCAGCGACAGCAAGACCACCAGCAAAGGTTACAGCATGCTGCTCCGCAATACCCACATCAAAAAATCTCTTTGGATACCGAGCTTGAAAGCTGCTTAGCCCAGTTCCAGGCCCCATAGCAGCAGTAATCGCTGTAATATTCTGATTTTTTGATGCAAATTCAAGCAAAAATGCTGAAAATGCCTCAGTATATGTTAATGAACTTTTTTTATCGAATTTACCATCGACAATGCTAAAAGGAGAAACTCCGTGGTACATTGTCGGATCGCCTTCCGCATACTCATAACCTCGCCCTTTGACTGTTCTGACATGAACAACAACTGGCGTGTCTAATCTCTTGACACGTCTAAAGACCTTCTCAAGCAACTTAAGATTATGGCCATTTATCGGTCCTACATACTCAAAGCCTAAATCACTAAAGATATTCTCCTTCAATAACAAAGCCTTAAATCCTTTTTTAATACGTTTCGTTAAATTCTTCCAAAAAGGACCAATAAAGGGAATTTTATATATAGAATACTCAAAAATTTTCTTCCAAGCAGTGTATGCACGTGAAATAGTAAAACGAGAAATCAAACTAGAGATATAACCAAGATATGGGCGAGAAGATAGAGCACCAACATTTGGACTGATAGACATATTATTATCATTTAAGACAACGACCAAATCATTCTTCAAATAACCAGCGTGATTCAAGGCTTCAAAAGCCATTCCACCAGTCATAGATCCATCACCAATCACGGCCAAAGCCTTACCCTTATCTCCAGTCAACTTTTTCCCTGCAAGAATACCCAAGGCAGCTGAGATAGAAGTGGAAGAGTGACCAGTGTCAAATACATCGTGAAGAGATTCTGTTCGTTTAGGAAAACCTGAGATTCCGTCTTTCTGACGAATATTATCCATTGAGGCGTTACGCCCAGTTAGAATTTTGTGAGGATAACATTGATGACCCACATCCCACACGATAGCATCGTGCGGGGAGTCATAAATTTTGTGTAGCGCAATAGCTAATTCTACTACACCAAGATTAGAGGCAAGATGTCCCCCGTTTTTACTGACTACATCTATAATTCTCTCGCGAATTTCTGCTGCAAGAACCTTCAACTCTTTAGATTTAAGAGCTTTCAGGTCTTGCGGATCATTAATTTTTGATAGAATAGTATATTCAAGGGACATCATACCTCCCGCATAAATCAAAAAATAGAACTATTTCTTTTTCTTATGTCTATTAGCTCTTCGCTTTTTCTTTCTTTTATGCTTAGCAATCTTCTTGCGCTTCTTTTTCTTTCCACAAGGCATATTGATCTCCTCTAAAAAAATCGTACATTAACATATTATGCAAATCATAGCCTTTTAGGTCAAGTAGTTTGAATGTATTTATAAGGATAAATTTAGTTAAAATATTTGAAAAATAGCAAAAGAAGATTATTTTCATATGGATAAAATCCTTTTTTTTATTTATTATTAGACAAAAGCAAAATTGGAGAGAGAAATGCTAGACTTAAAATTTGTAAGAGAAAATATCGAAGAAGTAAAAGAAAATATAAAAAACAGATTTATGAATGTTGATGTAGACCTTGTTCTTAGTCTTTACGAGAAAAAGAATGAATTACTACAAGAGGTTGAGGCTATCAGAAAGCAGAGAAATGAAAATGCCGCTAAAATGAAGTCAAAGCTTACAAACGAAGAGAGACAAGCTCTTATCGAAGAAGGAAAAGGGCTAAAAGATACAATCGCAGAGAAAGAGGCTACGCTTAATGAAGTTTCTCAAAAACTTGACGATGAGGCCTCTCGGATTCCCAACATGGCGCATCCAGATGCTCCTGTAGGCAAGGAAGACAAAGACAACCTGCAGATAAGCCAGTGGGGAGAAGTACCGAAATTTAACTTCAAGCCCAAAGACCATGTTCAACTAGGACAGGATCTGGACATAATCGATTTTGACACTGCAACAAAGGTCACAGGACCCAAATTTTATTACTTGAAGAACCAGGCAGTTTTTCTTGAACTTGCCCTAATCAGATACACAATGGACAAGCTACAAGCAAAAGGCTTCACCCCAGTTATCACTCCAGACCTGGCAAAGGAAGAGATCCTTCAAGGTATTGGATTCAATCCACGAGGTGCAGAAAGCAATATCTACACAGTTGAGGATACTGGAATGTGTCTTGTTGGAACAGCTGAAATTACTCTAGGTGGATATCTATCAAAGACAATGGTCGACGCAAACGATCTTCCGATCAAATTCGCAGGTCTTTCTCACTGTTTCAGAAAAGAGGCTGGCGCTGCTGGTCAATACTCAAAAGGTCTTTACCGAGTTCACCAATTCACAAAGGTGGAGATGTTTGTATTCTGCCGACCTGAAGAGTCAGATGCAATGCACGAGAAATTGAGAGAGATTGAAGAGGAAATTTTTCAAGGATTGGAGATCCCTTACCGAGTTGTAGATACATGTACTGGAGACTTAGGCGCACCTGCTTACAGAAAGTATGACCTAGAGGCGTGGATGCCTGGTCGTGGAGAGAGCGGAGACTGGGGAGAGGTTACATCTACTTCAAACTGCACAGACTACCAATCAAGACGACTCGGAATCAAGTACAAAGACAAAGAGACTAAAGAATTTTTACATATGCTAAACGGAACAGCAGTTGCAACTTCACGTGCGATTATAGCTGTTATGGAAAATTTCCAACAGGAAGACGGTTCAATTCTCATACCAAAGCAATTGCAACCTTACACCGGGTTTGACAGAATAGCGAAGAAATAATGCGATTTTCAAGCAATAAGAAGAGAAAGCAGATAGGAAAAATCTACATTATTGCTGAAATTGGAACTGCGCACAGTGGCAAAATTGACAAAGCTGAGCAATTGATTGCCGCAGCAAAGAAAAGTGGCGCAGATTGTGCGAAGTTCCAAATCGTCTTTGCTGATGAGATTGTCCACAGAGAGGTTGGCAAAATCAACCTACCTGGAGGCAAGATCGACATCTACGACAGCTTCAAGAAGGTCGAACAAGAGAGTGAATTTTACCAGAAGCTTGTCGAAATCTGCAATCAACACGAGATAGATATACTCTTCTCAGTCTTCGGCACAAAATCACTTGAACTAGCACGCCAATCCGGTGCTACGAAAATCAAGATAGCCTCGCCCGAGCTCAACTACTACTCCCTTCTAGAAAAAGCATCTGAGAGCCCCATAATCCTATCCACAGGCGTTTCTACAGACAAAGACATAGCAAAGGCCATAATATTTCTAAATTCTCTAAACCGAAGCCCTGATTGCATAATGCAGTGCGTAACCTCATACCCGGCAGCAGAACATGAGTTCAATCTGCGAGTTCTCAAACGACTATCCCACAAATTCAACGTTGCCACAGGAATATCCGACCACAGCACCCACCCGTGGCTAATACCAGCACTCTCAGTAGCACTAGGCGCAACCGTCATAGAGAAGCACCTAACACTGTCAAACGACACAGACGGCCTTGACGACAAAATAGCCCTCACCCCGCAGAAATTCAGCCAACTTGTCGAAAAAATTCGTTCCCTCGACAGCAAGACCCCACCCGAAGCAATCAGGCAGCTGCGTCGTGAATTCGGCCGCACCAGAATCAACCGCATCCTCGGCTCCAGCAGAAAACGGCTCACTCCATCCGAGAAGAAGATCTACCCCACCACAAACCGATCCCTTGTTGCGACACGAGAGATCCCCCGCGGCGCAACCATAACGACCGCCAGCGGCTCCTTCTTGCGCGCCGAAACCAACCACAGCCCCGGCATCACCGAAGACCAACTCCACCGCATGCTAGGCCGCAAAGCCACCCAGACCATCCCCGCCGGCGAAGGCATTAACTGGAAAAACACAAAAAAAGCATAGATATTACAACCTATGCCACCTGTATTATTTTAATAGATTTTCAAAATCCTACGCCAGAATCTCTTTATGCAACGACACATCAAAAGACTCAACATGATCCGGATTTCCTCCCTTGAAAAAATCAACAATATAATCCTTCGCACAATGAGCATCAAAAGTCACCTGATCATACCACTTCTCAATAAAAGTAATCTCCTCAGGATTATCAATCGACTGATTCAACTCATAACGAATACACCCACCCTCCTGATGCGTCAACTCAATCAGTCGATGTAAATTTTCAATCAACAAATCTTCCTCACCTTTTCTTGCAACAAACCTAGCAATACAAACTAGCTGTGTCTCATTCATTCTCATAAACTTCTCCTATTTTTTATAAAAAAATTATACATTATCCTAGAATAATTCACCAGAAGTTTTAACAATCATTTCTTAAATAATTGCGTACACATCCAGTACACAATCCAGTACACACGAGAGCAAAAAAAAATGACCACCAAAAACAGGCAGTCATCTAAATTATTACTATATAAGCAATTAAAAGTGGGCGGCGCAGGATTCGAACCAGCGACCCCATGCGTGTCGAGCATGTACTCTAACCAACTGAGCTAGCCGCCCCGACACATTTACTATATCAGATTATTTCAAAGCCATCAAGAGCCTTTCTAAAACTTTTTTACGATCTAGCGGTTTTACTATATAGTTTTTTGCACCTAATAGCAAAGACTTCTTCACAAGGTCTTGTTTTCCTAGTGCAGAGATCATAATAACCTTTGCATCTGCATCAAATTCAATAATCTTCTCTAATGCAGTAACACCATCCATCTTAGGCATAGTAATATCCATAGTTACTAGATCAAGGTTTGGATAAAGCTCTTTATATTTTTCGACGCCCTCGCCACCATCACATGCGGTTGCTACGACCTCAAAACCCTCACTATTTAAAATTTGAGTAATTTGCTTTGTCACAAACATTGAATCATCAACAACAAGTACTCTAAAAGGTACTCCATCAGGACTCATGCCTTCTGCTTTTTTCTGATTAATATTCGGAAAATCGGTTTTTGATTTCACGCTCCCCCCTATATGCGCTCTCTAATTGCTACATTTATTTCTAATTTACCCTGAGATATCTCCATTGGGACAATTAAAGCCTCAACGCCATTATTAGATATCTCCATATCTACACCTGTAAAAATTGCAGGTGGGGTTAAATCAAATGAAAACCCAAGATCCTGTAACTTAGTTACAGCACTTGCTGTTATCATGTTAGCCAATTCCATAATAGTCTCTTTGACTAGCTGATTCATTTGAGTTAACTTCTCTCCATTCATTGCTGAAGCAACCGCTAAGGCTGTTTCTTCACTCATGTCAAAAAGGACTCTACCCTCAACATCGCCTGCAAGACCCACAATCACTGCAACCCCTAAGACAGGCTGAGAAACTGATTTCAAGTACAATTTCCCGCGTGTCGCATCTTGATCAATTACCTGACCAATGATTTTGAAAGCTGCTTCAACAAACGGATTAATATATTCAACCCTCATCGTCCGCTCCTTTTACTATACATCTTTTTTATATATATTTAAATATTCATTTTCCACTTTTTTCAAAACTATTGAAGAAATTTTCTCATTATCCCCCAATACCAACAATCCACCTGGCTTAAGCAATTTCTCAAAATCAGCCAAAACCTTAGCTTGGCTACTCTCTTCAATAAAGCTCAGCAAATCCCTCGCTACAATTAAATCCATCGGTGGGTAAGGATTCTCATGTATTATATCATGATATTCGAAAAGTATCAAATTACTTATTTCAGGAGTGAAGCGTAATCCTGACTTTTCTTCATGCATATAGTCTTTATATATCGAAGAAACCTCATCATCAGAAAAACTTAGAGTCGGTGCCATCGATACATTTATTAGATCCACATCATTTGCCCACAGTTTAATTATATTCGATGGAAAGGCTTCTTTCAAGGCTGTAATAACAGAATAAGCCTCATATCCTTGATTACATCCAGGATTCCAAGCATAAATACTCTCCGAAGAGATATGAGACATACTTTTGATCAAAGAATCAACCAAATCATCATCCCACAGTTTATCTGTAGAGGCAGAAAAAAATCCAGTCAAGAATTCATCTACATCTGTAATATCTTTAGCGCCTAAGCCTTTTTTTGCATACACATCTGCTCTAGCATCTATCCAATCTTTATTTACACCTGACACAATTACTTCAGACTTAGAACTCAACAGATCTACAATCTTGTCACGCAACTGCGAGCTATTATTAGATTGAACAGGCTCTGGCTCTACAACAGGCGCGGAAACAGGAACCGCATCTACAGTCTCTGCTCTGCGAAGCAATCCCCCACGAGCACGTGCAACTTCTGGCTCAGCTCTTCTCTCATAACGTACTTGAGGAGCTTCTTCAACCTTCTTGACAGGTGCAGGCCTTGCCTGAACCTCTTGAACCGGTCTCGATGGAGCTTGGGCTCTTGCGACAGGACGAGGTGGCTCTTGATAAAAATTTTCTGAACCATAACTCATATTAGAATTACTTAAAGGTTTAGCAAAAGGTTGCATCCCCATAGAAAATGAATCAGCAGTATTTGAAATTACCGCCTTATTTTCCTGAACACTAACCTTCTTACGCATAATCCTATCCATATTCAAAATAACATAGAGCTGCTCATTAAATTCTACAACACCCTTCATAAAGCTTATATTTATATTGGAAAAAATTGGATGCGGATCCTGAATAGTCTTACTACTAACAGCAACAACCCTATCAATTGAATCGACAACAATACCAGAGACATGATCTTCATGGTTAACCACTATCATATTTTCTAGTCCATCTTCCCTCTTCAATGGCTCGAGATTGAACATAAGTCTCAAATCTATCACAGAGATAATCTCTCCACGAAGATTATAGACACCTCTTACATATGGAGAAGCATTAGGAACATGTGTAAAATCTTTTACCTTAGAAATTTCTTTTACACGCATAATATCAACGCCATATTCTTTACCACCAAGAGAAAAAGTAACCATTTTAAAATCAGCAAAAAGCCGGTTTTCATCTACTTGTTGCTGTTGCAGATTAGAGCTTTCATCATAATCATAATCATCTTTTACATCCACAAAATCACCCATAATTAAATCCCTCTAAACATTCAACTTAGTTTCCATCTCTCTCTTACTTTCCATATGCTTTGTAGCACCAAGCTCTAACAATCTTGAAACATCCACAATCAAGGAGACCTTACCATCTCCAAGAATAGTAGCGCCAGCAATACCAGGCGTATTAGAAAAATCATCCTTAAGTGGCTTGATTACAACATCTTCCTCACCAATCAAAGCATCTACGACTAATCCCATCTTCTTATCACCGCTACTAACAATAACAATATACTTATGTGTTGACTCTTCGTATGAAGGAATATTAAACAACTTATGCAATCTGACAACAAAGATAACCTCTTCTCGAACATTGAAAACTTCATAATTATCAACAAAGTTTATATCTCCAGGACTTACTCTATGGCTATCAACAACATTTGTTACAGGAATTGAATAAATCTCAGATCCAACCTTAACCAGAAGACCTTGTATAATAGAGAGTGTTAATGGCAATCTAATTGAAAACTTAGTTCCCTGACCTTCTGTTGAAGTAACAGTAATAGAACCTTTTAACTTCTCAATCTGAGTCTTAACAACATCCATTCCAACGCCACGACCAGAAACATCTGTAACATTATCTGCAGTAGAAAATCCAGGAAGAAACAACAAATTATATACATCATTATCTGAAATTGAGACATCTGGCTTTATCAGCCCCTTCTCAATCGCCTTTCTCTTAACTCTTTCCTTATTGATACCTGCACCATCATCAACAATTTCGATAATAATCATACTACCTTCATTGGATGCCTTCAACACAACAGTACCTTCATCTGGCTTACCAGCAGACCTTCTAACATCAGGCTGCTCAATTCCGTGGTCAACAGAATTTCTGACACAGTGAATTAGCGGATCAAGGAGATCCTCTATTACAGATTTATCTAACTCTGTATCTTCACCTTCTAAAACTAAATTAACTTTCTTGCTCAAGGAGTGTGATAAATCACGTACAAGCCTTGGGAATCGAGAAAAAATATTAGAAACAGGAACCATTCGAATCTTCATGATTCCTTCCTGAAGATTACCAGTATTTATCGATAATTTCTGAGCAGTATTCTTTAAATCTGTGATATTTTTCTTAAAGTTATTCTCATAAAGATGCAATTCTGAAAATATACCATCAAATCTATCTCTATATTTTGCTAACAAATCTTTCTGATTAGCAGAACCATCTAATTGCCTAAGCAAATCAGGAATTGTATCAACAAAAGATCGTAGCTCGTATTCAAAATTAGAAGAAAAAGTCTGAATTTCAGCTAATGTCTCAGCTAAATCAGTACTAATTCTATTTATCGTTGACTTATTTATTACAGACTCACTAACCATGTTCAGTAGATTGTCTATTCTTCTTGATTCAACCCTCAAGATTGAGGTAGAAACCTTCGCAGCCTTAGGTGCCTTAGGCTCTGACTTCTTCTTGACAGCTACAACTGGAGTCTCATCAGTCTCATCATCATCTTGAAAAACCTCTTCAACCTCGTCATCACTTTCAAAGACTTCAGCCCCAGAATTATAACCATCATCTTGATCAGCTGGGAATCCATCCTTTTCTAAAACTAAGATTTCACTTGATGTAATAACATCTGAGATATCTAACTGATCCTCTATCACATCAAGATCCTCAGTAGAGGCTATGTAATAGATAACTTCTGGATGAAAGATATCTTCATTTAAATCTTCAAAATCAGGCTCTGTCTTTAAGACAGTTCCTACACGTTTTAATATTGTATAAACCTGAATACCGCCAACAGTATTCATAAGAGTATCTTCGTTAAATTTTACAATTATTTCATAAATAGTCTTATCTTTACCACCAATCTCAAATAACTCAAGGTATTCATACTCATCAGTTATTCGAGTTTGTTGCTTACTAGCTGTAGGTAAAGCCTTTGCTTGAGGGATTTTTGCAGGTTTTGAAGCTGCAACCTGAGTAGTTTTAGCAGATTTAGTAGCAGGTTTAGAAAAATTACCTTTCATTATCATAACAAGATCTTTCTTCACATCAGCGATATCAGAATCTTGATAGACATTGCCTTCCTCTCTAGACTCAATCATTGCCTTGATAATATCTATTGCAGATAAAAATACATCTACACCTTGTTCATCAACCACAATGTCACCACTTCTAACCATATCTAAGACATCTTCTAAAGAGTGGGTAAATTCAGCTAACTCATTCATCTGTACCGTCGCAGCAGCGCCTTTGAGAGTATGAGCAGCCCTAAATAATTCATCAACAGCATCCTTATCATCATATCTATCTTCGAGAACTAATATGTTCTGCTCTAATAGATCTATCTGGAGCTGTGCCTCTTCAAAAAAGTCGTTTAATAATTCTTCGTTGTTTGGATCTAGATAATCACTCATCTTAATATTAATAATCCCTCAATTTTATTGCAAAGTCAAGAAATAAATCAGAAAAAAAATTATTCTCCCTGATTCATTCGATTTTCTTCTAAAAATAATTTAACACGTTGCCTTGCTAGCTTTCTAAGCTCAAACTCAGTATTAAACATGCCTTCTTCTTCTCGTATCTGCCATACCTCTTCATCATCGATATTTCTGTATGGTGCCACAACTGCTTGATCATAAACAACCTTGATATCTTTGATATAACCGATGAAATTACCACCTGGGAATTGAGCATTCTTACGAATTCTCACAGAGTGCAATTTCCAGTATGGGATAGATTGAGGATATACAGGACCAAAATTAACATCTCTGTTATATGCTTCCTGAACATACTGAGGATTAACCCAGCTCAAATTCTTCCATCCAAGGAAATCCAAAGCACCCATTGGAATAACCATCAATTCTCTATTCTGATTTATCAGGATAATCTCAAGATTCATAGGATAATTTCTTCCATTAAATGAAACACTAACAGATTTAATAAAACCTATGTTCATTATTACGCCTCGACCTTCTTGAAAAATAAACTCACCAGCTTCATTCTTGTAGTAAACAGGAATATCAGATGGAGGAGTAATATCAGCATAATAACCGTTCGCATCATCTGGGAATATAGCTCTGAAACCCATTACTGTTGTATCTTCAACTGTAACAGGACCACTAGCTAAACCTGTATCAATACCGCCCTTAGACACAGCTTCTCTTACCTGAGATTTATTCACCCTGTAAGTGTTTCTCGCTGTTGGGTCTAAAACTACTCGCCA
The DNA here is from genome assembly GCA_016936615.1 of Spirochaetales bacterium. Lineage (GTDB taxonomy): Bacteria > Spirochaetota > Spirochaetia > JAFGXN01 > JAFGXN01 > JAFGXN01. The sequence continues at coordinate 2,105 of JAFGXN010000075.1, read as the reverse complement.
ATTTGCAATAGAAAAAGACAAAAACAACTTCTGCTTATCAGCAGGACTAAGACTATAATCAACATAGTCGCCAAGATTGATAAGTGTAGCAGAGTTCTGACCGTCTTCTGTATCAGCTGCAAATTTTGTAAAATCGATCAAAACAGCTTCATGGCTCGCAAACATTGTGAATGTTACTAGAAACATGAGGACTGTAACGAAGACTTTTTTCATGTTAACCTCCTAAATTAACTAACCCTTTTATAAGTTCCTTTAATTTTATATTATACCATTTTTCCCAAAACAAATACTTTTTTTTTATTTTGAAAAAAAATAATACCTAATTTACAACTGGGACTGACTCTGAAGCCTCGTTGACCTCGTCATCGTCCGAAACAGTTGCCTCATCTTCAGGAAAAGTCACAACCCTTCCACCAACCATAAAAACAATACTATTTATTCTGCTAAAATTATACTTTATGTTTTTTTCAATATATCCAAGAGAACTCTTCAATTCATAATCACTTTCAGCAATTTCTATAGCAAATTCATATGGAAAATCAATATACAAAATCTTCTTTCTCAAGACTACAGAACTAGGTTTTATATCTTCAGGATAAAAGACCCTTGCCTCAAGATGCTTCCCTGTACTTGTACTTGGTCCAAATGAATAATATACAATAAATTGATATATGTCTTTTTCTTTCGTATCTAAATTCGGAACCTCTTTCTTCTCAATGACATCGTTTTCACCTTCTGTGTACGCAGGGTAAAATATCAAATATTGATTAGTACCATTTTCTTTAACCAAATAAACTGATAAAGATATTATAAAAGATGCTAATACTGCAATTCCTAAAATTAGAAGTTTTAATTTTCTACTCAACTTGTCCTCCAGTAAAGCCGTTAGTCGATTCAAAGGTATCAACAAAAGTTACTAAACCCTTAAATATTCCATCGGCAAGTTTTTCTAAATATTGATTATTTTTTAACCTTTCTGCCTCTTTTTTGTGTGTCAAGAACCCAACCTCAACCAAAACAGCAGGCATACGGGCATTCATAACAACAGCCCAGTCATTTTCCTTGAGACCCCTATTAGGAATATTTGCCCCAAGAGCATCTTCCAACCCTTTCAAGATATTAGATGCTAAAATCTTAGTCTCTGTATTTATCTCTTCCTGCAACAGCATCTCAAAAATTGAAAGTGCCTGCTTTGGAATATCCTTTTTCATATCCTCAGTCATCATTTTCTTAGTCTTATCTTCAGGATTACACCAGACCTCAAATCCTTCTGCATTAGGCCTAAAAGGAGATGCATTTGCGTGGATTGAAATAAATATAATAGCCTCATTCTTCTTAATCTTTATATTGTTTGCAATCTCTGTCCTTTTTTCTAACTCAATAAAGATATCAGTCGACCTAGTCATCTCAATTCGCTTCTCAGGATACTTCTCCTTCAATTTCTTATCAAGTAGAAGAGAGATAGCAAGTACAACATCTTTCTCCATAAGCCGTGAACCACCCACATCAAATGGGGAAACTGCACCTGAATCAAAGCCACCATGACCTGGATCTATCACAATTGCAGCAATCTTCATCACGTTAGGATTTATCTTATAAGGCTGCAATATCTCCGAAAAGCTACCTTGAGCTTCCTGAGAGAGAAGGATTCTACCATCTCCATCAAGAGTAATCCCTCCACAGAACCTCTTCTGTGAGTAATTTAACAAGAAATAATCAAAACCTGCCTTAAAGGTGATAGTCTGTGAACCTGTTCGTATCAAGCCAACCTGCCTAAAATCATCCCAGAAAAACTCGACATCGTATGATTTGAGAAAATCTTCAATCTTAAGAAGACTTTCAGCATTTGCTTGTAAAGAGAATATTGTAAAAATAGCTAAAATAAGGGCAAAAATTCTTTTTTCCAAGAAAATATACTCTCCACGACCTCAGTCTCATCACTAACTAGTGTATCAGCAAGCCAAATCACAGCTTGAAGACCACCACGACAGAAAATAGTATAAAAAATTTCAGAAGGAACCAGCTCTAAATCGTCAAGATAGACCTGACCCTCTTCTATATAACCTTCCTTTATCAGAATATCATAAGCCTTGCTTGATGACAAT